>NZ_CP120653.1:941026-1254702 GCF_030545015.1 Myroides sp. JBRI-B21084
CGAGCTGGGTTCAGAACGTCGTGAGACAGTTCGGTCTCTATCTACTGTGGGCGCAAGAAATTTGAGTGGATCTGATTCTAGTACGAGAGGACCGAATTGGACTAACCTCTGGTGTATCAGTTGTGCCGCCAGGTGCATCGCTGAGTAGCTACGTTGGGAAGGGATAAGCGCTGAAAGCATATAAGCGCGAAACCCACCACAAGATGAGATTTCTTTAAAGGGTCGTTGAAGATGACAACGTTGATAGGCTACAGATGTAAAGGCAGTAATGTCATAGTCAAGTAGTACTAATAGCCCGTAAGCTTATGTGCTCTAGGAATTGCTTTATAAAAATAATATTGAGAATTTAGTATTAAGACTAAACTTGAAATAATCTACAAAAAGTATCGAAAATATGTTAACAAAATAGTTTGTTACAAGTGTAATAAACCAAAAGCTTAAGGTGGTTATAGCATCGGGGCTCACCTCTTCCCATTCCGAACAGAGAAGTTAAGCCCGATAGCGCAGATGGTACTGCATTTTAATGTGGGAGAGTATGTCGCCGCCTTTTTTTAGTAAAACCCCAATCTGAAAAGATTGGGGTTTTCTTTTTTTATAGGTGCGGCGTGTCCCTTTGGTCAAGTCGTCGCCTTTTTTTAAATCCTCATCAGTAATGATGAGGATTTTTTGTTTTACCACAGATTGCACTAATTACCACTGATTTTTTTACAATCTATTGAATACAATCAACAATCTGCAATAGGGATGGAGCGTTTGTTGGAGCTATTTGTTTTTGCTAAAAAACAAAAGCGACTCGCGAGAGCCCGACCCGCAACGTAGTGGAGGGGATTGCCCAAATGTAAAACACTTAACTTAGGATAAAAAAATCCAACCGAAATGGGCTGGATTAAAGTATGATTAATTGTTTCTATTTCTACGCTCGTTGCGCAAAGGGCGTTGTTCAGGGAATTTCTTTTTAAATTCTTTTCTAGTTTTACTTGGTTCTTGATTTTTATGTTCAGAAGTTTTAGCTATTTTAGGCAAGCTTCCTTCTTCGGTTTTAATACTTTCACTAATCAAGCGGTTTAATTCATTCATTTCGGATTGCGAAATTTCACGATATTTACCAGTTGGTACATCTAACGAAATATTCATAATGCGGATTCGCTTTAAGGCAATTACTTCGTAATCAAAATACTCACACATACGACGTATTTGTCTGTTTAAACCTTGTGTTAAAAAGATTCTAAAAGTGGTACTGCTTATTTTTTCTACTTTACATTCTTTAGTAATAGAATCTAAAATAGGTACACCCGCACTCATTCTTTCAATGAAACGGTCGGTAATGGTTTTGTTAACGGTAACAATATATTCTTTTTCGTGATTGTTACGTGCACGAAGTATTTTGTTAACAATATCACCGTCGTTTGTCATAATTATTAATCCTTCAGAGTCTTTATCGAGCCTTCCAACAGGAAAAATTCTTTCGTGATAGTTTACAAAATCTACGATATTGCCTTTTACAGTTTGATTAGTTGTGCACTCTATTCCTACCGGTTTGTTAAGTGCTAAATATATTTTTGGATCTTCTTTTGAAGTGATTAATTTACCGTTTACATGAATAATATCGGTAGGGGTAACTTTGGTGCCTAATTCTGGAATTTTACCATTAATAGTAATTCTGCCTTGTTCTAATAATTTATCGGCTTCTCTACGCGAGCAATAACCTACTTCTGATAAAAATTTATTTATTCTTTTTCCTTCTTGTTCCATTTTGCAAAATTACGATTTAAAGCAGTTGTTTTCTAAAAAATGTATAATTTGTTGGTTAACGATTTCGTCATACAAACTATGTCCTAAGTTTTCTGTTGTGTAAAGGGGAATATAATTATGTTTAGATATAATTTCAACAGCATCGGAATATGGAACCACAGTATCTGTTTTATCGTGTATAATTCCTAATGGTATTTTTATTGAATCGATAAATGAGCTGCTATTAAAATTTTCTGGTTTCATAGAAAAACGTTTTGAAAATTCGTTTAGAAAACCTTGGTACGATTTGTTACTTAGTGATATAAGTTGCTTGTAATTTTCGGTGATACGTAAAAAGCGATTGGGAGCACCTAAAGATATTGCTTTTTTAATAAAGTTAGGTTGGTAGGTTGCTAGGTAGTACAGCATTGTCATTCCGCCTAAACTGTGACCTATTATAAATTGTGGTTTAAAATGATTGCAAACCTCGTTTACAAATTTGCTGTACAATACGGCATTTAATTCTTTACCACTGCTTAAACCTTGGCCAGGTGCATCGAGTGCAATTACGCGGTAGTCTAATTTTTTTAGATATTGAATTACCCCTTGCCATCTGTTAGCATTGCTTTCCCATCCATGTACAAGTAAAATGGTTTCTTTTGTACCGTACCATTCGTATGTTTGAATATGGTATTGATTAAAGTTGAGCTTTTGCATTGCGCTTGAACTTAAAAAAGTGGGTAACGATTTTAAAACGCCATCACGAGGTACAGAAAATAAGGTATATGCAGTATTTGCCGCAAATTTTGCGTTTAAATAGTGCAAGGAGTTAATGTATAACCCAAAACCTTTTGTAAGTAATTTATATTTTATGTTTTTCCAAAACGTCATAAAAAAAGCCTCTTTTAATAGAGGCTTAAATTTATTTTAAATTTTTGATAATTGTATCAATTTTTTCTCTTTCTTCAGCAGCTAAAGCAGCATCAACTAAAATTCTACCACTGTGCTCGTCTGTCATAATTTTTTTACGAGCAGCAATTTCAACTTGAACTTGCGGTGGAATGGTAAAGAATGAACCAGCAGAAGCGCCACGTTCAATTGAAACAACAGCTAAACGGTTTTTAACACTGTTTCGTATTCTTCTATAAGCATTTAGTAAACGGTCTTCAATTGCAGATGCAAATTCTTCAGATTTTTCAGTTAATGCAATTTCTTCACGTTCAGTTTCAACTAAAATACCATTTAATTCATTTTCTTTATGATGTAAATGTACTTTTTTAAGCTCTAACTTTTCAGAAGTTTGTTCAATAACATTCGTTTTGTATTCAATTGAAGCTTTAAATTCTTTAATATGTTTTTCAGCTAATTCAATTTCTAACGTTTGAAATTCAATTTCTTTAGTTAAAGAGTTGAATTCTCGGTTGTTACGAACGTCTTTTTGTTGTTCTGTGTATTTTTTAATTGCAGCTTTATGCGTTTCAATATCGTTTTTCTTAGCTTTAATCTGTCCTTCAATTGATTCAACTTCGTTTGTAAGTTTTTCCAAACGTATAGTAAGTCCGGCAACTTCATCTTTTAAATCTTCTACTTCAAGGGGTAATTCACCTCTCATGTTTTGAATTTCGTCTATTCTTGAATCAATCAATTGTAAGTCGTATAACGCTCTTAATTTTTCTTCAACAGTTTCTGCTTTCTTTGCCATATTTATAGGTAGTTAACCGGATTTGTTTTAATGCTTGATAAAATAATTGCAAAGTTAGGAATTTTTTTCAATAGATAATCAAAAATATAATTTTTTACATACATTTCACTTTCAAAATGACCAACATCGACTAATAAAATTTGATTTTCGGCTTGAAAAAAATCGTGATATTTTAAATCGGCGGTTATTAATACATCGGCTTGTTGTGCTTTTGCTGCCGAAATTGCAAAACTTCCTGAGCCACCTAGAACGGCTACTTTTTTTATTTTTTTATTTAGAAAATTTGAATGACGTATACCACCTGTTTGTAATTTATTTTTAGCAAAAATTAAAAAATCTTTTTCATTAGTTTCGGTATCTAAATCGCCAATCATTCCTAAACCAATATTTTGATGATTGTTTTCAAGTTTTGTTATTTCATAAGCAACTTCTTCATACGGATGACTTTCAAACAATGCTTTTAAAATATTGTTTTGTAGGTGTTTTTCAAAAGTAACTTCAAGTTTTGTTTCTTCAACTTCGGTGAATACATTTTTATTTCCTATAACTGGATTACTATCTTGATTGCCTGTAAACGATCCAACGCCTGCTGATGTAAAACTACAGTCAAAATAATTGCCAATTGCACCTGCACCCGCATTAAATAAAGCTTTTTGTACGTTCGTTAGATTGTTTTTAGGTACAAAAGTGGTTAGTTTATATATAAAATGTTGTTTGGGAATTAATATTTTAGTGTTAGTTACCCCTAAAGCATTGCACAAAATTTTGTTAACTCCCAATTTATGATTGTCTAAACCTGTATGAACTGCATAAATTGCAATGTCATTTTTAATAGCTTTAATAACTGCGCGTTCTACATAATTTTTACCAGTTATTTTTTTTATACCTGAAAATAAAATAGGGTGAAAACACACAATTACATTACAGTTTTTTTCAACAGCTTCGTTAACAACTGTTTCTAAAGCATCATGACAAATTAAAATTCCTGTAATTTCAGAGTTTTTATCGCCAACAAGTAATCCAACGTTGTCAAAATCTTCGGCAAAAGCCGTTGGTGCCATTTCTTCTAAAATAGGGATAAGTTGATGTACTTTCACAATTTAATTTTTAATTGTATCAAAGATAAAAATAATCGTTAATTTCGTTTACCATTTTAAACCAAAGTTTTTGTAAATGAAAGACCTCCGCAAAATATTATTACCGTTATCGTTGATTTATGCAGCTATAACAAGCTTGCGTAATTTTTTTTACGATAAAGGAATTAAAAAATCAACAGCTTTTAATTTACCTGTTATTGCTGTGGGAAACTTGTCGGTGGGCGGAACGGGTAAAACACCAATGGTTGAATATTTGGTGCGATTGCTATCTGCTGAAAGAAAATTAGTTGTTTTAAGTCGTGGTTATAAACGTAAAAGTAAAGGGTTTTATTTGGCTAAGGATACTACTACAATTGAAGAAATTGGAGATGAACCTTTTCAATATCATTCTAAATTTAAAAATATTAATGTAGCTGTGAATGCTGATAGGGTTGAAGGTGTAACTAAAATTTTAGAGTATTTGCCTAATACTGAAACTATTTTGTTAGATGATGCTTTTCAGCACCGAAAAATAAAAGCAGGTTTTTACATTATGCTTACCGCTTACAATGATTTGTTTTATAACGATTTGGTTTTGCCTGCGGGTAATTTGCGCGAATGTAAATCAGGGGTAAAAAGAGCCAATGTAGTAGTGGTTACTAAATGTCCTAAAAATTTGTCAGAGCAAGAAATGCTTCAAATAAAAAAGAAAATAACTATTGCTAATGATCGTATTTTCTTTTCTACAATTAATTACCATCATTCGGTTACAAATAATGATGAAGAAATTTTAATAAGCAATTTAAAAAATGATTTTATAGCCGTAGCTGGTATTGCAAAACCCGAATATTTTTATGCGTATTTAAATTGTAATAAAATGGATTGTTTAACTTTTCCTGATCACCATTTTTTTACTGAACAAGATTTAAAAAATATCATTAAAAAAGCAAACGGTCGTAAAATTATTACAACCGAAAAAGATTATATGCGTTTGCAAAATCATCTGCCTAAAAATCAATTGTATTATTTACCAATTGAAATGCTCTTTTTAAAAGAAGAACAATGGTTTAATGAAATTTTTAAAAAAATGGTCTAATTTTTTTTAAAATGTTGCTAAATAATGTCTTTTTAATAATTTTGCCAAATATTTAAATCAACCAAAAAAAATGTTTAAAAATTTACTTTTAGTTGTAACTTTATTCGTTACTCAATTTGTGTTTTCACAAAAAATTTCTTTGTACAAGCAGTTTTACGGTAGTTATGATTATACAATGCTTGGTAATACCCTTAATGTTCAAGCAAACGGTAATGCTAATTTGTGCGATATTTTAACTTCATCATCTGCAACTTTAAATATTCCAGGTACAAAAGAAATTGCTGCAGCCTATTTGTATTGGTCTGGGGTTGGTAATCCTAAAGAAGCCGATTTAAATGTTAAGTTAAACAACATTGAGGTACAAGCAGAACGCACTAACTTTTTAGCTTTTAGTACTGATGAAAAATATGCGTACTTTTCTGCTTTTGCCGATGTAACAAATATTGTTAAACAATTTGGTGAAACCGATTATGATTTAAGCGATTTAGATTTAAGAAAGCACATAGCTAAATACTGTGGAGGAAATTACGTAGGTTGGTCTATTACTGTAGTTTACAAAGATGAAAATATTGAAAATAATTTGGTTGCTGTTTACGATGGATTTGAAAATTTAGGAGGCAATAATCCTAATATTAATATTGTATTAGACGGATTTAGAATTACCAATGCAGCAAATTCAAAAATATCGTTCTTAGCTTGGGAAGGTGATGCTACTTTAGCATCGGGCGAAGAGTTACGGATTAATAACTTAATAGTATCAAACGCCTTAAATCCTGCAAATAATGCTTTTAATTGTACTAATACGTATTCAAATTCTACTGAAATGTGGAATATGGATTTGGATCAATACGATTTAAGTTCATTTGTAAAAGTAGACGATACCGTTTTAGATATTAAAGTAACAACAGCTGCCGATGTTGTGCTTTTTAATACTATTGTGCTATCGGTTTACAGTGTTTTTCCCGACGCAACCATAAAAGCAAATAATTTTAAAAACTACTGCCATACACGAACAGTTGATATAGATTATACAGTTGGTAATTACAAAGGAAATCATCCTTTAAAAGCTCAAACGCCTATTGCATTTTATATTAACGATGAATTGGTAGGTCGTGATCAAACTACACAAGAAATAACAGAGGGCAATGATGCTATCTTCTCAACAACATTAAATATTCCTGAAAAATTTGGATACCGTTTTGATTTAGAAATTAGGGTAGACGATACAGGAAATAAAAAGGGTATAGTTTACGAAATTGATGAAGAGAATAATAACACCAAATTACACGTAAATTTAACAAAAGATTGCCCTATTCAAAAAGGTGTTTCTGCTAATTTTGATGGAAGCAACGATGGATTTGATTTAAGTATATATGCACCAGATTATCTTAAAATTTATAACAGATACGGGAAAGAAGTTTACAAACATGGTAAAGGATATACCTACCAATGGGTAGGGCAAGATAACAACGGTAAAGATTTGCCAACAGGCACTTATTATTACGTTTTTAGCACTCCTTTTGAAACTATAACCGGATATATTTATTTAATTAAAGAAGTAAAATAGGTATGAAGCAAATAATGTTTTTACTATCAGTTTTATTGTTAATAGGATGTAGTAACGAAATTGAAGATACTTTAAATAAGTATAAAAATATGCCTAAATCATCAGAATTAATGGGGTTTTGGCAATTAAAAGGAGTTTACCCTGTTAATGAATTTGCTGATAATAGCAATATAGGTATTTCGCAAGGAAACGTTGGTTTGGCACCAAACGATATTTTGTATTTAGATACAGTTCACTTAAAGTTTTTGAATAAAACAACCGATGACGATTCGTTTTTTTACAATAAATCAGATCAACATTATTGGTTTAATGAAAATCAGTTTATAAAATCGGTTCTTGAATCAAGCTATAAAACTAAAAATTATCAAAATATTTTAGAATATCAAATTCCTTATAAATTAGTGCCAACAAAAGATACTTTAGTCGTTCAAAACCAAGGAAAAGTAATGTACCTTGTAAAAACAGATAATGTAAAAGTTATAGAGTATCCACTTAACTAAACGTTTGTATTATTTTTTTTGTATTTTTATCCAAACAATTAATAATGATAAAAATACTACAATTTTTACTAATTATTTTTGGTTTACAAGGTTTTGGGCAGCCTATTAAAATTTTTAAACAATTTACAGGTCCTTATGATTTTTTAATGATAGGGAATACCATGAACAGTTTACCAAATGGTACTAACAATTCATGTACGGTTTTAACCCAATCTAACGCAAAATTAACGTTACAACCTAATCAAAAAATAATTGCAGCTTACTTATACTGGTCTGGTTCGGGCGGTTTATCACAAGCCGATTTACAAGTGCAGTTAAACGGCAACGAAATTAAAGCCGAACGTACTTTTACAGCAATTGGGCCAAGTGATTTACCTTTTTTTGGCGCGTTTGCTAATGTTACAAATCTTGTAAAAGCTACAGGTTCTGCTATTTATACATTAAGTAATTTTGATTTAACAAATGTAATTGCACCGTATTGTACAAGCGGCAGTAATTATGCAGGTTGGTCTATTTTTCTTGTATATGAAGATGCTCAACTTTTAAACAGAGTAGTAAGTATTTACGATGGTTTTCAGCTTGTTGATAATACCGGAGCAAATGTTTTAATTACTTTAAACGGACTAAATGTTACTAATGTTACTAATGCTAAAGTTGGTTTTTTAGCATGGGAAGGCGATGAAGATTTAGCTGTTGCCGAAGAATTAAAAATCAACAATAAAATTATAAGTAATGCACCTTTAAACCCTTTAAATAATGCGTTTAACGGAACTAACAGTTTCACTGGTTTGGCAGATTTGTGGAACATGGATTTAGATTATTATAATGTTGGAAATTTTTTAGAACTTGGCGATACCGAAATTTCTGTTCAAATAAAAACCCAACAAGATTTAGTAATTATTAACAATATTGCTGTTGCCTTAAATAGTTTGTTTGCCGATGCAAGTATGACTATTGACGATGTTGAAGTGATGTGCGATAGCCGAATTATTAAAGTTAATTACTCTGTTTTTAATGATAAAGGTAATACACGCCTTTTACCAAGTGTACCTATTGCTTTTTATGCCGATAAAATATTGTTGGGAACAACATCTACCAAAGCAAGTCTACAGCCTAAAGAAACGCAAAAAGGATTTGTAATGCTTACAATACCAGAAAATATACCTAATGATTTTGTTTTAACAGCTGTTATAGATGACAACGGAACAGGTATGGGAAATCTTATTGAAATAAACGAAAATAATAATATTGCAACCAAAAAAACAAAGTTAATTATAACGCCAAAATTGAATAAAGTAAACGATTTAGTTTTATGCGATACAAACAATAATGGTTTTGTTGTTTTTGATTTACTAAAAATAAGCAAAGAAATTTGTAATGAAACAAATGTTTTAATTACGTTTCACGAATCTAAAAAAGACGCATTAATCGGCACAAATGCAATTGTAGAAATAAATAAATATCAAGTAAACACATTCACAGAAAATGTTATTTGGGTACGAGCTGTAAATAAGTTAAATGGTTGTACAAGTTTTACTTCTTTTAAACTAACTGCACAAATCAAACCTTTTGGTACATTAAATGAGCTTTTAAATATTTGTAATTACCAAAATAATCCCAAAGCTGTAAATTTAAATCTGGTTACTGTTTTGTTAGGTAAATTGTATGATTATACACACCAAGTGCAATTAAAATTTTATGAAACCGAGTTTAATGCCACTGAAAATTTAAACGAAATTAAAAATACCGTTAATTACCAACCACCTACTTTTCCATTTACTATTTGGGTTAGGGTTTTAGGGAATGATAAATTAGCAAATAATATTATACATTTTCAAGTAAATAATTGTGTTATTCCGCAAGAATTAAAACTAAACGAAAGTGGTTTGTACGATAACTTAAATTTGGATATTTTTAAAATAAACGAACTTAAAATTTACAATAAACACGGCAATTTAATTTATGAACACGGAAATGGTTATACCAATCAATGGAACGGTCAAGATAAAGACAACAAACCATTGCCGCAAGGTACATATTTTTACATTTTTAGAAATGTTTTTGATACTTTTTCAGGTAAAATACAATTGATTGATAAAAAATGAACGCCTTCATAAAGAAGGCGTTCATTTTTTTAAAACAAGCTTTTTATAAGATCAATAATTGTTTGACCGATTAATAATATTAAATAAAACATAAGCCCTAAGTTTTAGTTTATAATTGATTTGTGTTTTCTAATTCACCGTTATTGTTGAATTTGTAATAATTTTTACCGTTTTCAACGTTTAAATTCCAAAAGTACTCTTTATCATTTCCGTTAATTTTAACTGTTTTGTCTGGTGTAATGTGTACTTTAATGCGCACTTTAGAGTCTTCAGTAAAATCGTTTAACGTAATTAAAATTGTTTTTGAAAGTACTAAGGTATCACTTTTTATTGAATAATTGTAATTTAAAGTATTACTATTTTTATTTGTTTCTATATCGATATTAAATTTACCTAATTTTTTAATATTCAGTAAATTATTGTTAAAAAAGTTTTCTTCAATTTCAATATAGGATTTACCTGTGTTCGATTCAAGTATATCAACATCAATATCGTTTACTTCGCTGTATTTATTGCCCAATTCAATGGTATCGTTTATAGAATAAATGCGTTGGTCTTTTTCAAAAAAGATATTCAAAGTATCATTTTCTTTTAATACCAATTCGGTTTTTGATAGTTTCGTTTCAAAATTATCATCTAATAAATCTTTAATTTTATCATCTTCAATTTCTATATTAATCATAACAAAAGCAAAAATAAATGTTGCAATTAACCATATAAAGCCAAGAATAGCCGAAACCCAACCTATGTGTTTTAATTTGCTATTTAATAATTTTATACCTACCAATAAAAGTATAATAAACGGTACAGCACACATTAAAAACAAACTTAAACCTATGGCCCAAAAGGGTATTCCAATAACGTTTTCGTTATAATTAACAAATTCGTTTGCAAAATTCATGGGTTTTGAATAAAAAATAACGGGTATAAAAAAACTTCCAAACAAAGCTGTTGAACTAAAAATAACAAAACAAACGCCTATTATTTTTTTTATGGTATCGGCTGCTGTATTACCTGTAGATTTTATTTTTTGATACGATGTTGAAACACCTTCGCGAAACTGTTTTTCAATGTTTGAAATGTTTACAGGTTCGCCTTTCATTTCTAAAAAATCGGCAACAGTAACAGCTTTTGGAATAATTATCCACAAAATAAAATAAACCAAAATACTTACACCATATAAAAAGAATAGCAATACAAATATTATGCGCATCCAAACAGGGTCAATGTTAAAATAATGAGCCAAGCCCGAACAAACACCACCTAAAATACGTTTTTCGCTATCGCGATACATTTTTTTATAACCCTTTGTATTTGTTGTAAATTGTATATTGTTTTGCGGTTCGTCTTCAATAATATAATCTTCGGGTTTACCCATAATATCAATTATTTCATCAACGTTGTTCATACGAATTACGCCTGTTTGCGGATCAATACGTTGCGAAAAAAGTTCGGCTATACGTGCTTCAATATCCGAAATAATTTCGTCTTCGCTTTCTTTTTGTATTGAATTTCGTACAGCATTAATGTACGAATCTAACTTGTTAAATGCATCTTCATCAATATGAAAAACAAGTCCTGCTATATTTATTGTAACTGTTTTATTCATGGCTGTGTTTGTTTGTAATTATATTAACGGCTTCGCTTAATTCTTTCCAGGTAACTTGTAATTCATTTAAAAATAAATTGCCTTGCTCGGTTAGCCTGTAATATTTTCTGGGTGGTCCAGATGTTGATTCTTCCCAACGATAACTTAGTAATTCGTCGTTTTTTAGGCGGGTTAGTAAAGGGTAAACAGTTCCCTCTACCACTAATAATTTTGCGGTTTTAAGTTGATCTAAAATTTCTGATGTATAACAATCTTTTTCTTTTAGAACAGATAAAATGCAAAATTCTAGAATTCCTTTCCGCATTTGCGCTTTTGTGTTTTCAATATTCATAGAACTTATATTTTAGTTGCAATTAAACAGATGTATCGTTTTGTAAGTATTAAGTAAACAATTCAAATTAATTTATGCATATTAAGTGTTTTTTGATACATCTGAAAATTGCTGTGTTGTATTTTTGATATAACAAAGATATATACAAAAGCATGTACTTTGTATTGCATAGTACTTAAAATTAACTTTTATTTAACAATTGGTTTTTCCGTTATTGGATTAGTTTTTTTTGTAAATTAGCGTAAAAGCTAGATGAATTATGGAATTTAATACCAAAAATTTAAACCTGTATTTACTTAAAAATTTGCCTTCGGCTTATTTTTCAGGCGTAAGAGTATCGTCAATATCTACCGCAAGTTGCGAAGTAAAAGTTAAACACAAATGGTTTAATCAAAATCCGTTTAAATCAATGTATTTTGCTGTTCAAAACATGGGTGCCGAACTTACAACCGGCGTTTTAGTTATGAAAGCTATTAAAGATAGTAAGCAAAAATTTTCAATGTTAGTGCTAAATCAAAAATCTAACTTTACAAAAAAGGCAACAGGTTTAATTACTTTTAAATGTGTAGAAGGCTTAATGATTCAAGAAAAAATTCAAATGGCTTTAAACACAAAAGAAGGGGTTGCATTTTGGGTGCGATCTGAAGGTTTTGATGAAACTGGAGATAAAGTAGGGACGTATGATTTTGAATGGACTATAAAAGCAAAATAAAATGAAAGTTTTAATTACAGGTGCTACCGGATTTATTGGCAGTGCATTAACTGCTTTTTTGTTACAAAATAATTGTACGGTTCATTATGTAACTACTTCAAAACAAAAAATAAACAATACAAATAAAAACTATCAAGGATTTTTATGGAATCCTGAAAAAAACACAATTGATAATAATTGTTTAATTGGGGTAGATGTAATTGTAAATTTAGCCGGACATTCCATTAATTGTAAATGGAACGCATACAATAAAAACCAAATTTTACAAAGTAGATTATCTAGTTCTAACACCTTGTTTAAAGCTTTAAAAGAGACAAATCATCAGGTTAATTATATAATAAACGCATCGGCAATTGGTATTTATAAAAGCAGTGAAGATTTTATTTTTACAGAAGAATCCCAAGATTTTGGTAACGATTTTTTAGCAATGGTTTGTAAACAATGGGAACAAGCTAATAAAAATTTTGAAACATTAGGTATAGCTAATGCATTTGTACGTTTTGGATTGATATTATCTAAAAAGCATGGTGTTTTAAACGAATTAGATAAAGTAGTTTCCAAAGGGATAGGTGCTAATTTAGGAAACGGCAAACAATGGATGTCATGGGTACATTATCACGATGTTGTTCAAATTCTATACAAATTAATTACTACGCAAAAGCCAGGTGTTTTTAATGTTGTTGCTCCAAATGCAGTTCAACAAAATGATTTTTTAAAAACCTTAGCTAATCAATTAAATAAACCATTTTGGTTGCCTAATATTCCAAATTTTTTGGTAAAAATTTTAATGGGTGAAAAAGCTGCCTTGGTGTTAAGTAGTCAACATGTAAAACCTGAAAATATAATAAAATTAGGTTATACTTTTAAGTATGTAAGTTTACAAGACGCCTTAAAAAATTTATATAGCTTATAAAAAAATCGCAGTTTAAATTTTAAACTGCGATTTTTTTTATTGTTGCATTAAAGACATTCTGTATTCTACTTTACTCCAGTCAATTAATTGCCAAAAGTTTTCAATATATTTTGCTCGGTCGTTTTTATATTTTAAATAATATGCATGTTCCCAAACATCTAAATTCATTAATGGATATCCTTTAATTTCAGCATTAGGCATTAAAGGGTTGTCTTGATTTATGGTTGTAGTTATTTTTAAAGTACCATCGTTTTGATATACTAACCAAACCCAACCCGAACCAAATAATCCTTTAGCAGCATCGGTAAATTGCGTTTTAAAAGCATCAAAGCTACCAAAGTCTTTAACAATTAATTCTTCAATTTTACCAGTAGGTTTGCCTCCTGCTTTTGGAGCTAAAATTTCCCAAAAAATATTGTGGTTATAGTAGCCACCTGCATTGTTTCTTAAAGCAGAATTTTTTAAATCTAAGTCACGTAAAATTTCTTCAATAGACATAGTTTCTAAAGGAGTACCTTTTACAGCATCGTTTAATTTATTGCAATAACCTAGATGATGTTTGCTGTAGTGAGTTTCTACCGTTTGTGCATCCATATACGGATCCAAGTCGTTATAACCATAATTTAGTCCTTTCATTTGAAAAGCACCTTGGTTTGCAACAACACTTTTTGGATCACCTACAGATGCTTTTGTTTCAGTAGCATTTGCACTTGGTACATCAACTTCTATTAGTTCTTCTTTGTCTTTACATCCAATTAAAAAAAGTGATAAAACACTTGTAAGTACTAAAATATTTTTTTTCATACGAGTTATAGTTTTAAAGAATTAACAAGTTCTATATATAATTTTTTAGCTTGATCTTGAGTTAAATGCGAAACTTGTGTCCATGCATTAAATTTAAAACCGCGAACTAAATCCATATCCTGATGAACAAAACTATGTGAATAATCTAAAGTAGCTTGTTTAAAATAGGCATATAAGCGCAACCTAATATCAGGCGCTAATAGAACCTTTGTATTTGAAGCTTTTTCATAAGCTTGTGTAAACAAAAAATCTAGGTTATTATTCATTTATTTGTTTGCTATAACGGTTTTATTACCACGTGCTTTTTGATTTAACACCACATTTACATTAGTACCTAACGGTAGGTATAAATCTACACGAGAACCAAATTTAATAAATCCAGCGTCGTTTCCTTGGTACACTTTTTCGCCAACTTTTGCGTAATTCACAATTCGTTTAGCTAAAGCGCCCGCAATTTGTCTATACATTACTTCGCCATAAACAGGGTTTTCTATTACCACTGTTGTGCGTTCGTTTTCTTCGCTAGCTTTTGGATGCCACGCTACTAAGTATTTACCTGGATGATATTTACTGTATTTTACAATACCATTTAATGCGTAACGGGTAACGTGTACGTTAATTGGCGACATAAAAATTGACACCATTAAGCGTTTGTCTTTAAAATATTCTGGTTCAAAAACTTCTTCAATAACCACAACTTTTCCATCTACCGGAGCTAATATTAAATGATCAGATATGTTTTGGATGGATCTGTTTGGATTTCTAAAAAATTGTAAAACAACTACTAACAAAAGTAGCGTAATTATTTGTATGGTTTTTATAATCCAAGGTGTTGAAATTAAGTATTCAACCCCAATTATAACAATTACAGCAATTAAAAGTGAAAATAAAATTATTTTAGCGCCTTCTTTATGAAACATTACATTACAATTTTATAAATTAAAAATAAAAACGGTGCAGCAAACAAAATGCTGTCTAACCTATCTAAAATACCACCATGACCAGGCATTATAGCACCACTGTCTTTAACACCAGCTAAGCGTTTGTATTTAGATTCTACTAAATCGCCTATCGTACCAATAAAACTTATCACTAAACCAATTAGTAACCAAAATGTTAACGATAAATCTAACTTTGTATAAATAAATAATAGGTAAGCAGCAAGTTGTGTAAAAAGTAAACCGCCTATAAAACCTTCTATTGTTTTTTTTGGCGATATTTTTTCGTATAATTTGTGTTTACCTAATAATTTACCACAAATATAAGCAAAAGTGTCATTACACCATATCATTATAAAGATACTTAACAGTAAAACGGGTGTGTATTGGCCTAAAAAATAGGGTAGTTGGGTGATAATAATAAAGGGTAATATTACATAACCTGATAAGTGTAATAGTTTTTGTAAAGTATTGTTTTTTATAAAGTTAGTGTTTGTAAACAAACCGTAAAGTAAATAAATACTAAATGGTAAAACAATTAAAAAAGCGTTGTTATAGGCTGTATTGTTTAAAAAAATATAAGAAATTGCCCAAAAAGCAGCGCAAACGTAACCTAAAACTAAATTAATTTTAAAAAGCTTGCAAAATTCATATACCCCAATAACGTAAAAAAATAAAAATAATGCAATAAATGTGTTTTTAGAATAAAGTAAGGCACTTACCAATACTATAATGTATAATATACCCGAAATACTGCGTTTTACAACCTCACTCATCTTAATAATTTTCTAATAACAACAAATACACATTTTTAGGTTGTATACCGTATTGCAAAAAATCGTCGTTTTTGTTTTCTTTAAAACATTGCATTGTGGTTATATTTGTTGGTATTTCATTTTTGTACCTATTTTTTATAGCACTTAAGCCATCGCTTTTTGTACGAGTAATTTGACTTGTTTTTGCAACTACAATAATATTTTTAGGTAAATCGTTAGGTTTATGATGAAATATTTGTTTTGATGAAAGTAAAACAGAACCATCTTGGGCAATTAAGCCTTCGCAACTTGTTAGTAAAAAAACTGGATTTGTAGGATTTTTATAGTTTAATTTATTTTCGATTAAAAAAGGATACAACTCTTTTTCAAAAGTTAGTGCTTCCATTTCAAACCAATCGTTTTCTTGTAAAATGCTAATAAAGTTTTCTTCTAATTCTTCTTCATTTTCACAATACAAAAATTTACCTCCGTTTTTTTTAAAATTATGAGTGAATTGCTCGTCTACGGGTATTTCTTTTTCAGGCAAGTATTTACTTTCCTCGTCATTTTTGTTTTGATGCGAAGAAGAAAAACTACTAAAAATTTTTTTAAATATATTCATTGGCTAATAAAATAGAATTTAAGGGCCATTATAGTTCAAAGATAAAAAAAAACTTGGTTTAACAGTGTGTTAAACCAAGTTTTTATAGTTTGTGTTAAAATGTTCGTTTTAAATAACTTCGGTGTTTGATTCTGAAGTAGTTTCAATTGTTTCTACTGTTTGAAACGGTCTTTTACCGAAAATTTCTTCTAAATCTTCTCTAAAAATAACTTCTTTTTCACAAAGTAAGTTAGCCAATTCTATTAATTTATCTTTATTTTCGGTTAACAAATCAATAGCTCTTTGGTATTGCCCTTCAATTAAAGTTGATATTTCTTTATCAATTAATTTTGCTGTTTCTTCTGAATAAGGTTTAGAGAAATTATATTCGCTTTGACCCGATGAATCGTAATATGTAATGTTACCTAATGAGTCGTTTAAACCATAAATGGTAACCATTGCACGGGCTTGTTTATTTACCTTTTCTAAATCGCTTAAAGCCCCAGTTGATATTTTGTTAAATACCACTTTTTCGGCAGCTCTACCGCCCATTGTAGCACACATTTCATCTAACATTTGTTCAGTGCGAACAATTTGGCGTTCTTCTGGCAAATACCAAGCAGCACCTAAACTCATACCACGCGGAACAATTGTTACTTTTACTAATGGCGCTGCGTGTTCGGTTAACCACGATACTGTTGCATGACCAGCTTCATGTATAGCAATTGCGTATTTTTCTTCGGGTGTAATAATTTTGTTTTTCTTTTCTAAACCGCCAACAATTCTGTCAACTGCGTCTAAAAAGTCTTGTTTGTCAACTTCTGTTTTGTTTTTACGAGCAGCAGTAAGTGCAGCTTCGTTACAAACATTTGCAATATCAGCACCTGAAAATCCTGGGGTTTGTTTTGCAAGAAATTCTACATCTAAATTTTCAATCTTTTTAATTTTCTTTAAATGTACTTCAAATATAGCTTTACGTTCATTAACGTCTGGTAAATCAACATAAATTTGGCGGTCAAAACGTCCAGCACGCAATAATGCTTTGTCTAAAATTTCGGCACGGTTGGTTGCTGCTAACACAATTACGTTGGTGTTTGTTCCAAAACCATCCATTTCGGTTAATAATTGATTTAATGTGTTTTCGCGCTCGTCGTTTGATCCAGAGAAGTTTGATTTTCCACGCGCTCTACCAATGGCATCAATTTCATCGATAAAAATAATAGCTGGCGATTTTTCTTTTGCTTGCTTGAATAAATCACGTACGCGCGATGCACCTACACCTACAAACATTTCAACAAAATCTGAACCAGATAGTGAAAAGAAAGGTACTTGTGCTTCACCAGCAACCGCTTTTGCTAATAAGGTTTTACCTGTTCCTGGAGGACCTACTAACAAGGCTCCTTTTGGTATTTTACCACCTATCGAGGTGTATTTTTGCGGGTTTTTTAAGAATTCTACAATTTCTTGAATTTCTTCTTTTGCACCTTCTAATCCGGCAACATCGTTAAATGTTGTGCGGGTATCGTTTTTTTCATCAAACAAACGTGCTCTAGATTTGCCAATAGAAAAAATTTGACCTCCGCCGCCTCCAGCGCCGCCTCCCATTCTTCGCATCATAAAAATCCAAACAACAGGGATTAGAATAATTGGTAGTAACGATAGCAAGATAGATCCCCAATTACTCTCTCTTTCTGTTGTGAATTCTTTAATTTTACCTTGTGTTAAGGCTTGTGATAAACGCTCTTCAAACAAGTCTTTATTTGCAATTTCAACAGTATAATCTGGTCCTGTTGATAAATCGCTTAAAAACGTAGGCTTATTATTTTTCTTATGTTCTGCTGTGCTTTTTACAGCATCGTTTATAAAAATTTGAGCCGATGTATTGTTAAAAACAACTTTTTCAATTTGGTTACCATCTAAATATTGATAAAATTTAGAAAGACTAATTGTTTTTCCGTCGCCCAAACTTCCACCGCTAGTAGTAAATGATATTGCAAAAAGTATTAAAATAAGACCTGCATACAGCATCCAAGGATTGTACTTGGGCTTGTTATTTACGGGATTTTTCATAAATTATAGGGTTGATTGGTTAGAAGTAACTTGGGTAATTTTGGCATCGCCCCACAAGTCTTCTATATTGTAATATTCGCGAGTTTCTTTTTGGAAGATATGAACCACAATGTTTATATAATCCATTAAAACCCAATTTGCTTCGGTTGTGCCTTCTACATGCCAAGGTTTATCTTTTAGTTCTTTAGATACGGTGCGTTGTACAGACCCTGAAATGGCGTTAACCTGTGTGTTAGAGTTTCCATCGCAAATTATAAAATAATCGCAAGCAGTGTTTTCAATAGCTCTTAAGTCTAAAATAGTAATATTTTCTCCTTTTACGTTTTCTATACCTTCAATAATCAAAGCTAATAAAGCTTCGTTGTTCTTTTTGTTTTCGTTCATGTATGTATTTTGTACTTTATTATTGCAAATTTATCAAATTGTATCGTCTTAAAAGTTATTTTTGTCTTAAAGATACTATTTATAATGCATTTAATCAAACTCAGTGCCACACCTTCTACAAACAATTTTTTAAAACAACTGTCAGTTAATCACCCAGTTTCTGATTTTACAGTTGTTTGGGCCGATGTACAAACCAATGGAAAGGGACAAATGGGGGCAAGTTGGGTAACCCAAGGTGCTAATAACCTAACTTTTAGCGTTTATGTTAGTGAAAAGTATTTGTTAATTGAACATTTGTTTACGCTTAATATTATGGTTGCAAATGCAGTTTTAAAGGCGCTGTATTTTTTTAATTTAACAGATATTTGGGTAAAATGGCCAAACGACATTTTGGCAGTTAATAAAAAAATTGCTGGTATTTTAATTGAAAACACTATTAAATCATCTGGCAGTTTTTCGGCAATTGTTGGTATTGGAATAAATTTAAATCAAACCGATTTTGAAGGTTTTCCGCAGGCATCATCTATTTTAAATCAGTTTGGTATCGAAATTAATAAAGAAGAATTGTTGCAAAAAATAGTTGCATTTTTAAAAGAAGCTATATTAAACGCTGCAAATATAAGTGAAAAGGAATGGCGTTTTTATCACGAGCATTTATTTAGAAAAGATATGGTAAGTACTTTTGAAAACAAAGTAGGAGGACTTTTTAATGGTATTATAAAAGAAGTAAATCGTCATGGACAGCTGGTTGTGCAACTAGAAAATGACGATTTAATGTGTTATAATTTAAAAGAAGTTAAGATGTTGTATTAAATTAATTTGCAGGTACAAATTTTAACGAAACCGAGTTCATACAATAGCGTGTGCCAGTAGTTTCTTTAGGCCCGTCGTCAAAAACATGTCCTAAATGGCCATCACAATTTGCGCAAGTAACTTCGGTTCGTATCATACCATGCGAAGTATCTTTTGTGTAAATAACACTACCTTCAATTGCTTGATCAAATGAAGGCCATCCGCATGAAGAATCAAATTTAGCATCCGAATTAAAAAGCTTGTGTCCGCATCCTGCACATACGTATGAACCTTTTTCAAAAAAGTTATTGAATTTGCCTGTAAAAGGTCTTTCGGTTCCTTTTTCTCTCAACACATAATATTCTTCTTGTGTTAGTTTTGTTTTCCAATCTTTTTCTGTCATAGTTTTAGTATTTTGTGCGTTTGCTTGGTGTTCTTTACAAGCAACTAATTGCAAACATAAAAATATCCAAAATATTTTAATGGGCAACAAATTGAATGATTTTTTGAATAACTGTTTCATCTCCTAAAATTTTACGGTGTCCTAAACCTGTGGTTTGTACTAATTGACTGTTTTGTATTTTATTGTGTATTGTTTCTGCAGCTGTAAAAGGTACATCTTTATCGTTAATATCATGAAATATTAATACAGGAATTTGTACATTTTGTGCGTGTTGTTCCACATCGTAATTTACCATTTTGTCGTTGTATTTACGTTCAAAAAGGTTGGTTAGTATTGGAGCTATTTTACGCGACATACCTATATTTTTTAAGAAATCTTCAGTAATGTCGCTTGTTTTGTTGCCACTACCTATTATAATGGCTTTTTGTGCTTTTAATCCACGCCCCATGCTGTTAATAATGCTCATACCCCCTAATGAGTGCCCTACAACTACATCAAATCCATTGTATTTCGAGTTAAGTTCAAAAATAGCTTCAATAAAATCTTTCATATTTGTAGTTGCTTTTGTGCTTTTGCCATGCCCTGGTGCATCAAAACTAACAATAGAATAATTTAAAGCTTTAAAAGCCTTTGCAATAGTTACTAATTGTGTACCCCTGCCGTTCCAACCATGTACAAGCAGTACTTTTTTTTCACCAGTAAGATTTTCGTAAACAGTAATGTCCTTTTTACAATTTGGTAGTGTTATTTTGTATTTGTGTGATTCGTTGAACATTTTTAGTTCACGTTTTGGCATTTTGTACTTTATAGGTGTTTCAAATAACTTTAAAGCAAAAGCAGCTGCTAAATTTTTATTTAACATACCTAACACGCGCGAGGTGTTTTTAATGTATTGAGGAACCTGTAAAACTTTTGCTTGTTTTTTAGTCATGATTTCATAAATTTACACACAAAGTTAAAAGGTATTCTTGGGAATATTTTATATTTTTAGAAAAATTTAAATGATTAAAGAATAAAGTTTTATGAAAAAAGTTATCACATTATGTGCAATAGCAGCTTTAGTGCTTTCGTGTGCAACAAATCCTTTTACGGGAAAAAAAACAATGGCATTTGTGCCAGATAGTTCTTTATTTGCATCATCGTTTCAACAATATTCTACATTTATAAAAGAAAATAAGGTAGTTACAGGTACAAGCGATGCCCAAATGGTTCACCGTGTAGGTGAAAAAATTAAAGGCGCAGCAGAACAATGGTTAAAGTCTAACGGGTATGCTAATTACCTGAAAGATTACAAATGGGAGTATAAATTGGTGCAAGATAACGCTGTGAATGCTTGGTGTATGCCTGGGGGTAAAATTGTTGTTTACACCGGTTTAATGAAAGTTGCACAGGGTGAAGCCGGTTTAGCTACCGTAATGGGGCACGAAGTTGCACATGCATTAGCAAATCATGGGCAACAACGTATGAGTGCATCGGTTTTACAACAGTTAGGTGCCATAGGCGTTACTGCAGCTACTGGTAATTCAAGTGCAGAAACACAACAAAAAGCAATGGCAGCTTATGGTGCTGGTAGTAATATTGCTGGTATGATGCCTTTTAGTAGAAAACATGAATCTGAGGCTGATAGAATTGGATTGATTTTAATGGCTGTTGCAGGATATAATCCTGATAATGCATTATCATTTTGGCAACGTATGTCTGCGCAAGGTGGTAGTAAAGCGCCTGAAATGTTAAGTACACACCCAAGTGATCAAACTCGTATTGCAAACATTCAAAAATTAATACCTGAAGCCAAAGCTGAAGCCAAAAAATTTGGTAAAAGTTTTAAATAACAAGTTAAAGCAGTTGAAAAAACTGCTTTTTTAATTCACTAATTTATATGGATTTAATTAAAAAAGGAGAAAAAAAAGTTTTAAATGCATGGGCATTTTATGATTGGGCTAACTCGGTATATGCGTTGGTGATATCGTCGTCAATATTTCCTTTGTTTTATGGCGATTTGTTCCGTTCTGCAAATCAAACTTCGGTTTCTTTTTTTGGAATCAATACCCCAAGTGAATCAGTTATTAGCTATATAACTGCTATTGGTTTTTTAATAATTGCTTTTATATCTCCCATATTATCAGGTGTAGCAGATTATTTAGGTAACAAAAAGTTTTTTATGAAATTGTTCTGTTTTATAGGATCAATTTCGTGTATGTTGCTCTATTTTTTTAATCTGGAAAACTTGTATATAGGCTTGCTTTTTTATATGTTGGCGTTGATTGGTTTTTGGGGAAGTTTGGTGTTTTATAATTCATATCTACCCGATATTGCTTTACCTGAACAGCAAGATGCTATTTCGGCAAAAGGCTATTCATTAGGATACATAGGATCGGTAATATTGCTAATTATATGTTTAGCGCTTGTAATGAAGTTTGATGTTTTTGGATTTAATTCTGACACACATGCCATGAAAGCTTCGTTTGTTTTAGTTGGAATTTGGTGGTTAGGTTTTAGTCAAATTTCATATAAAAACTTACCTAATTTTCGCAATAACAATAAAATATCGTCAAAAACCTTGTTTTTAGGCTTTAACGAATTAAAAAAAATCTACAAGCAATTAAAAAATTATCAGGTATTAAAAAGTTACTTAAGTGCTTTTTTTGTTTACAGTATGGCTGTACAAACTGTAATGATTATTGCTGCGTATTTTGGCGAAAAAGAGGTTCAATGGGAAAGTAGTTCACAAAGACAAATAGGGTTAATTGTTAGCATACTTTTAATACAAATTATAGCTGTTGTAGGTGCTGTACTTACTTCAAAATTATCTAAAAAAATAGGAAATTTAAAAACGTTAATTATTATAAATATTGCTTGGATATTAATTTGTATTGCGGCTTATTTTATAATAAAACCTGTTAGTTTTTATATTGTTGCAGCATTAGTAGGTTTGGTAATGGGCGGAATTCAATCGTTATCGCGTTCTACGTATTCAAAATTAATTCCACAAAATACGGCTGATACTACTTCGTTTTTTAGTTTTTACGATGTTACCGAAAAAATAGGTATTGTAATAGGTATGTTAGTTTATGGTTTAGTTGCACAACTAACTGGTAAAATGCAAAATGCTATTTTGTTTTTAGTAGTATTTTTTGCAATTGGAATATTTTTGTTGTTTAAAACAGCAAAAAAAGAACAAAGTAGTTAAAATGAGTAATATTTTTTTAAAATACTTTTGTAATTAAAATATTAATTTTATTTTTGGTTAAATTTAACATTCTTATTGAAATCTTATGAGAAAATTAAAATACGTTTTAGCATCCATAGCTTTAGCTGTTGGCTTTGCATCATGTGAAACAGAACCTGTAGATGGTTATGTAAAAGATACTAGCTTAGGAGGTAAACCTCTTTTTAGCTTTGATTTAAATGCAAAACAAAAAGTTGTGTCTAATGATGTTTCTGTAGGATTTCCAACAGGTGGTATGACAATTACAGCTAAATTATCGATACTAGACGAAGAAGATACATCAAACCCAGAAACACGTTACAAACCAGCATATTTGTATGTTAACTTTAATAGTTTAGTTGTTGGTAATTTTCCAACATCAATGTCTAATTTATTAAGTAGTGCATCTATCACGATACAAGAATTAGTTCCAGATGAAAATGATGTAATACAAAAAGTTTGGTATACTTATTCTACAGCTAATGCAGATGAAAGTCAAAATGCAGGTTACGCTAACATTACGTATGTAAACAGTACAGCAAAATATTTAAACGGTAATTTCGATTTTACCTTATATCCACCGGCAGAAGAACCAGAATTAATGCCGCAAAAATTAACAAACGGTACATTTAGTTACTTAAATTACTAAAATACAGCCTTACTTACGTAAGGCTTTTTTATTGGCATAAATATTGAAACACTTATAAGTTATATTTAAAGTATAATAAAAAGCATGTTTAAAAATGTTATTTATTAAAATAAATGACATTTTGACTTATAAAATATTTATGGCACAAGAAAAAATAATATCATTAGACAGTTTGTCACTTCAAGACATTAATGCAAATGTAGATTTTATACCATTGTTTTCACCAGAAGATGAAGAAGCAATGAGTAAAGAAGAAATTCCTTCTGAATTAAGTATTTTACCCTTACGAAATATGGTTTTGTTTCCAGGTGTGGTTTTACCTATTACAGCTGGTCGCGATAAATCAATTAAATTAATTAACGACGCATTAGCTGGTGATAAAACCATAGGTGTTGTTGCACAAATAAATGAATCGGTTGAAGTGCCAACGGGTAACGATATTCACCGTTTTGGAACCGTAGCAAAAATTTTAAAAACGTTGAAATTACCCGATGGTAATATTACAGTAATCTTACAAGGGCAAAAAAGTTTTGCTATTGATGCTATTTTGCAAGAAGAACCCTATTTAAAAGCAGCTACAAAAGAAGTTGCTGAAATTAAACCTTTAGAGAACGATTTAGAGTTTAATGCAATTATTGAAACCATAAAGGAAACCGCTCAGGAAATTATTCGTGAAAATCCAAACATTCCTTCAGAAGCAGCTTTTGCAATAAAAAACATAGAAAGCAATTCGTTTTTAGTAAATTTTGTAGCTTCAAACCTAAATTTAGATGCTACCGAAAAACAAACACTTTTAGAAATGAACAATCTAAAAGATCGTGCGTTAGAAACATTGCGCCGTATGAATATTGAATTGCAAAAACTAAATTTAAAAAACGATATTCAAACAAAAGTGCGCGTTGATTTAGATCAACAACAAAAAGAATATTTTTTACATCAGCAAATTAAAACCATTCAAGAAGAATTAGGTGGTGTATCGCACGAACAAGAGTTTGAAGAACTTCGTAAAAAAGCGCAATTAAAAAAGTGGGATAAAAAAATTCAAGAACATTTTGATAAAGAATTAGGTAAAATGCAACGAATGAATCCACAAGTTGCTGAATTTTCTATTCAAAGAAATTACTTAGAGTTACTTTTAGAATTGCCTTGGAATGAATTTACTAAAGATAAATTCGATTTAAAAAATGCCAAAAAGATTTTAGATAAAGAACATTATGGTTTAGAAGATGTAAAACGCCGTGTAATTGAACACATGGCTGTTTTAAAACTTAGAAACGATATGAAATCGCCAATTTTGTGTTTATACGGTCCACCAGGTGTTGGTAAAACGTCAATTGGTAAATCTATTGCAACGGCGTTGGGGCGCGAGTATGTGCGTATTTCTTTAGGAGGTTTACGCGATGAAGCCGAAATCCGCGGACACCGTAAAACCTATATTGGTGCTATGCCAGGGCGTATTATTCAATCTATAAAAAAGGCAAAAACATCAAATCCAGTCTTTGTTTTAGATGAAATTGATAAACTTACTAGCAGCCATCAAGGCGATCCGTCAAGCGCAATGTTAGAAGTTTTAGATCCTGAACAAAATAAAGAGTTTTATGATAACTTTTTAGAGTTAGGATACGATTTATCTAAAGTAATGTTCATTGCAACATCAAACAGTTTAAATACTATACAACCTGCGTTGTTAGACCGTATGGAGGTAATTGAAATGAACGGTTATACAATTGAAGAAAAAATCGAAATTTTACGTCAGCATTTACTTCCAAAACAATTAAAAGAACATGGCTTAGATGCAAAATCGGTTGCGCTTTCTAAAAAGGTTATGGAATTTATTGTAACTAAATATACACGTGAATCGGGCGTAAGAAATTTAGATAAACAAATGGCAACTATTGCCCGTTATATAGCAAAATCTATTGTTTTAGAAGAAGATTATAACGAAAAACTAACCGAAGAAGATATAGTAACCATTTTAGGGGCACCAAAATATGATTACGATAAGTATGAAACAAACGAAGTAGCAGGTGTAGTTACTGGTTTAGCATGGACACGTGTTGGCGGCGATATTTTGTTTATAGAATCAATTTTATCTGAAGGAAAAGGAACACTTACCATGACAGGTAATTTGGGTAACGTAATGAAAGAATCGGCTACAATTGCGCTAGAGTATATAAAATCAAACAGCGATTTATTTGGTATTGATGTAAAATTATTCGATAAATACAAAATTCACGTACACGTACCAGAAGGAGCAACACCAAAAGATGGTCCATCGGCAGGTATTGCCATGTTAACATCAATGGTTTCAAGCTTTACTCAACGAAAAATAAAGAAAAATGTAGCCATGACCGGCGAAATTACCTTACGTGGTAAAGTACTTCCGGTAGGAGGGATTAAAGAAAAAATATTAGCTGCTAAACGCGCAAATATTAAAGAAATTATTCTTTGTAAAGAAAACAAGCGCGATATTGATCAAATAAAACCGGAATATTTAACAGGTTTAACGTTTCATTACGTAGATAAAATGACCGAAGTGATTGATTTAGCTTTAACCAATCAAAAAGTTAAAAATGCTAAACAGTTAAATCTAACACAAGCTTAAAAAAAATGAAAAAAGGTATGCTAAAAACATACCTTTTTTTTTATTCTATCGTTATAATGTTATATATTCGTTAACATGTAATTTTACTAAACATGCGTAAAGTATTCACGTTAGTTTCATTTATTACCGTTTCAGCCGCATTTGCACAGGTTGGCGGAAGAGACGCTTATCAATTTTTACAAATGCCTACATCGCCACGGCAAGCAGCATTAGGTGGTACAAATGTTACTATAACTGGTAACGATGTTAATCAGGTGCTTTACAACCCCGCAGCTTTAAACAGCAGTATGAACAATATGTTAGCTGCAAATTTTGGTAGCTATTATGGCGATATTAGCTTAGGTGCGGCCGCTTATGCACATCAACTTAAAAATAGAAGAAATTTTCATGTTGGCGTTACGTATTTAGGCTACGGATCGATTGATGGTTACGACGAAAATGGTTTGAATACGGGTACTTTTTCTGGTAGCGATGTAGCCGTTTCTGTAGGTTACGCACAACCACTTAACAATACTAACTTTTCGGTAGGGGCTAATTTAAAGGCAATTTCATCATCATTAGAAAACTATAATTCTTTTGCAGTTGCTGCTGATATTGGCGGTTTATACCATAACGAAGATACAGGTTGGACCGTAGGTTTAACTTTTAAAAATTTGGGTGGGCAACTTTCTAGTTACGAAGACACCCGTGAATCATTGCCTTTTGAAGCAGTTGTAGGGGTAAGTAAGTTGTTAGAAAATGTGCCTATTCGTTGGCATTTTTCTCTTGAAAATTTACAACAATGGGATGTTTCTTTTTCAAATCCCAATCGTTCAGAAATCGACTTAGAAAATAAAGTAACTGAAGAAAAAGTTAGTTTTGGTAACAATATAATGCGTCACGTAGTATTTGGAGTTGAATTATTTCCAAAGAAAAATTTTAATATTCGCTTGGGTTATAATTTTAGAAACGGCGAAGAAATGCGCATTTTAGAACAACGCCATTTTGCAGGGTTTACTGCAGGTTTTGGTTTGCAAGTAAAACGATTTAAAATAGAATACGCACATAACCGATTTACTTTAGCCGGAAACACCAATTTATTTGGCTTATCGGTTAAACTGTAATACTTTTATAGCAAAAATTATTTGTTTTGAAAAAAATAACCATTGCAATAGACGGGCATTCATCAACAGGCAAAAGCACATTAGCAAAACAATTGGCAAAAGCCCTAAACTATATTTATGTTGATACAGGTGCAATGTACCGCGCAGTTACTTACTTTGCTATGCAACAAGGTTTTGTTGGTGAAGATTTCTTAGATAAGGAAGCGTTATTAAACAGTTTATCATTAATAAATTTATCTTTTAAATTTAATGAAAATTTAGGTTTTGCCGAAATGTATCTTGATAATAATAATATTGAAAGTGCCATTAGATCTATCCAAGTTTCAAATTTAGTAAGTAAAATAGCTTCAATTTCTGAAGTTCGATCTAAATTAGTCCAACAACAAAAACAATATGGGGTAGATAAAGGGGTGGTGATGGATGGACGCGATATTGGTACAGTGGTTTTTCCTAATGCCGAATTGAAAATTTTTATGACAGCATCGGCAGAAATTAGAGCACAACGTAGGTATTTAGAACTTCAACAAAAAAATGAAAATGTTTCGTTTGAAGAAGTCCTTAAAAATGTAACCGAACGCGATGCAATAGATTCTAGCAGAGCCGATTCACCTTTGATTATTGCAGAAAATGCAATTGTTATAGATAATTCATACTTAACAAAAGAAGAACAATTTAATAAGATTTTTAATTTAGCTACTGACTTAATTAATGCTGATTAACTTGCTTTATTTATTAAATTTTATACTTTTACACACTTAAAAAAATAGAAAAAAATGGGCATAAAATCAAAGTTAATTGCAATGAACTTCTTACAGTTTTTTGTATGGGGTGCTTGGTTAATTACTATTGGGAATTATTGGTTTGGTGACAAAAAATGGGACGGTACACAATTTGGAGCTGTATTTGGCACCATGGGTATTGCTCCAATTTTTGTTCCAACACTTACAGGCATTATTGCCGACCGATGGATTAATGCGGAAAGATTGTACGGTTTATTGCATATTTTTTACGGTCTTGTCCTTTTTTATTTACCCGAAGTAAACAATCCATCTTCCTTTTTTTATGTAATGCTATTGGCTATGTGTTTTTATATGCCAACTATTGCTTTAAATAATTCTATATCGTACACCATTTTAAAGAATAAAGGTTTTGACGTAATTAAAGATTTTCCGCCAATTAGGGTTTGGGGAACAGTTGGTTTTATTGCGGCTATGTGGTTAACTAATTTAACAGGTAATAAAGCAACAGCAGGTCAGTTTTATATTGCAGGTGCATCGGCAGTTTTATTAGGATTATATGCTTTAACTTTACCTAAATGTCCGCCATTGCGTTTAATAGATAAAAAAGCACCGTTAACCGAACAATTAGGTTTAAATGCTTTTAAGTTATTCGGAAATTATAAAATAGCTTTATTTTTCATATTCTCAATGTTTTTAGGCGGTGCGCTACAATTAACAAATGCTTATGGAGATGTTTTTATTGATGAGTTTAAACATTTTCCTATTTATGCAGATTCTTTTGTAGTTAAATATTCAACCATAATTATGTCGGTTTCTCAAATATCAGAAACCTTGTTTATTTTGGCAATTCCTTTTTTTTTAAAACGTTATGGTATTAAAAAAGTAATGTTGATTTCAATGCTAGCTTGGGTATTGCGTTTTGGCTTGTTTGCTTATGGCGATCCTGCTGGTGGTCTATGGATGATTTTATTATCATGTATTGTTTATGGTATGGCATTCGACTTTTTCAACATTTCAGGGTCGTTGTTTGTAGAAACTAATACCGATGCAAAAATAAGATCATCGGCTCAAGGATTGTTTATGATGATGACAAACGGTTTTGGAGCCGTAATAGGTAGTAATGTTGCTGGTTGGGTAATTGATAAATTTTTTACTCACAAATTTTCTTCGGTTACAGCATTAGCATCGCAATTAAATACAACAACAGATAACCCTAAGTTTCTCTCGGTTTTAAAAGATTCTTTTGGTGTTAGTGTTTCAAATAATGATTTACTAAGTAGTGAAGTTTTATTAAAAGATTGGAGTTCTATTTGGCTTAGTTTCGCCATATATTCGTTAATAATAGCGGTATTATTTGCGGTGTTTTTTAAGCACACACATAATGCAAACGAAATTGAAAATATAAATCATTAAAAAAACAGAGGTTAAAGCCTCTGTTTTTTTATATAAAAATTTGTGTTAAAGTATAAATAAGCAAGCCAACTAATCCGCCAACTAAGGTGCCATTTATGCGTATGTATTGCAAATCTTTTCCAACTTCAAGTTCTAATTTTTCGCTTAACTCTTGTCCGTCCCATTTTTCAACTGTTTGCTGTATAATCTTACCTACTTCGTTACTGTTTTTTAAAACTAACTTATAAACATATTGTTTAGCATAGTTATTAATAGATTCTTGTAAATGAGTATCGTTTTTAAAGGTGATAATTAGTTCAGTAATCGTTTTTGTTAAGTATATATTTAAAGAAGATTGCGGATTGTTTAAACTTTCTAGCGTATCGGTTTTTGAACGCTGCCAAATAGCGTTTGCATATTCCGATATTTTTTCTTGCGATAAAAATTCATTTTTCATGGCATTAAATTTTAATTGCCATTCTTCATTTTCATTTAAATCGCTAACTAAATCAAGTAAATAGTTGGTAATTGTAATTCTAATTTCGTGCTTTGGGTTATGTTCAATTTCATTAAAAAAGGTAGTTATACCCGAAATTAGTTGATTTGTAACCGATTTCCCACCAATTAAACCTAAAATAGGTTGTTTTTCAACAACTTTTAAATAAATTAATTCGCGATTGTTTTCTACATATAATTTTGCTTTTGGCAATACATGATTAATTAAACGGTTTTGTTCGTTTTTTTCTAATAGATATTGTAGGCTAGAAGCTGCAAATTTTTCAAGCTTTATTTCCTTTGATAAATCAAATGCTTTTGTAGTTAATAAATTTGATACAGTTTGGTTGTTTAAATTGGCAATAATGTTTTTTAATAGTTTAGTAATTTCGGTAAGTAAAAGGTTTTGATTTTTATTGTTATTAAGCCAATTTATAAAGTAGGTACTAATGTTTAATTTATCAATATAGGGTCTAATTGTGGTTGCAGTTAAAAAGTTATCACTTACAAAAGTTCCTAAATTAGAGCCTAATTTATTTTTGTTTTTAGTGATGAGGTTTGTGTGTGGTACTTTAATTCCCAACGGAAATTTAAACAAGGCGGTTACAGCAAACCAATCGGCCAGCGCACCAACCATGCCTGCTTCTGAAAAAGCACGCACGTATTCCATCCAACTTTTAGGGTTGTGTTTTAAAAAATACATCATTACAATGTAAATGCATGCCATTAAAACAAATAGGCCAGTAGCCATTAACTTATGTTTTTGTAGTTGCGTTTTTTTTGCCTGCATATTTTTTTATTGAAGGTACAAAAAATATAGATGTTTTATATAAAAAAAGCGTGGTGTATTGCTACATCACGCTTGGTTTATTTTGTAAAAATGAACTAAATACTAGGTATATTCACAACTTCGTTGGTATCGGCATCGTAATTAATTTCGTTGAAATTAAATCCAAAAAGATTAAAAAAGTCGTTGCGATATCCTTCAATGTCTGAAATTTGTTCAAGATTTTCGGTAGTAGCTTCTTTCCATAATTGAGCAACTTCTGCTTGAACATCGTCGCGCATTTCCCAATCATCTACTCTAATTCTTCCTTCATTATCTAGAGCAATTTCACCATTTTCGGTATACATACGCTCTTTAAATAAACGATACATTTGTTCAATAGTACCTTCGTGTATGCCTTTTTGTTTCATTACTTTGTATAGTAAAGAAATATATAAAGGTACCACTGGTATCGCCGAACTTGATTGTGTTACTAAGGCTTTGTTTACCGATACAAATGCTTGTCCGTTAATATCTTTTAAAATGTTGTTAATTGTGCCAGTTGTAGCTTCTAAATCGTTTTTAGCTTGGCCAATTGTACCGTTGCGGTAAATTGGGAAAGTAAGTTCAGGTCCAATATATGAATAAGCAACCGTTTTTACGTTATCTGCTAAAACACCTGCGTTGTGTAGGTCTTCCATCCAAAATTTCCAATCTTCACCACCCATAACAGCAATGGTATTGTCAATATCTTCTTGACTATCGATAGGATTAATAGTAATATCTGAAACAACACCCGAGTGAAAATCTACTGTTTTGTTTTCAAATGGTTGCCCAATTGGTTTTAAAACCGAAGCATAAGCAACACCTGTTTTAGGATGTGTTCTACGTGGCGATGCTAAACTGTAAACAACTAAATCAACAGTTCCTAAATCTTTTTTAATTAAATCGATCGTTTGTTTTTTGATTTCGTCAGAAAAAGCATCACCGTTAATAGATTTTGCGTACAAACCTGCATTTTGAGCTTCTTTTTCAAAAGCAGCAGAATTGTACCAACCTGCAGTTCCTGGTTTACCTTCTGCCGCTGGTTTTTCAAAGAACACACCAATTGTTGCTGCACCTGAACCAAATGCTGCTGCAATACGAGATGAAATTCCGAAACCTGTTGACGCACCAATTACTAAAACTTTTTTTGGTCCGTTTGCTATTGTTCCTTTTGATCGTACATAATCAATTTGATTTTTAATATTTAAGGCAGTTCCTTCTGGATGTGCTGTTAAACATATGAAACCTCTTGTTCTTGGTTTTATGATCATTTTAGATATATTTTATTATTTTTTTGTAGTTGTAAATTAGGTATCAAATTTAACTATTTATATCTTATTACAAAAACAATATTTATTGTTGATATTGTGAATTTTAGCTTAGTTATTTTTTATAAAGATACTTTTGTTTTGCTTAAAATTAGCGAAATTAAAATATAAATGGCTATAATAACGGGTATAGCTACAAACTGAAAAATAATTAGTAACACCACGCAAAGTAACAAGAATAATAAGGCCGTTTTGTTTTTACTAAGCTGGTCGCTTTTAATTTTTAACGAAAATAAAGGCAATTCTGCGTTCATGATCAATGCGCTAAAAAAACTTATAACTACCAAAATATAAGGGTTGCTAAGTAAATTTATAAGTGTTTCATTAGCAGTTGTGCTTAAAATAAGCGGTATACTTAAAACAAAAAGTGCATTTGCAGGGGTGGGTAGCCCTATAAAACTATCAGTTTGTCTTGTATCTATATTAAATTTAGCCAAACGCATACACGCACCTAAAGTTATAATAAAGCCAATAAAAGGTACCAATTTCATGTAAAAAGTTTCGTTGGTAACCAAATAAGTTTCATCGTTTTGTTGAATATGCGAAAGCATTTGGTACATTACCACGCCAGGTACTACCCCCGATGTAACCATATCAGCTAAAGAATCTAGCTGAACACCTAACGGACTAGTAACTTTTAATATTCTGGCAGCAAATCCGTCCCAAAAATCAAAGAAAATTCCTAAACAAACCCAAAAAAATGCCATTTGTAAATTATCGTCAAAAGCATAAACTAGAGCAATTAAGCCCGAAAGTAAATTTAAAAGTGTAATTGCATTGGGAATGTGTTTTTTTATTGCCATGAATTTTATATTTTTATTTTTAAAACAAATGTAAACAATAAGTTCTAAGTATTTAGAGTTTATATATTGTAAAATTTTGTAATATTTGTAAAATTTATTTTCGTGAAAAAAAGGTTATCCATAGTGTTTTTACTTTTTGCAACCGTAAGTTTGCAAGCACAAACCGCAAGAAAATACTCTAATGAATTTTTAAACATTGGGGTAGATGCAGCTTCATTTGGTATGGCAAATAGTGTAATTGCACAAACGGCCGATGTAAATTCGGGGTATTGGAACCCTGCTGGTTTAGTGTATTTACAAGATAAACAAGTAGGTTTAATGCACGCTAGTTATTTTGCAAACATTGCACAATATGATTATGCTGCATTTGCAATGCCTATAGATGAAAAAAGTGCAGTAGCTTTTTCGGCTATACGTTTTGGGGTTGATGATATTATGAATACCACCGAATTAATTGATCAAAATGGAAACGTAGATTACAATCGTATTTCGCTATTTTCGGCTGCCGATTATGCTTTTAATATTTCCTATGCACGTAAATTAGCAGTTGACGGTTTGTCTTTAGGTGCAAATTCAAAAATTGTGCGTAGGGTTATTGGAGATTTTGCAAAATCATGGGGTTTTGGGTTAGATATTGGTTTACAGTACCATACCGAAAAATGGAAATTTGGTGTGATGGCACGCGATATTACAACTACTTATAATGTTTGGAATATTAATAAAGCCGAATTTGAAAAAATAAAAGGTGCGGTTGAAGGTCAAAATCAAACACTTCCAGAAACAACTGAACTTACACTACCAAAATTACAAATAGGTGTAGCACGCGATTTTATGTTAACTGATAAATTTAATTTAACAACTGCGGCTGTTTTACATACCGAATTTTATCAAACAAACGCCTTAATTTCTACATCAGCATTTAGTATGCAACCATCGGCAGGTTTTGAATTTGGGTATGATAAAATGGTTTTTGTTCGAGCCGGTGTTGGGAATTTTCAAAATGAATTACAAATTGATAATTCTGAAAAGCTAACATTTCAACCTAACATTGGTTTAGGTTTTAAATACAAAGGCATACAAGTTGATTATGCTTTAACCGATATAGGTAATCAAAGTGCATCACTTTATTCAAATATATTTTCGTTAAAATTAGATTTAGGAATCTTTACAAAAACAAATGAATAATTTTCTAATTAAATTTAAACAACAAATCGTACTACTGGTTTGTTGTTTTTCTTTTTTACAATTTCAAGCACAACCATCGTACTTAACTGAACAAGCCGAAATTAGCGTGCTTACATGTGGGGTTGGTAATGAAATGTATACTCTTTTTGGACATACAGCACTTAGAGTTAAAGACTTTAACCAAAATTTAGATGTGGTGTACAATTGGGGAATGTTTGATTTTAAAACACCTAATTTTTATAGTAAATTTGTTAAAGGTGATTTGTTGTATTTTTTAAATGTATCAGATTTTAATAATTTTATAAATGATTATACGTACGATAACCGTGAAGTTATAGAACAACAACTTAATTTAACGTATTCTCAAAAAATGGCGGTTTGGAACGAAATAAACCGACAATTAAAAGGCAGCGATCGTTATTACACATATGGTTTTATAAAAAACAACTGTACAACTAAAGTTGTAGATGTTATAAATAAAACAATTTCAGCTCCGTTACAAACAAATTTCCCAAAAAATAATTTTTCATATCGTTATATATTGAATGAAGGTTTAACAAACCATTATTTTGAAAAATTAGGTATTAATTTGCTTTTTGGATACAAAACAAACAAGCAAAATCAGCTTATTTTTCTTCCAATAAAGTTAAAAGACGCCTTAACATTTAACCAAAAAATTGTTAAAAGTGAAAAAAAACTAAATTACGTACAAACCATAAAAAACGGTTTTAATTTAAATTCTGTTTACACTTTGTGGGTAATAGCATTGTTTTTGGCTATTTTTGCATTAAAGAAAAATGTACAACGGTTTTATTTTTTACTAACTGCACTTTTTAGTTTGTTTTTGTTGGCTGTAAGTTTATTTACACACCACGAAGAATTACTTTTAAATATGTGGATTCTTTTCTATAACCCATTATATATTGTTGGAATGGTTTTAAAAAATAGAAAAGTTTTTTGGGTTGCTTTAATATTTACAACTATAGGATTACTTTTTATGGGGATTGAGTTGTTAATGGTAGCAATCCCTTTAATCGTTTTACATTTAACTTTTATTTTGGCATTATTTTTGCCTAAGTTTAGTAAAATTGGAAGATTAGAAAAGGAAAATGTTTAGTTTTTTTAAGAAAAGAAAAATATTAAAAGATATTATACCTAATAATTTTGTTGATATACACTCGCATTTATTATATGGTTTAGACGATGGAAGTAAATCGTTACAAGAAACACGTGAATTAATTGAAAGTTTACAATTGTTTGGTTTTAAACAGTTTATTACAACGCCGCACACAACTCCGTTAGTTTGGGAAAATACAAAAGAACAAATTGTAGAACAATACAATAAAGTTAAAATAGAGTTAGGTTTTTCTACAAAACAACTTAAAGTAGCTTCAGAATATTTAATGGACGATTCTTTTTTAAAAAGAATTGAAAATGAAAAATTATTGTGTATAAAAGATAATTATGTATTAGTTGAAATGTCTTACATAAATCCACCAATACATTTATACGAAATTATTATGGAATTACATTCGCAAGGATATCAGCCTATTTTAGCACATCCTGAGCGTTATAATTTTTATAAAAATGATTATGCAAGTTTTAAGAAGTTAAAAAGTGCTGGTTGTTTGTTTCAAATGAATTTATTAAGTAGCACCGGTTATTACGGAAGTGGTATTGCCGAAGTTTCAGATTATTTATTAAAAGAAAATATGTATGATTTTGTAGGCAGCGATGTTCATCATAAAAAACATATTGATGCTTTTGGTGATGAAATTAAACTTAAAAACGTTGACCTATTTGAACAACTAATTCAAAAAAACGATTTTTTTAAAGAAAAGGAATTAAATACTACACTTGTGTAGTTTTTCTACAAACAACAAAACGTCTAAATTTAGACGTTTTTGTTTTTAATGTGCATGTTTTTTCTTTAAAATTCCTCCTGCAGTTTCTTTAATTGAGCTAGAGAATATAAAGGCTTTATCATCAATTTCATGTATAGCTGTTTTTAATTTTCTAACTTCTAAACGGGTTACAACAGTGTAAACAATATCGGTTTCAGTACTTTTTTCAAAACTATCTTTCATAAAACCACGCTCGCCTTTATAAACGGTTATTCCTTTACCCATTTGTAGTACTAAAAAAGCTTTTACTTCATCGCTTTTAGATGATATGATAGTTACGCCTGTAAATTCTTCAAAACCTTCTACAACATAGTCTATTGTTTTAGATGCTACAAAATAGGTTAACATAGAATAAAATGCAGCTTCTAATCCAAAGAAAGTTCCAGCAATTAAGAAAATTAAGATATTTATACCCAAAATAATTTCGCTCATAGAAAAACCTACTTTTTTACCCGTATAAACAGCTAAAACTTCAATTCCATCTAAAGCAATTCCACTTTTCATACCAAAACCAACACCTAATCCAATAAAAAATCCTCCAAAAACCGAAACAATTAATTTGTCATGTGATACTTCTGGAAAAGGGATAAAAAGTAAGCAAAGGCCTAAAATTATTACCGAAATAATTGATTTTATAGCAAATGTTTTTCCTATTAATTTGCCGCCAAGTAGCAAAAACGGAATGTTAAGAGCTACAAAAATAAGAGCTATGTTTATGTGGTATTTTTTGTATAAAAGTAGTGCAATACCTGTTACACCACCATCGAAAAAATGATTAGGAATTAGTAAACTTTTTAAAGCAAAGCTTATGCTTAAAATTCCTAATAACATAAATAAGTAATCTTTAAAACTGTCGTTCGTTAAAATTTTTTTCATTTTTTTATTTGGCTAATTTTTTTGTGATTTTATTAATGTTAAATTTTCTTCTTTTTTATTGTTTCTTAATCTTTTAGCTGATTCTGTAAAGTATTTGTGGTTTTCAAAAAAAGAAACTTGAATATTGTTCCATTTTTCTTTGTTTAAATCTTTATTTTCAACCAATATTTCTTCGTAAAGTCCATTTGCAATTTCTTCAAAATCATTACGTCCTAAATAATCTAAATCGGCATCGGCTAAAATTTGCTCTAAATGATTCTTAGGTGTTTGAGGAATTTTTGTTGCACGTATCATTCCTTTAATTTTTTCGATTTCTATAGCAGAATAACCAAATTCTGGTAAATAAGTATCAGCAAACGTACATGAAATTTCTTCATGGCCATTGCCTTTTACAATAAAACCCGAATCGTGAAAAAGTGCGGCAACTTGCAATAATTCTGTATCTTTAGTTGTAACCCCTTCTAATTTAGCATAGCAAATTACCGCTTCGTGCACATCTAAAATATGGTTTAAATTATGGTAATGTAAATGTTTTGGAAGTTCATTTAACTGCTTTTCAATAATAAATTTTTTAACCTCTAAAAATCTTAAATTGGGTTCTTTATTTTCTACAAAATACATATTTAACTGTGAATCCATTAATTTTTCAGAACGCAATTCAGTTGTGAAAATTTCTTTAACTAGTTGATACGTGTTTTGGCTTATGTTTACTTTTCCAATTGCTCCGTTAACTTCCATTTCTGCAGCAATATTAACAGCTGTACCCCAAACATCGTAAGTGAATTTTTTAATACCAACGATACCAGCAACTACTTCGCCAGAGTTTATACCAATACGCATTTCAAAGTATTCCTTGCCTTCATTTATACGCTTTTGTTTGTATTGTTCCATAAAATCGCGTATTTCTAATGCGGCATGTACCATTTTTATTGCATGGTTTTCGTCTTTAACAGGTAAGCCGCTTACAGCCATGTAGGCATCGCCAATGGTTTTTATTTTTTCAATACCATATTTGCTAATAATTCTATCAAATTCTTTAAAACAATAGTTTAATTCTTCAATTAATTCGGTTGAAGATACTTTTTCGGTAAGTTTTGTGAAATCTTTAAAATCGGTAAAAAGTATTGTTACACTATCGAAAAATTTAGATTGTGACTTCCCTTTTTCTTTTAATTCTAAGGCAATTTCTTCTGGTAAAATATTTAATAAAAGTGTGTCAGATTTTAACCTTTCTTCTTTTAATTTTTCATTTTGAATTTTGATTTCGCTTTTTTGAATTTCAATTTCATTTTTGCGATTTATAACCTGTGATTCTAGTTCTTGGTTGATGTTTTCAATAGTTGTTTGCTTTTCTTTTTCTTGTTGAAGACTTTCTTGTGTTAGGTTTTCAATCTCGATTAGTTTTGATTCATTTTCTTCATTGATGTACGAAAAATACCAAGCCAAATACGCCGACATTGAAAAGGGGATACTAAAAAAGGATAAAATAAAGCCAATAAAAATAATTCCCATAAAAATATTGGTTGCTGTATTTTGACCATTGCCAAATTTTACATGTCCGTTTTCAATAAAAATTAAAACCGAAACTATTATTAAAACTAAAAAAAACAAGGTGAGTAAAATGCCAGTTGCTAAAATTTTTGCACCTTTTACCTTTTTTAAAATAGCTTTAATTAAAAGAATTGTAGCTTCTATACAGGCAAAAATGAATAAAAGTGGTACTATAAAACCCCCGCTAATTTCAATGCTAAAAAGCAGAATTAATAGTGCAACTATACACAATACCGAATATATTTTAAAACGCAACTGTTTGCTACTAAATAGGGTATTTATTAAACCGCTTAAAGCAAAACCTGACAAGCATACTAAAAAAACAATTAGTTTTTCTATTATATTATTGTCTAATAAGTACGATGCTTTAAAAACCAAAATAAAACTTATAAATGCACCACCCATACTAAAGCTAAACAGGCTAAAAAATAAGTTTGGTTTAAACTCGCGATAAAATAAATACAGTATTAAGTGAAATACACTAAGTGTAATTAAAATTGATGCAAAAACTGCCAAACCTGTAACAGCCTGATTTTTTGAATTATTTTCATCTATTGCATTTTCAATTGTACTTATATTAAATTTAAAACCAAAAAAGTTACTGGTTTTAGTTATTTCAGGGTTTTCGTATTTAATAGCAAAAACTTGTTTACCTGGTTTTTTAAAGGTAAAAGTGATGTATTGCTCATTAAACATATCGTATTTGTAATTTACTGATTTTGAATTTTTAGAAGAAAATTTACCAAATGTTTTAAGCGGAACTCCATTTAAATAAATGGTATAAGCTCCGCCAAGTTCTAAATTAAAACTTAAAGGTACACCTACTAATGTTGAATCAATTTTAATAGTTTTTCTAAACCAACCTAATTTGTTAAAAATTATTTCTTTTTCTACAACTTTACCTGTTGTATCCGCTTTTATGGTTGCCCAATTGCTGTCGTTATAATCTAAATTTTTCCATAAATCATTATTTCCTTGAGTAAATTTCCAACCATTTAATGTTTTGTAATATTTATTGTTGGTTATAAAATCTTTGTAAGTATATACCTTTATTGTATCGTTTGTTTGCGCTTTTGAAACTAAAGCTACAAGTAATAAGCATATGTATAATAACTTTTTCATTTTAAACAGTTTTAGTTTCAACAAAATACATTTTTGCAAAGCCTTTTCCTTTAATTTCTATTTCGCCACGATATGTAAATTCAAAGTAATTTTTAGCTAATTCGTACGTTGTATGTCCTACATTTATTCTACCGTTTTCACTTTTTGCTTTCATACGAGCAGCGGTGTTAACGGCATCGCCCCAAATATCGTAAGCAAATTTTTTAATGCCAACAATACCAGCAACAACTTCGCCCGAATTTATACCAATTTTAATTTCAAAGTAAGGTTTGTTTTGTTTTTTACGTTCGGTTTGATAGTTTTCAATGAACGTACACATTTCAATAGCTACTTCGATCATTTTTTTTGCATGATTTTCATTTTCTAATGGCAGTCCGCTTACAGCCATATACGAATAACTAATGGTTTTTATTTTTTCTATTTGATGCTTTGTTGTGATATGATCGAATGCTTGAAAACAAAAGTTTAATTCATCTAATAATTCTTGCGAATTTAATTGTTGCGATACTGAATCTAAGTTTATAAAATCTGAAAATAAAATAGAAACGCTGTTGAATTGTTTCACCTTACTTTCGCCACTTTCTTTTAATTCATCGGCAACATCTTTTGGTAAAATGTTTAATAACAAATCTTCTGATTTTTGTTTTTCTTTTAACAAAGCGTGTTGTTGTTTTTCAATTTCTTGTTTTTGAGTTTCAATTTCTTTTGTACGTTCTTTTACTTCGGTTTCTAAAAAAAATGTTTTATTTTCTAAAAGTGCTTTGCGCTCTTGTTCGTGTTTTAACGTTTGGTTAGAAAGTAAATTTACTTGTTTTAATTGTTGTTTTAATTTGCGACTTACAGCTGCAAAATTTGATGCTAAATAAGCCGACATTGCAAATGGGATACTAAAGAAACTTAATATACCTAAAATAATAAGAATACTAATTGTTACATAATTAAAGGATTTTGTTGCAAAAAATATTCCAACACACATACCTAATAAAAGAGCAAAACCAAAACTACAAACTAATCCTATTGCAATTATTTTTGCGCCTGGCTTTTTATTTAATGCAGCAATAAGTACAATTATAATTGATTCTAAAAGTATTATTGTTGTGAAAATTGATGCTAGAAACGAGAAGTTACCAGAAAATGAATACATTAAAAGTAAACTAAAACCAACCAAAATACTTAAAATTATTAATCGTAGTTTACTTTTGCTAAATAAAAAATTAACTGTTGCACTTATGGCTAAACTTCCTATTACAGAAAAAGTTACCGATATGGAATTGGCAGGGTTTAAAAACGCCATACCATCAAAACCGAATTGAGTTAATTTTGCGTATCCAAAAAGGATGCTACAACCTGAACATAAGTTAAATAAAGCGAAAAATAAGTTGGAAATAAATTTACGGTAAAAACCAAATAAGATTAAGTGTATTACACCCAGTGTAATAAATATAAAACCAATAGCAATAGTTGCCAGCCATAAATAATTATTATATGTTGATTTTTCAAGATATTTATCAACTGATAGTAATGAAAATTTGAAACCTTCTGTTTGAAATGTTGTTTTTGTTTTATTAAACAACGAGTCTTTATAATGCAATGCAAAAATATTTTTACCAGGTTTATTAAAAACAAATATTAAGGGTTTGTTTTTTAAGCTATCGACTTCATTATTTAAACCTTTAAAATTTTTTATGTGAGTACCGTTTAAGTAAATTTTTACTTCGGCTTTTGAAAATACTTGTAAAGCAACGGGAACATTAACTAAGGAAGAGTCAATTATTATGTTTTTTCTAAACCACATATCACCATTAAAATCAGGTGCTTTTAATTTGCTAAAAACACTTGTTAACGGTTTCCAATTAGTATCATCAAAATCTTTTTCTTTCCATAAAATAGTATTACCAGATTGGGATTTCCAATCGTTGTTTAATTTTATTTCATTTTCAAGATCTTTAACTGTAAATACTTTGGTTGCTTGCGAATTGTTTTGTGAACACAGTAAATTTGCCCAAAGAATTATTATAAAAAGAATGATTTTTTTCATAATTCTATGTAAAAATATTAAATTCTAAATTTTTATAAAGAAATGAATTAACCATTAATAATGCAAGTTTATTAAGAAATTAAACTAAAAATACCTCACATTTTAAGATGTGAGGCATTTTTTATATAATTAAAAATTTACTTTTTAGCAGTTTCGGGTTTTAATACTGCAATAATACGATTTTTGTTTAAGTATTTTTTTGCAACATCTTGAACATCTTTAACTGTTAAAGTTTTCAATGTTTTCTCAAATTCTAAAGCTTTTTCAGGATTTTCTTGTTCACTAAAAGCATTTGTTAAAACACCTAACCAATATCTGTTTTCTTTTAATGATTTGGTATAATCTGTCATTTCGCCTTCAATAAATTTGTCTAAATCTTTAGCATCGGGTCCGTTTTGTTGAATTTTTTCAACTTCTTTCAAAGTTAATTCAATTAACTTATCGGCATCTTTAGGATTGGTAGGGTACGAAATACTGAAATCATAGGAACCATAAGGAAATTTATTTAAAGAACCTCTTGCGCTAGCACCGTATACACCGCCTTCTTTTTCACGTAATTCTTCAATTAATTTAATAGTAACAATTTCGCCTAAAGCTTGCATTGCTAAGTTTTCTTTTTCAGAGTACGTTGTTTCGCCTGTGTATGATATTCTTACGGTAGCTTTATCGTCGGTACCTTTATAAACATCTTTTCTATGAACTCCCGTTTTAGCACGGAAACCTGTATCTTTTATTGTTTCTTTACGATTTAATGCTGGTAACGATGCAATATAAATTTCAGAGAAAGCTTTCATTTGTTCATCGGTAACATTTCCAACAAAGAAAAATTCAAAATCGCTGGCATCTGCAAAGCGCTCTTTAAACAAATTATAAGCCATTTTGTAGTTGGTGTTTTCCCAATCTTTTTCCGTTGGAATTGGCGAAGAATATCTTGCATTATGGCCATACATAAAGTTTGATATTTCAATTTGATAAAATACCTCAGGCATTGCCATTAAATTAGCTAAATACGATTTTGTTTTGCTTTTTTCTGTTTCGTAAGCGTTTTCATCATAATTTAAATCTGTAAAATACGCATGAACAGTTTGAAACAAATATTCTAAATCTTTAGGTGTACTATTTCCAGAAATGCCTTCTGTAATTCCGCCAACGTATGGTGAAACACGGTAAATTTTACCAGTATTAAATTTAGTTAATGCATTTTGATCCATACCTGCAATACCTGCTTGTGGAACAGCGCTTGTTGCATGTTGAATTTTTTTATAAGTTTCGTTATCAACTAAATTAAAACCACCAAAACTTCTGGCACCAAACAAAATTTCATCGTTTTTAAAATCGGTTTTTTTGTAGGTTACTTTAGCACCGTTGGCTAACATAAGTGTAACTGTTCCTAATTTGTCGTTTTTAGAAGTTCCTACAATTTTACCTGGTTTAATTTCGTTACGAATTAACGATTCTGCAACAACAGCATCTTCATAAGGTGTGATTTCTACTTTAGACACGTCTAATGCAGCTAAAACTTCGTTTTCGGTAGGTGTTTTTAAACCTTCTTTTTCTGGGCCAGTTAAAATAATTACACGATTTTCATCTTTTATATACGATTGAATTACGTTATTAACATCTTTTAAAGTAAGTGTAGGTAATATTTCTTTAACTAAGTTGAATTCATAAGCAATTGACGGGATCGCTTCGCCTTCTAAAAAGTGACTTTGGTATCTGCCTAAATATGCCGATGAGTTGTTTTTATCGCGGTCGTTATAAGCTTTTTCATAATAAGCTAAATAATCTTTTTTTGCACGATCTAGTTCTGATTGTGTAAATCCAAATTTGCGGGCGCGTTCGTTTTCAATAGCTAAAACTTTAACCGCTTCTAATTGTTTGTCTTCAGCAGTCATAGCCATTGATTGAAAAGCTTCTTTTTCACGTCCAAGCATACTGCCATGAAAGCTGTACCCATAAACAAATGGTGGGTTTGGTTTGTTGGTGTATTCTTCTAAACGTGCGTTTAACATTTGCGAAAACAAGCCTTCAATTAAATCGTTTTTAAAATCGCCAACTGTTGTTGATGGTTTTGCTTTATCAATGTCTTTATAAAAAATTTGTACGTTAGCCGATGTTGCTTCTTTATCGGTATTTACAGATACAAATGTTTCTTTATGATTTGGAATATCGAACGATTTACGCTCTTTAGGATTTACAGGATTTTGATATTTAGCAAAATGACTTTTAATTTTTGCTTCCATTTCATCAACATTAATATCGCCAACAACAATAACAGCCATAAGGTTAGGGCGGTACCAATCTTTATAAAACTGACGGATTTCTTCGGGTTTAAAAGTTTCTAAATTTTCTTTTGTACCAATAGGTAAACGTTTTGCGTACAATGAATTGTGAAGCATTTTAGGTAAGTAATTCTTCATCATACGTTCGCCCGATCCTAATCGTGTGCGGTATTCTTCAATAACAACGCCGCGTTCATCATCAATATCCTTTGTTTCTAAATTAGCGTTAAAGGCCCAATCTTCTAAAATTTGGAAACCTTTATCTAATTTCACAGGATCATCTGCAGGAATTGGTAAAAAATAAACAGTTTCGTCAAAACTAGTATAAGCGTTTAAGTGTTGACCAAATTTTACTCCAATGCTTTGTAAATAGTTTATTAATTCGTTTTTAGGAAAAGTTTTGGTTCCGTTAAAAACCATGTGTTCCATAAAGTGAGCCAAACCTATTTGCTTATCGGTTTCTAAAATAGAACCAGCATTTAAAACCAAGCGTAAATCTACCTTTTTTTCTGGTTTTGCATTTTTACGAATGTAGTAAGTTAGTCCGTTTTCAAGTTTACCGATTCGAACATCGGGATCGGTAGGTATTTTTTGATTAAAATCTGCAACTTGTGCCCATAATGATGCAGGTAAAATTAAAATACCTAATGTAAGTTTTCTTAAATTCATGTGTGGTGTTTTTAATTATCTCAAAAATATAACTATTTTTAAGTTATAAAAACTGTAATATGATAATAATGTGTTAAATAATAAAAAAAGACTCCTTTTTAAAGAGTCTTTTTTATAAATATTTAAATTAAGTTTAAACCGTTGGTAATTAAATGCGCTACATCGGGTCTGCTTTCTTTTACCTTTAATAAATGGTGCAACGCGTTATCGTAAATTGGTAAGTTGTGTTGTTTTGCTAGTTCAACAATTTCTAATGTTAATAGCCAATCTTGTGTGTGATTTGCAATTAAATCATTTAGAATGATTTCTAAATTATTGGTTTGATTACTTTCGCGTTGTTCACGAACTTGTTTGTAAAGTTTTTCAAGTGCTTCACGTTCGCTGGTTTTTTTAGCTTTAATGGTTTTGGTAGTTGGTACATGGGTAATCATATCAAAACTATTAATATCAGCTGGGCCAGAAAAAGCTGAAACTATTTTTTTACCTACAGCCATATCATAAGTGCCCCATTCAGGTTTAAATAAAATGGTATCGTTATGAGTAACGGTACAATTTTTAAAGCTTATTAAAATAATTTCGCCTCTTAAATTTCTTGATCCTGTAATAATTTCACCAGCAACTTTAATATCTCCTTCAAATTCTAATTCAACAAAATTGCCTTCGTGAATGTTATAAGCAAGTAAGTCGCGTGGGCTCATATCCTCAATAGTAAGGTTTATGTGTTTTAAACGCCCAATAGGACTTCCAAAACCTTCGGAATGATATTCTGTACCATGGTTAACTAATTCTTTTTCGCGGTAAGCTAATGCAGTAGCGCCAGTTGTTTGTATGTAAACAGGTTTGTTTTCGTGTTCAATTACATTAGTAAAAACACCTGAAATTTGTAGGCCAGTTGATAGTTCAATAGTACCTAATGCTTTAGATTGAATTAGTTTTTTTATACCGCTTAAACCACCACTACGCAAAGCCATTTTGTTTGCAAATTCTTCTAAAACCATACTAAGTTGACCAAAATCTTTAGTAACATAAAGCTGAGGTTGCGGTTTTGTGATGTCGAAGCCTTGATAAGCAGCATCTATACTATAAGGTATTTTTTTAACCTTATCGGTCATACACCATTCACTTTCGCCAATAGATGATAACAAACCGGCACCGTATATTTTAGGATTTTCAACTGTACCAATTAAGCCGTATTCAACAGTCCACCAGTGTAAATTTCTAATTAAAGCCATTTCTGAAGGTTCGGTAGCTTTTGCTTGTAGTTCATCAACTTTATTGCGAATGCGTTTAAGTTCACTTTCAGGTGTTCCTTCTGCTTCTTCTAAAATAGATAATTCGCGAATAGCTTCATAAATTTCATAATCGTGAGCCGATGAAATTGCTTTGCAACCAATTTCGCCAAAACGTCTTAAATATTCTGCATATTCAGGGTTTGCAATAATTGGAGCGTGGCCAGCACCTTCGTGAATTATATCTGGAGCAGGGGTGTATTCAATATTTTCTAATTGACGAATATCAGAAGCAATAACCAAAACGTTATATGCTTGAAATTCCATAAAAGCATTTGGTGGTATAAAACCATCAACAGCAACAGCTGCCCAACCAATTTCTTTTAAAATGCGGTTCATGCCATACATGCTTGGAATACTTTCAATAGAAATTCCAGTTTTTTGTAAGCCATCTAAGTAAGAAGAATGAGCAACCTTAGATAGATAATCAACATTTTTACGCATTACATAACGCCATACTGCTTGATTGATAGGGGTGTAATCGTTGTAATCTTGTGGTTTTATAAATTGTTTTAAGTGTTTTGGCAAACGATCAATTAACGGATTGGTTTCAAAATGCTCGTTCATATTTAATGTATGGTTTATTATAAGGTTTTTAGAATTTCAAATGTACTATAAATTACCGAGGTTTTAATGGATAATTTAGATTTCGCACCTGTTAAATTTTATTTTTTTTATATCAACAGTTGTTTATTAAAAAATATTACCTAAATTAGCATTATAAATTAACAATAAAATAATATAAATCTATTATGAAAAAAATGTTTTTATCTTTAGCAACTATTGCATTTGTTGCTGCAGGTTCTTTAACGGTTACTTCTTGTGGGGATGATGATTCAAATCCAACACCAACACCAACACCAACACCAACTTTAACAAAGAATTTTATTCAAGTTAACAACGATCAAGAAGAGATTACTTATTCTTTGTATGCTGTTCATAGAGACGGTACTGGTTCTGCTCCAATAAAAGAATATACATTACAAGATGGTACTGTAGTTGCTGCTTTTGAATTTATTTCTCACAATGGTGATGCAGTTACAACTTTTGGTACAGCTGAAACATGGACTACTTTGTTAACAAAAGTTGATACCTCTATTCCTGTAGGAACTGCAGGTAGATATGTATTACCATTTACTACTGAAGGTTCTACTTTATTAGGTGGTTTTTCAACTACATTTAATGATACAGATTATTCTTACGCAGCTGAAGCAGAATTTGATGTAGTAGATTTAAATTATGGTTCAGAAACTGAGCCGGCTACAATGACTTATACGTTGTCTGGAACTGATGCAGATGATACTTCTATTATGTTAAAAACTAATTTAGAAGGTGAAATTGATGGATTATATTCATTAAATGCTAGTTCAGCTAAAGGTTTAGGTAGAATTAATCCTAAAAATGGACAATTAACAAAAATTAAATCATTAAACTAATTTTAAATTAGTATAATAAATAAAACCCTGATTAAAGTCAGGGTTTTTTTATGTAATAAAAGTAGCATTTATTATGCTACTTAATATAAATACAAAATTAGTTTAATTTTGTTTTAGTAAATTCAGCTCCTTTTTCTACAGCTTTTTTACCTGCTTGTTGAATTTCTTCTTTGCTTTTTACAACTTCAGTTTTTACTTCTTCTACTTTTTTGTCAGTATTTTTTACTGCATTTTTTACTGAAGTACTAGCTTTGCTTGCAGCAGCACTAGCTTGTTGTTTTACTTCTTCTGCAGTAGAAATAGCTTCACCTTTTAAAGTAGCTAATGCAGCTTTAGCATCGTTTAATTTTTTAGTAGCAGCTTGTTTTTCTTCAACAGTTACCGCTTTTTTCAATTCTTCTTCAGCTTCTTTAATTTTAGCTTCTAAAGATTCTACTGTATCAGTTACTTCTTCTGTAACTTGAGCTAATGTGTCTTGTACTTGTTCAGTTAATGAGTCTAATTTGTTTTCTAAATTTTCAGCAGCAGCTTCTTTTTTACAAGATGTGAATACTAATCCACCAATAACTGCCATAGTTAAAACGATTTTTTTCATAATAAATTATTTATTTAATTTCATGCAAAATAAAACAATTTTATTTACAGATTTTAAAAAATATCAAAAAAAATTAAATTAATGATTTATAAATGATTACTATCTTTACAATTGTCAAAATAAAAGATTGTATGAGAAAAATTTTGGTTTTTTTAATTGTATTCATTTCAGCTTTAAATGTAGATGCAATGAATGATCCTTATTATATTAAATCAGTTGCATTTACACAAAGTAGTAGTGAAAATTTAGCGTTAGTGCCAATTTTTAGATTGAACGAACCTTTTGTTTTTTCTTTTGAAGATTTAAATGGAATAGAAACCGATTATTTTTATAAAATTGTTCATTGTGATGAAAATTGGCAGCCATCAAACTTAAAAATTACCGAATATATTAGTGGAATTCAACCCTCGCGATTTGTAAGCTATCAAACATCATTTAATACTTTTCAGCCTTTTGTGCATTATTCGGTTCAGCTACCAAACAGTAATACAAAAATTACAATAAGTGGTAATTATATTATTGAAATTTATAATGATGCCAATGAAAAAGTAATTGAACGCCGTTTTGTTTTATATGAAGATTTAGCCAAAGTTGCATTAGAAGTAAAGAAAACACGTAATTTAAACGCATCGCCTTTTAAGCAAAATATCTATTTAAATATTGATTTTGAAACTTTACAACTGCAAAACCCTAAGCAAAATGTACAAGTAGTTGTTTTGCAAAACGGACAATGGTATAATGCGCTTACCCAAATAAAACCTCAATATGTTATTAGTAATCAATTCAAATATCAATATGATGAGGAAACTAATTTTTGGGCAGGAAATGAATTTTTGTATTTTGATAACAGCGATATGCGACAAGTAAATAACACAGTTGAACGTATCTCTAGAACCGATTTGTTCCAAACGTTTCTATGGCCTAAAATTGCCCAAAGCACTAATAAATCCTATAGTTTTTATCAGGATGTTAATGGCGGTTTTAAATCAAGAAATGCTTTAAGAGGAAATAATATAACTGAAGCTGACTACGCTTGGGTTTATTTTGGATATAAACTAAATAAGTTACCAAGTAATCAAAAATTATACATAGTTGGTATGTTTAATAACTATCAATTAACACCTGATTATGAGTTACAATATGATGATACAAATGATTTGTATAAAACGGCTTTACTACTAAAACAAGGTTTTACTAATTATAAATATGTAATAACTAATGAAGATGGAAAAGTTTTAGAAAATTTAAATCCCGAAGGAAATTTTTTTGAAACTGAAAATGAGTATTATGCTCTGGTTTATTACAAAGCAGAAACCGATAGGTTTGCCAGAGTTATAGGTTTAGGTAAAGCAGATAGTAAACTTATTACTAATTAAAAATTTATTTGTAATTTTGAATAAATTTCTAAAAAATGGTTTCAAAAATCACACATGGAATAAAAGTAAGTGTTAAAGTACAATTTGCTAGTAAGCAACTGCATTTAAAAAACCTTGTGAATTTTTTTAACTACGAAATTACAATTGATAATGAGGGAAATGATAAAGTACAGCTTTTAAAACGTCATTGGATTATTAAAGATGCTTTAAACGGTATTGAAACCGTTACCGGTGAAGGAGTAATTGGGCAACAACCTATTTTGTTATGCAACGAAACATTTCAATACATTTCAGGAGCCTATATTGTTGGTCAAATTGGTAGTATGCAAGGTTATTATACATTTTTTAATTTTAATACCAGTAAAACCTTTCATGTACAAATTCCCCTTTTTAACATGAGTGTACCCTATATATTCAACTAAAATAAAAATAATAAACAAATGTCTACAGGATTTTTTAACGTTCCGGTTGCCGTGAACGAACCCGTAAAAACATACGCACCAGGAACTATTGAACGCGAAGAAGTTCAAAAAACCTTTAAAGAAATGTACAACACTACGGTTGATATTCCTTTATATATTGGTGGAAAAGAAATACGTACGGGTAATACCAAAAACTTATTTCCTCCGTTTGATCATCAACATCACTTAGGTATTTATCATACCGCAAGTAAAGAAAATATTCAAGACGCCATTCAATCAGCTTTAGCAGCACGAGTAAAATGGTCGCAAATGGCTTGGGAGCACCGCGCTTCTATTTTCTTAAAAGCAGCCGAATTAATTGCAGGACCATACCGCGCTAAAATTAATGCAGCAACAATGATTGCACAAGGTAAAACTGTACATCAAGCTGAAATTGATTCAGCATGTGAATTAATAGACTTTTTACGTTTTAATGTGCAATACATGACCGAAATTTACAAACAACAACCTATTTCGGCTAAAGGTATTTGGAATAGAGTAGAACAACGTCCGTTAGAAGGTTTTGTTTACGCAATTACTCCTTTTAACTTCACAGCTATTGCAGGTAACTTACCTTCGTGTGTTGCTATGATGGGTAATGTGGTTGTTTGGAAACCAGCAGCTACGCAAATTTTTTCTGCAAATGTAATTGTAGAAGTATTTAAAAAAGCAGGATTACCAGATGGTGTAATTAATGTAATTTATGGAGATTCATCAATGATTACAAATACCATTTTAGATTCTGCCGATTTTGCAGGAATTCATTTTACTGGATCAACAGGTGTATTTAACGACTTTTGGAAAACTATTGGTACAAACATCAGTAAATACAAAACATACCCACGAATTGTTGGAGAAACAGGTGGTAAAGATTTTGTTTGGGCACACCCAACATCAAACGCTAAAGAAGTAGCTACCGCCTTATCACGTGGTGCTTTTGAATACCAAGGTCAAAAATGTTCTGCAGCTTCTCGTGCTTATATTCCAGCTTCATTATGGGAAGATATTAAGAACTATGTGATTGCAGACGTTAATTCATTTAAAATGGGTTCGCCAGAAGATATGAGCAACTTTATGTCGGCTGTAATTTCTGAATCATCTTTTGATAAACTAGCCAAAGCAATTGATGATGCAAAAGCATCAAACGAAGCAGAAATTGTTGTAGGTGGTGGATATGATAAATCGAAAGGTTGGTTTATTGAACCAACTGTAATTGTTACTACAAATCCTAAATACGACACAATGGAGCGTGAATTGTTTGGCCCTGTGTTAACTGTTTATGTTTATGAAGATGCAAAATGGGAAGAAAGTTTGCAATTAGTTGATAGTACTTCGGAATACGCATTAACAGGAGCAATATTTTCGGGCTGTAGATATGCAATTGAAACAGCAACTAAAGCGTTAGAAAACGCAGCTGGTAATTTTTATATTAACGATAAGCCAACAGGTGCAGTAGTTGGGCAACAACCTTTTGGTGGTGCTCGTGGATCAGGAACTAATGATAAAGCTGGTTCTATGATTAACTTATTGCGTTGGGTTTCGCCACGTACAATTAAAGAAACTTTTGTACCTGATACTGATTATAGATATCCGTTTTTAGGTTAATCTTAATACAAAAATGCCCTGATTTTTTCAGGGCATTTTTATGTTTTTTTAAAAAGCATCAATTATTATTTTTTTCATTTGCGTTAGTTTGTTAAAAGCATTTGGTTTTTTACTTAATTCGTTCCAATTTTCTGGACAAATTTGCCAGCTTATGCCGTATTTATCTTTTAGCCAACCGCAAAAACTTTCGGCGCCACCATTCGCTGTAAGTGCATTCCAATAATAATCTATCTCAGTTTGGTTTTTACAAGGAATCATAAATGAAACCGACTCGTTAAAAAGAAAAGGTCCGTTTGCATTTATCGCAATAAAATGCATCTTTAAAATTTCAAATTCGATAGATAGTATTTTTCCAGAATACGCTTTATTGAAATCAGGTAAACCTTCTTGTTCATTTAAAGGGTAGTAATTGGTTTGTAATATCTTACCATCATTAAATACAGATAAATAATAAGTTACAGCTTCGAGAGCATTGCCATTAAACCATAAGTTGGGTGTAATTTTTTGCATTTTAATTAAAATATTTTAAAAGCGTTTAGTTTGAATATAAAGTTTATACATTTTAATAATTTAAATTCAATCCAAAGCCTATCCCCATATCACTGTCATAATGCGTTCGTAGTCTTAAATTTTTATTTAAAATATATTGTAAATCACCCATGTATTCTTTATCTGTATTAATCATAAATCCAGCTCTTAATCTTTTAGATAAAGGTATGTCTTCTCTCATTAGAGATAACCTAAAAATACCATCGTGATAAAGTTCAGCTTGTAAGTTTATTAACATTGGTAAAGTATACATTATACCTAAACTAATTGCTGATCTTTTATCTTTTTTATTTGTTTGTCCAAAAATGTTCGTTTCATTTACATCCATTGCTGTTTTTCGGTATCTAAAATCAAAACCAATAAAAGGCATAAACCATTGCATCTTACCTATATAACGGCCAAGGTGTGTTTCAGTTTCGTAGCCGTGATGATCATTGTACCCTAACCGCCATTCTGTGCCTAAACTCCAACGGGTGTTTTGAAGCATTAATTCTCCATCGTTTCCATTAGTTGCAAAATCGTTTTCGGCCATAAAATGTAATTCATTACTCTGTTTTTGTAATTTTTTATATGCCCATTTTTTATTTTTTAGATATTTATTAGGACTTTGATTTTCGTAACTAAAAACTCGGTTCATACCTGCCATCATATGATATAAAATGTGACAATGAAAAAACCAATCTCCTTCTAAATTGGCCTCAAATTCAATGATATTTGTTTCCATTGGCATAATATCAACAACATTTTTTAAAGGTGCAAAATCACCTTTACCGTTTATTAATCTAAAATCATGTCCATGAAGATGCATTGGATGTCGCATCATTGAATTGTTGTACAATGTAATTCTAACTATTTCTCCTTTTTTAATTAAAATTTTATCCGTTTCAGAAAGCACTTTGTTATCTATACTCCAAATATATCGGTTCATATTACCGGTTAATTCAAATTTTAGTTCACGTATAGGTGCATTTTTGGATAATACTGTTTTTGTAGGAGATTTAAGCATAGAGTAGTTTAGAGTGATTATAGCTTTAGAATTATTATGTAGAGAATGATTGTTTTCTTTCTGATTTACATTTTTTTGTACTTTTTTACCAGTGATTTCTTCATACATTACAGTGTTCATATCCATTTTTTGTAAACTCATATCCATTCCCATATCATTCATGGTACCATCTAAATTCATCATTTCATTCATCATTTTCATTCCTTCAAAATATTTAAGTTTTGGTAAAGGATTTAAAAGTTGTTTAATGCCTGAACCAAGATAAATTGATACAGATTTAGTGCGATCTTCTGTAGTTGCCATAAATTCAAATGAAGTGTTTTCTTTAGGAATGGAAACTACAACATCATAAGTTTCAGAAACTCCAATAATTAAACGGTCAACTTCTATTGGTTCAACGTCGTTACCATCATTTGCAACAACTGTAATTTTACCCCCCGCATAGGTTAACCAAAAATAGGAAGACGCACCTCCGTTTGAAATTCTTAATCGAACTTTATCACCTGATTTAAATTCTGAAAATTGTTTTTCAGAAGTTCCATTAATTAAGAATTTATCATAATAAACATCACTTACGTCCATCGCCAGCATTCGTTTCCATTCGTTCTTAAGTTTTGTTTTGAAATGCCCTTCTTTAATTGCTTCGGAATAACTTTGTGTTGTACCTTTTTTAATAGCAAACCAATCAGAAGCGTTGTGCAACATTCTGTGTACGTTTTCTGGCTTGTAATTAGTCCATTCACTTAATATTAAAGGAATAGTTGGTAGGTCATCAATACCTTTTCTAAAGGATTTATCATCTTCCTTTTTATTGATAATTAAGGATCCATACATACCAATTTGTTCTTGTAGACCACTGTGGCTATGGTACCAATGGGTACCATTTTGTATAATGGGGAAACGATAAACATGTGTAGTATTGGGTTTAATGGGCATTTGAGTTAGATATGGAACACCGTCTTCAGGATTAGGTAGGTACAATCCATGCCAATGTAACGAAGTAGTTTCTTTAAGTAAGTTGTGAACATGTATTTCGGCTAAATCACCTTCAGTAAAAGTTAAAGTTGGCATAGGTATTTGTCCGTTTACAGCAATGGCTCTTTTTTCAATACCTGTATAATTTACAATAGTGTCTTTAACGTATAAATCGTATCGAATTACTTTTTGAGCATTACTATTTATGTTAATTAATAAAGTAAAATAAAATATAATTAACTTTAAAAATTTATTTTTTTTGTTATTTATCATAATTAATTTAATTAAAAGTAAGGTGTTATATTATGTAAACACCTTACTTTATTATTTAATTGTTTCAATAGTTTTGCCGCAAGAAATCATTTGCGATCCGTAAAATGGATTTTTAATGCTTTCATCTTTACTTAACCAATTAGCACCTTTTCCATTGTTTGCCATAGGGCAAAATTGATAAAAAATAGAGAATTCGTGTTTTGTAGATTTAATTAATTCATACATTTTATTTGATAAATCAATAAAATATTCTCGTTGTTGTTGTATATCTTTAGTTAATGTAATTTGATCAGCATAATCGATTAAATTTTGCATTACTTTTAACCAAATAACCTGTTCTTTATTAGTAAGTTTTTCCATTTCAACAGCTTTAATCGATGAAATAAATGATTCTGCATTAGTCAAAGCCAAAGATGCATCAGAGTTTACTAAAGCTTCTTTTATATTAAAATAATTATTAAATACTGGATTTAAAGTGCCTACAACTTCTTTGTTAGTTGTTGTTGAGGAATTATGGTTTATATTAATATCTGTTGACTTAACAACTTTAACGGTTTGTTTGTTTGAACGTTTGTATTTACAACAATCAGGTAAATGCTGATATTTTTCATCGGGTGCTAAAAATTCATTGCTGTCGTACCCAGCTATTGCAATACGTTTTAATATTTCATTTAAATCGGTTTTTAAAGTATCATAAACAATTTTTGCGTTTTTGGTTTCTTTATCCCAATCTATATGAGCTGTTTTTTTTAAATTTCCTGCTTTTTCAATTTTGGTTTCACACATACCACAGTTACCAAATATTTTAATATTTTCGGTTTTTGCATTGTTAATTTGCGAAATTGCCGAAAATAATGGCAATAATGTAATTGCAACCAATATATTTATTGATTTCATATTTTTTTATTTTAAGTTGATAATAATTAACTTTTAAGAAATTTTAATTCTGTTTAAGCACACGTATGGCTGTACATATTAAAATTAAGCTATTTTTGGTAGCGTCCAAATTGAAAAGTAACCAGGGGAAAGTTCAATTTTATTATAAAATGATTTTTCTTTTTTGTTTTTTATTATAATAAAATCTGCATTTAATTCAGTTAAATAAATTACAAAAAATATTGATTGCACTGTTGTGCACTTGCAAATCAATTTATCACAAGTACTATCACAAGCTTTACTATTACGTTTAATATCGTTGTCTTTTTTACAACAAGATTTTTCTGTTTTGTTCAAACTACTTCCACAAGCATAAGACTTACCAGGGGTAATAAAAAAAAACGTAAGCATTAATAATAATATGTAGAATTGCTTTGACATATCGCTAAATTACAAATTTTTAATTTAACTAGTTTAATTTAAAAACAATTTTATTACATTTGATAAAATCAAAAAATAATAAATGGCTGTATTAAAAGTAATTGAAGTTTTATCTAGCTCTGAAACAAGCTGGGAAGACGCAACTCGTAAAGCTGTTGAACAAGCGGCAAAATCGTTAAAAAATATACGTTCGGTATATGTACAAGAGCAAAGTGCTACTGTAAAAGAAAATAAAGTTGTAGAATTTAGGGTAAACCTTAAATTAACTTTTGAAATTGAATAATAACTTATAATTAGAAAAAAATGGGATTAGGTAGTTTTTTTAAAAACCTTTTTGGTTCGGCTTCAAATAAAGTTGAATCTGGTGTTGAATCTGTAAAAAATGTTGCAAACGAGTCAGCAGGAAAATCTGATGAATTTCTATCGGGTTTGGGCAATAAATTAAGTGATGCTTATGATGCAGCCAAAGATTCTGCATCTGAAGCAATTTCAAAGGCTAGCGATATGGCCGACGATGCTGTGGAAACTATTAAAGAAAAAACAGCACCAATGATTGATAAAGCTGAAGAAATGATTGATGCAGCAAGTGAAAAAGCTTCTGAAGTATTTGAAGATGCTAAGGAAAAAGTTGAAGATGTTGTTGAAGACGTAAAAGAAAAAGCAACTGAAACATACCAAGCTGCAAAAGAAAAAGTTGAAGATTTTACCAACGATAAAAACGAAGAAAACGCACAGTAAAAAAAATCGCCTTTATATAAAGGCGATTTTTTTATGATTTATTTATTTTGTTCACACCACTCGCGTGCATTTACAAAAGCTTCAACCCAAGGCGAAACTTGGTCTTCTCTACCAGCTGGGTAATTTGCCCAGTTCCAAGGGAAAACAGAACGCTCGATATGCGGCATGGTTACTAAATGACGCCCAGTTTTATCACACATCATTGCTGTGTTATAATCTGATCCATTTGGATTTGCAGGGTATTTGTCATATGCATATTTAGCTACAATATTGTACTGGTTTTCGCTGTTTGGTAAGTTAAATTTACCTTCACCGTGCGAAATCCAAACACCTAATGTTGTACCCGCTAAAGTTGATAACATTACCGAATTATTAGGTTGTACTTTTACCGAAATAAAGTTAGATTCGTGTTTTTGCGAAGTATTATGATGCATTTTACCATGTACTTCATGTTCAGGATTAATTAGTTCTAATTCCATAAACAATTGGCAACCGTTGCAAATACCAACTGATAACGTATCAGGTCGAGCAAAGAAATTCTTTAATGCAGTATTTGCTTTTTCGTTGTACATAAATGCACCTGCCCAACCTTTAGCCGAACCTAAAACATCTGAATTTGAAAAACCACCTACAGCACCAATAAATTGGATATCTTCAAGGGTTTCACGACCACTAATTAAATCGGTCATGTGTACATCTTTAACATCAAAACCGGCTAAGTACATTGCATTAGCCATTTCACGCTCAGAATTCGATCCTTTTTCACGAATAATTGCAGCTTTTGGTCTTGGGTTTGAATTGTTGATTGTTGGCTTTTGCCCGTTAAAATGAACAGGGAAGTTAAAATGAATTGGTTGATTTTTGTAATTCATTAATCGCTCACGTGCCATACCGTTTTTAGATTGTTTTTTATCTAAGTAGTACGAAGTAATAAACCAAGTATCACGTAATTCGTTAATGTTAAAGTTGTAATGTTCTTTACCAAATGCAACTTTTAATTCTTGACCTTCAGAAGGTACACCAATTTTTACAAATTCAATACCATTAGCATCCATTTTATTTTCAAAAATACGATCGTTTTGTGCTTGTAACACTACGGCAATATTTTCGTTAAATAAAGCTTTAATAATATCGGTTTCATTTAAACCTGTTAAATCGATATCAGCATCTAAGTTATATCCAGCAAAACACATTTCAAGCAAAGTAGTAATTAAACCACCTGAGCCCACATCGTGACCCGCAGCAATTTGATTATCGTTAATTAATTCTTGAATTGTATTAAATGCCTTTTTAAAATAAGCGGCATCGGTAATAGTTGGTACTTCGTTACCAATTTTATTTAAAATTTGTGCAAACGATGAACCACCTAACTTAAATTTATCTTTAGAAAGGTTTATATAGTATATAGAATCGGCACTTTTAGAAAGTACAGGTTCAACCACTTTTGTTATATCGGTACAATTTCCTGCAGCTGAAATAATTACAGTTCCAGGGGCAATAACGTCGCCATCGGGATATTTCTGTTTCATTGAAAGTGAATCTTTACCCGTAGGGATATTAATTCCTAATTCAATAGCAAAATCTGCACAGCCTTTAACAGCTTCATATAAACGTGCGTCTTCGCCTTTATTGTTACAAGCCCACATCCAATTGGCCGACAGCGAAATACCACTAAGTCCGTTTTTAATTGGGGCAAAAATAATGTTTGATAATGCTTCGCCAATTGCATTTCTACTACCAGCAACTGGGTCAACCAAAGCTGTAATAGGTGAGTGACCTACTGTTGTAGCAATACCTTCTTGTCCTTTAAAATCTAAAGCCATAACACCAACGTTATTTAAAGGCAATTGCAATGGGCCAACACATTGTTGTTTGGCAACTTTACCACCAACACAACGGTCAACTTTATTTGTTAACCAATCTTTACAAGCAACAGCTTCTAATTGTAAAACTTGGTTTAAGTAGTTATAAACTTCTTCTTTTTCGTAAGTAATATCGGCATAATTGTAAACAACGGTTTCGTCGTTCATAATGGTTTTTGGCGATGAACCAAACATATCGCTTAAAGCTAAATCCATTGGTTTTTCACCATTGGTAGCCGATTGAAAAGTAAAGCGTTGATTGTTTGTTACTTCACCAACAGTGTACATGGGCGAACGTTCACGATCGGCAATACGTTGTAAAGTTTCAATATCGGTTTTACCAATAACTAATCCCATACGTTCTTGCGATTCGTTACCAATGATTTCTTTTGCCGATAGCGTAGGATCTCCTACAGGTAATTTATCTAAATCAATTAATCCACCAGTGTTTTCAACTAATTCAGACAAACAATTTAAGTGGCCACCAGCACCATGATCGTGAATTGAAACAATAGCGTTATGATCTGATTCTACCATACCACGTACCGCATTTGCAGCACGTTTTTGCATTTCTGGGTTTGAACGTTGTATAGCATTTAGTTCAATTCCCGAACCAAACGCACCTGTATCTGCCGATGATACTGCAGCACCACCCATACCAATGCGGTAGTTTTCACCACCTAAAATAACAATCTGATCGCCAGGTTTTGGTTCGTGTTTTTTAGCTTGATTTTCTTTACCATAACCAATACCACCCGCTTGCATAATTACTTTATCGTAACCTATTTTGCGGTTGTTTTCTTCATGTTCAAAGGTTAAAACCGAACCTGTAATTAAGGGTTGGCCAAATTTGTTTCCAAAATCTGATGCTCCGTTTGATGCTTTTATTAAGATATCCATTGGTGTTTGGTACAACCAATTTCTTTCGTTCATTGCTTTTTCCCATGTACGATCGTCTTCTAAGCGTGAATAAGATGTCATGTAAATAGCTGTACCGGCTAAAGGTAATGAACCTTGGCCCCCAGCTAAACGGTCGCGAATTTCACCACCTGATCCAGTTGCAGCCCCATTAAAAGGCTCTACAGTTGTTGGAAAATTGTGGGTTTCTGCTTTTAATGAAATTACCGAATCAAATTCTTTTTCAGTGTAAAAATCGGGTTTATCTGCAGAATTAGGTGCAAATTGCGTTACACGTGGCCCTTTTACAAAAGCTACGTTATCTTTATATGCCGAAACAATATCGTTTGGATTTGTTTCAGATGTACTTTTAATTAATTTAAATAAGGAAGTTGGTTTTTCTTCTCCATCAATAACAAAAGTACCGTTAAAAATTTTGTGTCGACAGTGTTCTGAATTTACTTGTGAAAAACCAAATACTTCAGAATCGGTTAATTTTCTGCCTATTTTTAAAGCTACATTGTTTAAATACTCAACTTCTTCATCACTTAAAGCTAAACCTTCTTGCTTGTTGTAAGCTGCAATATCATCAATTTCTAAAACAGGTTGTGGTTGTATGTTAATGGTAAACATATCCTGTGTTAAAGAAACATATTTTTGAGAAATCATTGGGTCGAAATCGTTAAAATCTTCTTCGGCCTTTTGAAATTCTTCAATACGAATGATACCGTTAATACCCATGTTTTGGGTAATTTCAACTGCATTTGTACTCCACGGTGTAATCATTGCGGCACGTGGACCAACAAAAGTGAGATTAACTGTAGGGATTTCTAAAAGTGTAGCGTTGCCAAATAACCAATTAAGTTTTGCTACATCTTCTGTATTTAAAGGGATTGAGGTTTGTACAGCGTAAACTGTACCAGACGCATTTTCAAAAAATTGAATCATCGTTTAAAGGTTTGTTGTGTTGTTATTTGAAAATAAAGAGCAAAATTACTATTAAAAAATAATATTAGCAATTTAATCTACTACAGATGTTATATGTTGATAAGCTCCTAAATCTGCAGATGTTAATCTGCTGATTCCTACAATATCGTTTGGTGCTTGTTGCGCGTAAAATGGATTGCCGTAATTTATAATAGATGTTGCTTTTTCGGTAATCATCATTTTATTTTTTTGTGTATCTGAAAAATAGGGTTGATGTTCGTTAAAATTCTTTGCAATTAAATTGTTGCTGTAATAAGTAGCGTTGTTAAAATTGTACGGAAAAATATCGGTATTGTAACGGTTGCCGCTATTTTGAAATTTAATTAAGCTGTATTCAAATTTAAAATTAAAATTTGTTTGATTGTTTGCTGGCGCTAACACCAAAGACTCGCTTGCATTGCCATAAATAATACTGTTTTTAAAATTGGCTTGTAATGCAAAAGGCATAGTTCCATCGCCATTATCCATTATAACGACAGTTTGGTTTTGTCTGCTCCAATAATTTGCAAAAGTGCAATGTACAAAATCATAAACACCACCATTTGTTATTGCTAAGGCAGCCTTTCCGCAATTATTTGTAACAATGTTTTTGGCTGTAACATTAGCTGTGGCTAACAATAAACCATATTGTTCACAATTATAAATTTGCATATTTTCTAGTTCTGCTGTACCGTTATTTGCATTTATAAACAACCCATTAATAGCATTTTTTACTTGAATGTTGTTAAATTGTGCATTACTGTTTTGGCCAATAAAAATACCCCACCATTGTCCAGGTGTATCTTCAAAGCTAGGCTCTAATCGGTTGCCTTGCATTAAAATAGGTTCGTTTATGGTACCTTGTGCGTTTATGGTTGCTGTTGGAAATGCAATTAGCGCAGAATTTCTATGAAAATGCACTTGGGTGCCTGCCGATATGTTTAATGTTTTGTTTGGAGGAACAGCAGCAAAACCGTAAATAACATAAGGTTTGGTATTGTTCCATTCTAATTCATTGCCGTTTGTTGCATCGTTTTCATCTAAGAAAAAACCATATACTTGTTCATCGTTTATAGAAATGCTTTCGTACGAACCGTTTTGAAATTTTTGTGGATATAAAAAAACAGCATCTTTAACCAATGTAACTAAATTTACTTTTTGTTGATTGCTACCAGCCTGAAACAAAATTTCATCGGTATATAAAAATTCAGAACCGTTTGTTTCTTCTTTGATATCAACCGTTGTTTCAACAAATATAAAAAGACTATCCTTTGCCAAAAGTTCTACATTTTCAAAGCTTTTACCAGGCATTCCATCAACCATTAATCTAAAGTTTGAATTTTCGCCTTTGGCTAATCTAATCGATGGGATTTTGATATCTTTATTACTTTTATTGAACACTTTTAAATTGTACGTGCTAGATCCAATGTTTGTAAAAATAGTGTCTAAATAAACGGTGTCTTTAGAGAAAGTTAATTCGGAACCAGTTGCAGGCTCAAAATTAAAATCATCACGGCACGAAGCAAAACTTATGATACCAATAACAAGAAGAAGGTTATATAGAAATTTCATTTTTTCTTTAAATTTATAAAAAATTGTGTTTATTTATATTCAAAACCTTTTTTAATTTTTTAAACCTTTATATTAAGTTGTGCTAAAAAAAACGGTTTGCACCCAATTTTTCAACGTGTATTTGTTGTAAATTTCTTCAGGGATATCGGTATAATCAGTGTTTAAAAATGTTTCAGGAATAGTTGTAAAATCATCTTCTATAACCAAAATATTGTTTGGATTGTAAAAATCGTACTCTTTTATAGTTTTATTATTTGTAATAATTTTTTTGTGTAGAGCCATAGCTTCAAAAATCCTGAAACTTAATCCGGTTTGGTTGGGTCTAAGTAAATCAATTACAATTTCACAATCGTTTGTAAGTTCACTTACGGTTTTTAAATCAATATGTTCAGGTGTAATTTCAATTGCGCTATTTAATACACTAAGAGCGGGTTTATAAATTATAAATTTATAATTCTTTATTTGAACGCTATCAAAATAATTAGCAATTTTATTTAGTAAAATTTCTCGACTTTTAGATTGCGAAATTATTGTAAAAGCCTTGTATTTTGGTGAAGTGTTTTTTTGTTTATCTATATAAATAAAATTGGTTAAATGCTTTAAAAATGAGTTGTTTTGCGAATCGTGCCAATCAAACGAAAAAATATCATCAAATAAAACATCATAATTTTCAGGTAACGGATTTCTTGCTAAAGAATCGTAATTGTACGCAATAAATTTATGTGTTTGGGTACGTAATAGTTCTAAAATATCTTTTCTAAAATGGTCGGGGTTTATGATTAAAATTTGATCTTGTTTTTCTAAATTTTTAATTGTAGCAATTATTACCTTGTTGCGATAATCTTTTTTAATGTTTTTGTTTAAAAAAGTTTTAGAAAAAAAATTTTTTACACGTTGTGCCTTGTTTTTATATTTAAAAAAAATTTTGCTACTATCAATAAAAGTAACGTCGTGCCCTAAATTTACTAGTGTTTCTGCAACGTGGTTGTTAAATCCCCATAAATCGAATGCTACAATTGTAATCTTCATAAAATACTAAATTTTTGCTAAATTAAACATATATTTGTTTTAGATTTACAAAATAGCAATATTCAATGAAAAAAATACAAACGGGTTTTTTGGTTTCATATGATTATGAAAAACTTAAAAAATCAATACCGCCTGTATACGAGCATTCTGACCAAATTTTTTTAGCATTAGACCATGAAAATAGAACCTGGACAGGCAATAAATTTGAAATTAACGACTCTTTTTTTTCTTGGATTGAAGAATTTGATACCGAAAAAAAAATAATTATTTATAAAGATAATTTTTATATCCCTGAATTATCGCCTATTGATAACGATACCCGCGAGCGCCAAATGTTGGGAGAAAAAATGGGGATTGGTAATTGGATTATTCAAATAGATGCAGATGAATTTTTTTTAGATTTTGATAAATTTGTTAAAACTTTAAAAAAGCATGACCTTTTTTTAGACAATCCTAAGAAAAATAAAGTGCAATTTTCTGGTTTTTTAATTAATATTTACAAATATTTAGACAAAGGACTTTTATACGTAGATGATGCAACAAAATTTATGGTTGCAACAAATTATCCTAATTATAAAAGAGCTCGCAATACTAAAGAACGTGTAATTTATGTACCGCATTATGCATTACACGAAACACTTTCGCGTACAGAAGAAGAATTAGCCTTTAAAATATCTAATTGGGGGCATAAAGATGAAATAAATTCCGATTTTTTTAAAAAATGGAAATTAGCAAACGAAACTAATTACAAACAATTAAAAGATCTGTTTTACCTTAACCCAAAAATATGGAAATCTTTAGGGTATTTTCCAAGTGAAAATTTACACGATATTAAACAATTTATTATTGAAAATCAAGACTTAAAAAAATCTGATCTTTGGATTTTTAAAAAGAACTTTGGTCAATGGTTTAAGCATTTATTTAAGTAAAATGAAAACAGCATTATTAATATCAACATACAACTGGCCACAAGCGTTAGAACTTATTTTTAAAAGTATTTTTGAACAAACCGAATTGCCTGATGAAGTTTTAATTGCCGACGATGGTTCTACCCAAGAAACTAAAGATTTAATAAACAATTTTGCTCAAAAAAGTACGTTTAAAGTTACACATATTTGGCAGGAAGATAAAGGTTTTCGAAAAGCAATTGTTTTAAATAAAGCAGTTGCTGCAACAAATTGTGACTATATTATACAAATTGATGGGGATTGTATTATGCACCCTAAATTTATTGGCGATCATAAAAAAAATGCACAAACAAACACCTATCTATACGGTACACGGGCTACAATAACCAAAAACGCATTGCCAGAAATCTTTATAAAAAAGCAAACAAAATTTAATTTCTTTTCTAAAAATTTAAAAAAGAAAACTAGAACAATTCACTGTGCCATTCTTTCGCAAATGTATAAACCACATGCAGGGGTATCATCAAACTTTCGCGGGTGTAATGTATCTTTTTGGCGAAACGATTTTATTGCTATAAATGGATATAACGAAGCTTTTGAAGGTTGGGGGCGAGAAGATAGCGATTTGGTAATTCGTTTAGGGAATTTAGGCGTGTTAGCAAAACGTTTACGATATGTTGGTATAGTTTATCATATTTATCATCCAGAAAATTCTAGAAATCAGTTGCAAGAAAACGATTTAATTCAGCAACAATCTATTCAAAATAAATTAATTAAAGCCCCAAAAGGTATTTCGCAATATTTGTAATTTCATGAAATTTGTAATTCATCCTAAATTTATTTCGTTAAAAAACACATTAACATCGGTTATTGAAAATTTTAGTAACCAAGGACAACTTTTTGTAAAAGGAAGTAGAAATACCATTAAAACTTTTCAACTTAATGAGTTGATTTTAAATGTAAAAGCTTTTAAAAAACCTAATTTTCTTAATTCGTTTGTTTACAGATTTATTCGCGATTCTAAAGCAAAGCGTTCCTTTAATTATGCAATTAAATTATTAGATAAAAATATAGGAACACCGCAACCCATTGCTTTTGTTGAATATTTTGAAGGATTTGGTTTGGGAAAAAGTTTTTATATATGCGAACATATTGTTACTGAATATACTTTTAGAGATTTGGTTGAAAAACCTGATTTAAAAAATCATCAAGAAATTTTGCGTGCTTTTACTCGTTTTTGCTATCAATTGCACCAAGCAGGAGTAGAGTTTAAAGACCATTCACCCGGCAATACGTTGATAAAAATGAATGCAGACAATTCGTATTCATTTTATTTGGTTGATTTAAACCGCATGCAATTTCACACACAAATGTTGTTTGAAAAACGTATGTACAACTTACGCAGATTAACACCTAAAAAAGAAATGATTGCTGTTATGGCAAATGAATATGCCAAATTTTTTACAGAAAAAACGGAACAAGAAATTTTTAATACACTTTGGCAATTAACTAGTGATTTTCAAGAAAAATTTCATCGAAAACAAAGGTTAAAAAAACGCATTAAATTTTGGAAAAAGTAGTTTATTTACAAAGTTTAAACATTTCTGTGTACCTTTCTTTTATACCTTGTGCATAAATTTTACAAATAATAAATCCTTTTTTACCATCTAAAAAACCTAGTCTAAAAAAATATCTATTTAAAAAAGTATAAAATGGATGTAAAACAGCCATAAAATGGTTAGGTTTTACACCTTTATTTATTTTTTCTACCGCTTTTAAACGGTTGTAATAAAAAACTTTGTCTTTAAAATGTTGATGATGTGCGTATGAGTAATGAATTAAGTAATTTTTTAACACACCAACATTATCGTTAAAATTTAATTTTTCATGCACAATACCTTGATAATACGCGTTTTGTTTTTTAAATAAACGCAAGTTTTTATCAGATTGTAAACCCGAAAAATGAACAGCTTGGTTAAAATAATAAAATTTACGTTTTAAAAAATAACCACGTTTTGTTTGGTTTGATTTTAAGGTTTGAACTATTTCGTTTTTTAAATTTTCAGAAATACGTTCATCGGCATCAATAAATAAAATCCAATTGTTTGTTGCGTAGTTTATGGCTATGTTTCGTTGGGTAGAAAAATCTTTAAAGGCATGTTGATATACTTTTACATGCTTAAATTCTTTTAATATTTCTATGGTTTTATCGGTGCTGAACGAATCAACCACAATAATTTCATCTGCAAAATTTAAATTCTGCATAAGTTCCCTTATATTTTTTTCTTCGTTAAGGGTAATTACTAAAGCGGTGATTTTATTATTGTTCATTAACCAAATTTATATTGATGAAATGAGTTAGTAAATCGTTAAAAAAAGCGGGCTCAAATTGGTTGTATAGCAAATTGTTTTCCTTTTTTAATGATTTTAAATTTTTGTTTTTAAATAAATTGGGCTTAAAATCGTTTAAATGAACCGATACGTGTTTCATACCGTCTTCATAAGTATTCCAAGCTTTTTTCTCAATCCAAGGCGAAAATATAATAAATGTTGGTTTATTTAAAGCTTTTGCCATATTCATTGTACCACCATCGTTCCCAATAACAGCACCACATTGATTAATTAAAGCAAGTAAACCACGTAAATTGTTGCCTAAAACGTTAAAATATATTTTTTGTTGAGTAGCTTGGGTGCATAAATTATAAATTTCGGTTGCTTGTTTTTGCTGGTTCGGAATGTAATTTAACAAAATTTGCACATTGTTTTGGGCAACTTTGTCAATTATTTTTGCCATATTTTTAAACGGATATGTTTTAGAAGCACTACTGCCTAAAATATTAAGCATAACAATAGGTTTATCTAAATTAACTCCGTTTGCTTGTAATAACTTTTGTGCGTTTAAGTTTTCGGCCTCGGTTACAAAAATTTGGGCATTGGTTACATACAAATCTTTATTTATGTGTAATGGGTCTAGCAATTTTAAGCGATGTTCTATAACCAATCCTAAATTTGTTGTAGGTATTTGGTGCCTATCAATTAAGTGGGTGTATAGAAAATTAGATATGTTTTTACGAAACGATATTTTTGTTTTTGCATTTGAAAGCCCTACAATTACCCAACTTTCTAACTTGCTATACGCATCAATAATAACATCGTAATTTTCATTTTTTAGCGTTAAAGCAAATTTTATTAAAGATAATTTACTGTTACGATATTCGTTTTTAAAAAAAATAACGTTGTAATTTTTTTTATTTTCAGCAAAAACTTGGTAGGTATTTTCGTAAATTAGGTAATCAACTTGTGCATCAGGATATGCCTTGCAAAGTGTTTCGCACAAAATGGTGCTTACAAGCACATCGCCAATCATTTTTTGTTGAATTACCAATATTTTTTTCATACTTTTTGTTAAAAGTTATTTCTACAAAAATATTAAAATACTCTATATTTGTTCACATGAAACCAAATATTTCAATAATAGTAAGTACATACAACGCACCCAAGTGGTTAGAAAAGGTAATTTGGGGCTTTTCTGTACAAACGTATACAGATTTTGAACTTGTAATTGCCGACGACGGTTCAACGCAAGAAACCGCTTTGTTAATTCAACAAATGCAGCAACTTGTACATTTTCCTATAAAACATGTTTGGCACCCCGACAATGGTTTTCAAAAAACAATTATTCTTAACAAAGCACTTTTAGAAACTACAACCGATTATGTTATAATGACAGATGGCGATTGTATTCCTAGAAAAGATTTTGTTCAAGTACATGTTAATTTACGAAAACCAAATGTTTTTTTATCGGGTGGATATCATAAGTTACCTATGGATTTATCTACTTTAATTTCTAAAGATGATATTCTTACTGGAAAATGTTTTGATGTTGCGTGGCTAATAGCCAACGGAATGAAAAAATCTTTTAAAAACAACAAGTTAAATGCATTTGGCTTTAAAAGTACGTTTTTAAACTTTATTACTCCTACAACTCCATCGTGGAATGGTCATAATGCATCGGCGTGGAAAAAAGATATTTTAGCTGTAAATGGTTTTGATGAACGTATGGAATATGGAGGCGAAGATAGAGAATTAGGTGAACGTTTGGTAAATAATGGTATTAAAGGCAAGCAAATACGTTACAGTACTACATGTGTACATTTAGATCATGCACGCGGATATATTAACGAAAAAGCATTACAATTAAATAAGCAAATTCGTGAAAATACTAAAAATGCAAAAAGTGTTTGGACACCATTTGGTATAAAAAAAGGAACTAATTAAAGTTCCTTTTTTAAATTGTAATATAATTTACTTCATCGGCATACGATCTTACACCACCATTTTTTAAAGCAACAATTAAACGCCCTTCGTCACTCCAACGTGCTGTTTCAATTTCTTCTCCAACAAAAAGTTCAAGTTCGTGGTTGTTTTCGTCAATTATATATAAAAACAGACCATTAATTTTAAAATTTGTCGATTTTTTAAAGTTTTCTGTAAATTCCATACTATTCTATTTTTATATAAAGTTACAAAATTGGTTTTGTTTACTTACATCTATAATAATTTTTAATAATAAAATTTTAAGTGGTACTTTTGATGTCTATCATCAATAAAATAAAAAAGAATTATGTCAGACGATAAAAAAGTAATCTTTTCCATGTCAAAGGTGAGTAAAACATACTCATCAACAAACAAAACGGTGCTAAAAGATATTTATTTAAGCTTTTTTTACGGTGCTAAAATAGGCATACTTGGTTTAAATGGTTCAGGTAAATCATCGTTATTAAAAATAATTGCAGGCGCTGATAAAAACTATCAAGGCGATGTAGTTTTTGCACCTGGTTATACTGTTGGTTATTTAGAACAAGAACCGCAACTTGATGAAAGTAAAACAGTAATTGAAGTTGTACGTGAAGGTATGGCCGAAATTGTTGCTATTTTAGATGAATTCAACAAAATAAACGATATGTTTGGCTTGCCTGAAGTTTATGAAGATGCCGATAAAATGCAAAAACTTATGGATCGCCAAGCCGATTTACAAGATAAAATTGACGCTGTTGGTGGATGGGAACTAGACAATAAGTTAGAAGTTGCAATGGATGCATTGCGTTGCCCTGATCCCGAAACACCAATTTCTGTACTTTCTGGTGGTGAGCGTCGTCGTGTGGCTTTATGCCGTTTGTTGTTACAAGAACCCGATGTATTATTGTTAGATGAGCCTACCAACCACCTTGATGCTGAATCGGTTCATTGGTTAGAGCAACATTTACAGCAATACAAAGGAACCATTATAGCGGTTACTCACGACCGTTACTTTTTAGATAATGTTGCTGGTTGGATTTTAGAATTAGATAGGGGTGAAGGTATTCCTTGGAAAGGAAATTATTCGTCTTGGTTGGATCAAAAAGCAAAGCGTTTAGAACAAGAAGAAAAAACTGCATCAAAACGACGTAAAACATTAGAGCGCGAGTTAGATTGGGTACGTCAAGGAGCAAAAGGTCGTCAAACCAAGCAAAAAGCACGTTTACAAAACTATGACCGCTTGTTAAACGAAGATCAAAAGCAGTTAGAAGAAAAGTTAGAAATTTACATACCAAACGGACCACGTTTAGGAACTAATGTAATTGAAGCTAAAAATGTTGCTAAAGCTTTTGGCGATAAAATTTTATACGATAATTTAAACTTTACATTACCACAAGCAGGTATTGTTGGAATTATTGGGCCAAACGGTGCAGGTAAATCAACCATTTTTAGAATGATTATGGGTGAACAAAATGCAGATGCTGGTGAGTTTGTAGTGGGTGATACCGTTAAAATTGCTTACGTTGATCAATCACACAAAAATATAGATGCAGAAAAGTCAATTTATGATAATTTTGCCGAAGGTCAGGAATTAATCATGATGGGCGGCCGCCAAGTAAATGCACGTGCGTATTTGTCGCGTTTTAATTTTGCTGGTTCCGATCAAAACAAAAAAGTTTCAGCTTTATCGGGTGGTGAACGTAACCGTTTGCATTTAGCTATGACTTTGAAAGAAGAAGGAAACGTTTTGCTTTTAGATGAGCCTACCAATGATTTGGATATAAATACGTTACGTGCTTTAGAAGAAGGTTTGGAAAACTTTGCAGGCTGTGCCGTAATTATATCGCACGACCGTTGGTTTTTAGATCGTGTTTGTACACACATTTTAGCTTTTGAAAACGATTCTGAAGTGTATTTCTTTGAAGGTTCGTTTTCTGAATACGAAGAAAATCGTAAAAAGCGTTTGGGTGATGTGGCTCCAACGCGTGTGAAATACAAAAAATTAGTTAGATAATATAAAATACCCCAAAAGTTTAAACTTTTGGGGTATTTTTTTATTTTTTGTTTTCTAATAAATATCTTATAACTGTTTCGGCACTATGTAAACCAAATAAACCAGGCATCCAACTGTTTGTTCCAAAAAACGATTTTTTAAAGTTGGTTCCGTCTGTCATTTTTAAACTGCTTTCATCGGGTTTTTCTAACGAAAAAACAGCTTTTACACCACTTTTTACACCCATTTTACGTAAGCGTTTGCGTACAACTTTTGCAAGTGGGCAAACATCGGTTTTACTAATATCTTTAACAACAACCTTACTTGCAAGCATTTTTCCACCTGCCCCCATGTTTGATATTACCTTAACTTTTTTTGCTTTAGCAGCTGCAATTAAATGTAATTTTGGAGTAATGCTATCAATACAATCCAGCACATAATCAAAATGTGTAGTTACAATTTCATTAGCGCGTTCGGGCGATAAAAATTCTTCAATTCGTGTTAAATTTAGTTCGGGGTTAATATCCATCAATCGATCGCCAACAACTGATACTTTGGGCATATTAACAGTTGAGTGTAAAGCGGGTAATTGACGGTTAATATTTGTAATATCAACAGTATCGCCATCAACAATTGTTAAATTACCAACGCCAGCACGTACAATAAATTCTGCAGCAAACGATCCTACACCGCCTAAGCCAACAATTAACACATTTGCTTTTTTTAAAGCTTCAATACCTTCTGGTTTAAATAATAATTCTGCTCTTTCTTGCCAAACAGCCATTGTAAAATAAATTTAGTAAAAGGGCTTCGATCGAAAAATCGATTGACTTTTACGGGTTAAAAACTCTATTATAATTTTGTACTATAATTTCTGTTAAATCGCGTTGTAAAATACGTTCAGCTTGTGAATAAACTTCAAAAATACTGAATGTTGAACTATCAGTTTCAAGAAAAATTTTGTTTAAAGGCACATTTTTCAGCACATTTGCTACGTTTTCATTTGTCATTAAATATTTTCCAAACGATAAATAAAAACCGTGGTTTAATAAACTTTCGGCAACTTGTAGGTTTTTTGAAAAACCATGAATTACCATAGGAATTGTTAGTTGCAAATTTTGTTTTAATGCAATAATTTCTTGAAAAGCTGCTACGCAGTGCAAAATTACTGGTTTTTGATGTTTTTCAGCTAATAATAATTGTGGAATTAATGCTTTTTTTTGAATATCAATAGAAATTTCAATTCTTTTATCTAAACCGCATTCACCTATTGCTTTGCAGTTTTTATTATTGCAATTTTCTTCAATTAAGCTAATTTCTTTCTCAATTAATTCATTTTTAATATACCAAGGATGGATGCCAATGCTTGTGTTTTTAGTAGATGTATCAATTTCGTTAGGATATTGATTTACAATTTCTATAACATTTTCAGTTTCTGTACTTTTATGAGTATGCAAGTTAACGTACATAATTTACAATTTTACACCAGCTGTTACCGCAATGTTTAAAAAGTTAATATCGGGAGTAATTGGGCATGAGTAACCAGTTGTGTACGCACAATAGGGATGGTATGCTTTATTGAAATTTAGAATAATATTTGTTTGATTTGGTATAAATTCAATATCTAAATACCTGCCAGCTCCGTAAGTTTCGTTTCCACTTGTTTCGTCTAAAAAAGGTAAAAACAAATGGTTTTCAAACCCTTTTTTGCTAATTAAGCTTAAATTTTGATACACTTCTAGTTTAAATTTTTGGTTGTTTATTTCAAAATGTAATATTCCAAATCGTTTATAATCAGGTTTATAGTTTCCTGATGTAGGCATTTTAAAAACAGGTTGATCATACAATTGTTCTAAAGTTGCGTTCACTATAAAATTTTCATTGTATTCATAAAATTTTAAACCTTTAAAGCCAGCAATTTCATTTTGTTGTAGTGGCGATGTTTTTTTGTTAAAATATGATTTATTTAAGTTTTTTTGGTATTTAATAGTTTGTTTTTTATGGTGTTGTGAAAAAGTTAAATTACAACATAATAAGAAAAAAATCAGTAAATTTCGCATGTTATTTTTTATCAAATTTACTATTTATTTTGTTTAACTTTTATATTTAACGTTATGAAAAAAATAATTAAAGCAGCGTTTTTAGTACTTTTTATGTTTTTTGGTATGCAAAGTTTTTCACAACAAAATAACACTTTGCAAAGTGATAATACCCTTGTGAGTACTACTTTTTCTGTAGAAATTAATGCAGGTACAACTTTAGAAGATTTAAAGAAAATTGAAGAAATGTTGTTGAATGATTACAAAGTAAAAGTTTTGTTTGAAAATGTTAGAATTGAAGATGATAAAATTGTTGCTTTACGTATGCAATTGATAAATGGTAATCAATCGTTATTAAAATCTATCGATAATTATAATGTTCCCATTAAGGCATTTAAAATTAATTTAACTGAAAGTAATCCAGGTGCTTACAAAGCAACTATTACTAGTTCAAAAGATTTAAATAATACACATTTTAATTCAGCTGATAATTTGTCAGGATTGAGTGAATTTTATAAAGAAATACCCGATTTGAAATCTGAATTTATTGATTTAGAATCACAATTTGATTCTTTTTTTGAAGAATTTGAAATTTCCAGAAAAAAAATGCAACAACTTTTTGAAAAGTTTCAAGAAGGAACTTCAAATAAAAAAGAATTATCAACAAGTAAATCTAAAACCGAAAATAGTATTAAAAACAGTTAATTTTTTTAATAAGCGTTGTATATTTTCTAACAATAAAAATGTAACTATTAACGTTTTATAAGAAAATAAGAAAAAATGAAGAAAATTGTTTATTTAGCGTTTTGTGTATGGGGCATTTCATTAAACGCGCAAAATAAAAATGAGTTCATTTTGCAACCCGAAAATAAAGATACCAGAGTAGTTTACGCTGTAGCTGCCTTTGAAGGTACTAATTCGGGTATGTTTACGGTTTCTGGAAAATCATCGCCATACGATTTAGATTTAATTGTAAAAAGTGCTAAAGAAAATTATGGTATTGATATTTCTTTTGTGAATATGAAATTCAATAACAATACTTTAGAATACTGTGAGCTGCTTTTTTTTACTGAAGGAAAATCAGAAATATTGCAATTTGGTACAGAAAATCTTAAATTGTTGCCTTTTAGTGTGAAATTCTCTGTAAAAAAAGAGAAAGAATCAAAAAAGAGGTTTTTAACTATTAAAAACGATAAAAATAAACGTGAAAATTATTCAAATGAAGTGGTTTATAATATTAGCTAGCTCTGCTTGTAAACGTAATTTTTAAACAAAAAAAGGTGGAATTTTAAATTCCACCTTTTTGTATTATTTAAGTTGTGCTTTTTTAAGCTCAAGTTCTTGTTTGTTTACCTTTAATTTTAGTTCCGAAATTTTAGTTTCCATTTTAAATAATTTAGCCTTTTCTTTAATTTCTTTTTCGGCATCTAATTTGTTTTTTAATTTTTTGCGTTCAAAAGCATTGTTTTCTTCTTCAAATTTTAACTCAGCTTTTCTTAAATCGCTCTCAGCTTTTCTTAAATTTTCTTCAGCTTTTGCAATTGCTTTAGCTTTACTTGCTGCTTTTTTTTCTGATTTAGCCTTCGCTTTTAACTCTTTTTCAACTGCTTTTTGTTTTTTTTGTGCAGCTTTTGCTTCAGCTTCAGCTTGTTTTTTTGCTTTTTTGGCAGCTTGTTCTTGCTGTTTAGCCATTTTTTCTTCGGCTTTTTGTTTTGCTTTTTCTGCCTTTAAAATTTCTTCTTCGTAATTGGTTTTGCTTGGTGGTGTGGTTGTACTTTCATTAATTAAAGTTGCAGTAGTTGTTACCATTGTATTGCCGTCTTCAATAGGTTTTACCACAGTTTTTAAACTATCAGTTACTGTTTGCGTAACTGTATTGTTTTGATTTTGTGAGTTATTTTGGTTTACTTGTGCATTTGCAGCATATCCTGCGCTTAATAATAAACAAGTAATAAAAACAATTTTTTTCATATTTTAAGTTTTTTTAAATAATCATATGTATACATCAAATTTTATGCCATTACCATTCATTTACTTTGTTGGCATCTAATTTTAAAAATATAAATAAAAGTAAAGTAAACGCAATTAAGCTAGAACCTCCATATGAAAAAAATGGAAGTGGAACTCCAATTGTAGGGAAAATACCAATAAGCATAGAAACATTCACAAAAAAGTGCATAAATAGAATGGCAGCAACGCAATAACCGTAGATACGTGCAAAGTTGTTTTTTTGCTCTTCGGCTAAATAAACAATACGTAATATCAAAATCACAAAGCATGCCACTACAAGAAGCGACCCTACAAAACCCCATTCTTCACCAACTGTTGTAAAAATATAATCGGTATGTTGTTCAGGTACAAAACCACCTTTTGTTTGTGTTCCTTCTAAAAAACCTTTACCTATAAGCCCGCCTGAACCAATTGCAATCATTGCTTGATTTAAGTTGTAGCCTTCGGCTTTCATATTAACATTATCACCTCCAAGTAAAACATTTATACGGTCTTTTTGGTGCGATTCTAATACATTTTCAAAAACATAATCAACCGAAAAAACGAAAGCGCTCATTATTAAAGCTAACAATACGTATACAATTGGGTTGCGATTAATACTTTTGTTTACGAAATAATGTAAGGTACATCCAACTAGTATTAAAAGTATTAATACATAGGGTTTTAATAATAAAGCAAGTACAAATAGCAAAATTGTTAAAAAGCCTGTCCAAAGGTACCATGCAGGAAAACCTTCACGGTACAATACAAAAAATAAAACTGCAAAAATCATTGCCGAACCTGTATCGGGTTGTAACATAATAAAGGCTACAGGTAAAAAAATGATTCCTATTGGTATGGCTTGTTCTTTTAATGTTCCGTATAAACTTTCGCTTTCACTTAAGAATTTTGATAAAAATAAAGCAGTACCTATTTTAGCAAATTCCGATGGTTGCATACTTATACCACCAAATTGATACCAGTTTGTTTGTCCTTTAATTGTTTTACCAAAAACAAACAAACCCATTAAAAGTACAATACCAATTACATAATAAATTATTGAATATTTTTCATATACTTTAGCATCTAATGATAATATTACAATTATTACTGGAATAGTTATTATTATGAAAAGCAATTGTTTGCCATAAATTTGACTTAAATCAAAAATAGATGTAGGTTCTAAAGGCAATGAAGCCGAATAGATATTCATCCAACCAAAAATTACAAGAACCGCATACAAAAAAATACTTAACCAATCTACATTGGCCATTACGCTTTGGTTTGCTAAATGTTTAGTTTTTGCCATTTTGTTTAGCTTTTAGTTTTAATTGGCGTTGTTTTTCTAATAATCTTAATCGTTCTTTTTCTTCTTTTTGCTTGTCAGAAATATCTTTTGAAATATAATTGGCCGATAAATCACCTTCTAACATTCTTTTTTCTAAATCAGTTCGGGTAATTTCACCTTTTAAATATTTTTCAATCATTAACGATGCAATTGGTCCAGCCCATGTAGCACCAAAACCTCCATTTTCAATAAAAACTGCAATTACGATTTTAGGATTTTCTTTCGGGGCAAAAGCCAAGAAAACGGAATGATCTTGTAGTTTTACTTTTTCACCGTCAACTGTTGCAAAATTCTCAACAGTTCCTGTTTTACCGCAAATGTTAATGTCGGGTATTTGTAAGCGACTAGCTGTTCCTGATAAATAAACCTCATGTAAGCCTTCAATTACTGGTCTAAAATGCTGCTTATCAATTGTAGTTTGTTTTTTTTGAACAAACGATTTATCAATTGTTTTGTTTTCTATTTTTTTAATAATGTGGGGGGTGTAAAAATAACCCTCGTTTGCAACTGCGCACATTACATTTGCTAGCTGAATAGGTGTCATTTCTACTTCGCCTTGCCCAATTGAATTAGAAACAATGGTTGCGCTTTTCCAATTCCAACCTTTGTAAACTTTATTATATAAATCAGAATCGGGGATACGACCTTTTTGACCAGAAGGTAAATCATAGCCCATATACTGTCCTAAACCAAAACTTTTTAAATGATCGTGCCAAGCATCTACACCTTGTGATGGAGTTGCGTATTTGTTAATGATACGCATATACGTTTGCGAAAAATAGGTGTTACATGATTTTGCAATGGCTGGGTGTAAATTCCATGTTCCAGAATCGTGGCATTTAATGAATCTACCACCTAAATAAAAACCGTGATGACATGTAAAACCAGTATTTGTATCAATAACTTCTTCTTGTAAACCAATTAAACCTGTTAAAATTTTAAATGGAGAACCAGGAGGAAACTGCCCTTGTAATACTTTATCAAAAAATGGTTTACCAGGTATACTGTCAATCTTTACATAATTTTTAGATCGATCTCTACCAACAAGTAAACTTGGATCGTAACTTGGTGCGGTAATTAAAGCCAAAATTTCACCTGTTTTTGGTTCAATAGCTACAATACCACCGCGTTTTCGAATCATTAATTCTTCGCCGTATTTTTGAAGTTCTTTATCAATGGTAATTGTAATATCGTTGCCTTTAACAGCAATGGTATCGTAAATTCCGTCTTTATAAGTACCAATTTCTTTGTTAAATTTATCTTTTAAAATGTAATGAACGCCTCTAATTCCACGTAAATCTTCTTCATAAGCTTGTTCTACACCTCGCATACCAATTAATTCGCCCGATTTGTAATAAGGTCTTTTCTGTAATTCCATTTCATTTATTTGGCGAATGTATCCAAAAACATTTGCTCCAAAATCTACTTGATAATCGCGTAAATTTCTTTTTTGAATGTAAAAACCTTTAAAATGGCGAATTTTTTCTTGAAAAGCAGCAAATTCTATCTTAGAAAGTTGGGCTAAGAAAACCGATGGTAATCTTGGAGAGTAGACTTTTGCTTTTTCAATTTTTTTATGATATTCTTCTGTGGTAATGTCTAAAATGGTGCAAATTTCATTAATATCAATGTTTTTTATTTCATTAGGAATCACCATTATATCATAACTTGGTTGATTTGCTACCAATAGTTGACCATTTCTATCGTAAATATATCCACGTTCAGGATATTCATATACTATTTTTAAAGCATTAATATCTGCTTTTTTTAGAAAAGAATCATCAATAAGTTGTAAATATAAAAGTCTAGCAACAATAATAATTGTTGCTATGATAACTACTATTGGAAATAAAAATTTTCTCATTTACGTGTAGATTTAATTAAGCCAATAATTAGTAATATGAGTAAAATTGTAAAAAAAGATGATGTGATAATTTGCAGAAGTATTTGTAAAATAAAACTGAAATTAAAAACTTCAAGTGAAAAAAGTATGGTGTGATGTATAAGTACACCAAGTACAATATACGTAACTAATTCTGACGAAAACTTATCAGTAATACGCATCATATGAAATTCATAGCTGTAACCAAACGCCATTTTTAGTAAATTTTCGCGGAATAACGCCAAAGTAATACAAGCTGTAGCATGTACGCCCCCTGAATTATTAAACAAATCTAATATAAGACCAAGCATAAAACTAAAAATTATAGCAAGATGCTTGTTTGTATTTAATGGATATAATAAAATGAATAAAATATATGGATACGGGGTAACAATACCCCAAAAATGAATGTTGTTAAAAATTGTTACCTGAAAAAATACAAGTAAAATAAAGCGTGTGGCATTTAAAATGGTAGTATTATTCATTTTTTAATGTATCTTCTTCAAGTTGTAAAATTTCTTTAATATGTACGTGCTCAATTAAATAAACAGAACTTATGTTTGTCATGTCATTAAATAAACGAACGTTAATAGTGTAAAAGTTAGATTTTTTTGATGTAAACACTTTGTCTACTACACCAACTGGTACGTTTTCTGGGAAAATGGTTGAAATACCACCAGTAACAATAGAATCGCCTTTTCGTAACGATGCTAGTTTAGGAATATCGGTAAGTTGTACAATTCCTGTATTTTTTCCGTCCCAAGTTATTGTACCAAAATGATTTGTTTTACTAATTTTAGCTCCAATTTTAGTTTTAGTGTTTAGAATACTTTGAATAGTTGCGTATCGATTAGATACATTTTCAACAATACCAATAACTCCCTTTGCATTTATAACCCCCATATCTTTTTTTATACCATTAATTTTGCCTCCTTTAATGGTTAAATAATTGTTTTTTTTGTAATATGTGTTGTTTATAATTTTTGCATTGAAAAGTTTGTAATCTTGTGCAATACGGATTTCAGGGTTAACAGCAAAAGTACTATCAACAATTAATTGACTGTTGTATAAAATTTGTTTCATTTTAGCATTTTCTTCTGCTAAACGATCATTTTCTACTTTTAAATGTAAATATTCGGTTGCGCTATTGGTTTTTTCATATATAGATCCCGATACAACATTGGCACTATTTACAACTTGACTAAGGTGGTATGAGTGCGTTTGTACCGTTAAATAAATCGAAACTACTAAAAGCAGCAAAAACAGTAGCTTAGTACTGTTTTTTGATATAAAATAAATAATTTGCTGCATACTAATTTGGCTGTATTATTTTATAAGAATGCTTTTAAATTTTTCAATATTTTTTATTACAATGCCTGTACCACGTACAACTGCACGTAAAGGATCTTCAGCAATATAAACAGGTAAATCTGTTTTTTGTGAAATACGTTTATCCAAACCTCTTAACATAGAACCACCACCAGCTAAGTAAATACCTGTATTGTAGATATCTGCAGCTAATTCAGGTGGTGTTTGCGATAAAGTTTCCATTACAGCGTCTTCAATTCGTTGGATTGATTTATCTAATGCTTTTGCAATTTCACGGTATGATACATTAACCTGTTTTGGTTTACCTGTTAACAAATCTCTACCTTGTACCATTAAATCTTCTGGGCCTTGGTCTAAATCTTCAATTGCAGCACCAATTTCTATTTTAATTTTTTCGGCAGTACCTTCACCAACAAATAAGTTGTGTTGTGTACGCATGTAGTAAATAATATCATTTGTAAATACGTCACCTGCAATTTTTACAGATTTATCACAAACAATTCCTCCTAATGCTAAAACTGCAATTTCGGTAGTACCACCACCTATATCAACAATCATATTACCGTTTGGTTGCATAATATCTACACCAATACCAATTGCTGCAGCCATAGGTTCGTGAATTAAGTAAACTTCTTTACCATTTACACGTTCACATGACTCTTTTACAGCGCGCATTTCTACTTCTGTAATACCAGAAGGTATACAAACAACCATACGTAAAGCAGGTGTAAATAATCGTTTTTTTAATGCAGGTATACTTTTAATAAATAAACTTATCATCTTTTCAGATGCATCAAAATCGGCAATTACACCATCTTTTAAAGGTCTAATTGTTTTAATATTGTCATGCGTTTTTCCTTGCATCAAGCTAGCTTCGTGCCCAACAGCTATAATTTTGCCAGAAACGCGATCACGTGCAACTATAGAAGGGCTGTCAATCACAACCTTACCGTTATGTATTATTAAAGTATTTGCAGTACCAAGGTCCATAGCAATTTCCTCGGTCATGAAATCAAAAAATCCCATATTTTTTTCTAAATGGTGTTAAGTTAAACTATTTTGTATTTTATTTTAATGTTTAAAGTGACGAATACCAGTGGTTACCATAGCCATTTGGTTTTCGTTACAATAATCAATGCTTAAATTGTCTTTAATTGATCCACCTGGTTGAATAACCGCAGAAATACCTGCGTTTTTAGCAATTTCCACGCAATCAGGGAATGGAAAAAATGCGTCGCTAGCCATAACTGCGCCTTCTAAATTAAATTCAAAGGAATTTGCTTTTTCAATTGCCTGACGAAGCGCATCAACTCTAGATGTTTGCCCTGTACCAGAAGCACAAAGCTGTTTGTTTTTTGCCAATACAATAGTATTAGATTTAGTGTGTTTACATATTTTTGATGCAAATAATAAATCTTTTACTTGTTCAGCAGTTGGTACTAAACTGGTAACATTTGTTAAATGTTCTTTAGTATCGGTAACATTATCTTTATCTTGAAATAAAATACCGTTTAAACAAGTACGTACTTGTGTTTTAGGTAATTCAATATCTTTAATAACTAAAATAATTCTATTTTTCTTTTCTTGTAAAATGGTAACAGCTTCTGCATCATAGCTAGGCGCAATTACAATTTCGCAAAATAATTTATTTACCTCTTCAGCGGTATCTTTATCAATGTTCCCATTTGCTATTAAAACACCACCAAAAGCAGATGTAGGATCACCAGCTAAAGCAGCTAAATAAGCTTCTTTCATTGTAGGTTTTTGTGCTACACCACAAGCGTTGTTGTGTTTTAAGATTGCAAATGTTGGAGCATCGTTTTTAAATTCATTCATTAAATTTACAGCAGCATCAACATCTAATAAATTGTTGTAAGATAATTCTTTTCCGTGTAATTTTTCAAACAATTCGTTAAAATTTCCAAAAAAAGTTCCTTTTTGGTGTGGGTTTTCGCCGTAACGTAGTGTTTGCGCCTCATTTGTGCTTATTTTTAATATTGGTTCATTTATTTCACGGTTAAAATAATTGAATATAGCACCATCGTAATGAGACGAGGTATGAAATGCTTTTGCAGCTAAATATTTACGTTGAGCCAATGTTGTAGCTCCGTTTTCTTCAACATAAAAATTTAAAAATGTTTTGTATTCTTCAACAGATGCTACAATAACGGTGTCTTTAAAATTTTTAGCACCAGCGCGAATTAATGAAATTCCACCGATATCAATTTTTTCTATAATTGCCGATTCATCTGCGCCAGAAGCAACCGTTTTTTCAAATGGATACAAGTCTACAATTACTAAATCAATTTGGGGAATTGCATATTCTTGCATTTGTTGCACGTCTGATGGGTTGTCTTGACGGTTTAAAATACCACCAAAAATTTTTGGGTGTAACGTTTTTACACGTCCACCTAAAATAGATGGGTAAGATGTAACATCCTCAACAGCAACAACTGGTATTCCTAATTCTTTAATAAATGTTTCGGTTCCGCCAGTTGAATAAATAGTTACTTGATTTTTATGTAATTCCTTTACAATCGGTTCTAATCCTGTTTTATCGAATACTGAAATTAAAGCCGATTGAATTTTTTTAGTTGTACTCATGTATTGTTGTATGTTGTTTTAATGTACAAAAATAGCATATGTTATTGATTTAATGAAAATTATTTAATAGGTTTTTTATGCTATTTTTTTGTTTTTTTTATTATAAGTACGGTTTTATTTAAAATAATTAAATTTTTTATTAAACCGATGTGTTGTTTTATGAGGATATTGCCTTTTATGTGGTATGTTGTTAAAAAGTAAAGCTACTAAAAATAAAATAATTACGCCTGTTAATACAGGTGATATTACATACATATAACCTAGTTTTGTGATACTACTCCCTCCGGTTACAGCAATTAAAGCTGTTGCACCTCCGGGTGGATGTAATGCCTTTGCCATTTGCATAAAAATAATTGATAAGGATACTGCAAGTGGCGCTGCTATCCAAATATAAGTACCTATTAATTTGTAAATAGTTACTCCTATGCATGCTGAAATTATATGACCTAAAAATAAATTTTTGGGTTGTGCCAACGGACTGTTAATAGCACCATAAATCAATACACAACTTGCGCCAAATGAGCCAATTATTAAGGTTAAGTCGTATTTTGATAGAATTTCGAAATGTAAAAAACTTACAATTCCCAATCCTACAAAAGATCCTAAGAAAGCCCAAAAATGTTCTTTAAAATCTATTAAAGTTTCTTTGTAAAGTACATATCGCGTTTTACGATACGTTTTGTTTTTTTTAATTAACATTATTTACGGCTTACCATTTTTTTAATTTCGTTTAATTTCATTAAAGCTTCTACAGGTGTTAACGTATTTATGTCTAAACTTACAATTTCTTCTCTAATCTCTTCTAAAATGGGATCGTCTAAATTAAAAATAGATAACTGTAAATCGTCTTGTTTTAAAGCATTTGTTGTTGATTCACTTTTATGACTCGCTTCTAATTTTTTTAATATTTTTTGAGCCTTTTGGACCACCAAATTGGGCATTCCAGCCATTTTTGCAACATGTATACCAAAACTATGAGCACTGCCTCCAGGAATTAATTTTCGTAAAAAAAGCACATTATCTTTTAGTTCTTTAACCGATACATTGTAGTTTTTTATACGGTTAAATTGTTCGTGCATATCGTTTAGTTCGTGATAATGCGTTGCAAATAACGTTTTTGCTTTTTGTGGATGTTCATGAATGTATTCGGCAATGGCCCAAGCTATCGAAATTCCGTCGTAAGTTGATGTTCCACGACCAATTTCGTCAAGTAAAACCAAACTGCGATTGGTTAAATTATTTAAGATAGAAGCAGTTTCGTTCATTTCTACCATAAAAGTTGATTCGCCCATTGAAATGTTATCCGATGCACCAACTCTAGTAAAAATTTTATCAACAATTCCCATTTGTACGTAACTTGCTGGTACAAAACTGCCCATTTGAGCCAGAAGAACAATTAAAGCTGTTTGGCGTAAAATTGCCGATTTACCAGACATGTTAGGACCTGTAATCATAATGATTTGTTGTGTTTCGGTATCTAAAAAAACATCGTTTGCAATGTAAGGTGTACCAACAGGTAATTGTTTTTCAATAACTGGGTGTCGACCGTCTTTAATATCTAAAACAAAACTTTCTTCAATAATAGGACGAACGTAATTGTTTTCGGTTGCCAGTTGCGTGTACGATTGCAAACAATCTAACTGGGCAACAAGTTGCGCGTTTAACTGTACTTGTTGAATGTACTGCGCACACCACATGATGAATTTTTCATAAATTTCAGCTTCAATTTTAGAAATGCGTTCTTCGGCACCTAAAATTTTAGTTTCGTATTCCTTAAGTTCTTCGGTAATATATCGTTCTGCACTTACAAGGGTTTGTTTACGTATCCAATTAGTAGGAACTTTTTCTTTGTGCGTATTTCTTACTTCAATATAATATCCAAACACATTATTAAAAGCAACTTTTAATGAAGGAATTCCTGTTGTTTCGCTTTCGCGTTGTTCAATGGCTTCTAAAAACGATTTGCCCGATTGTGATATGTTTCGCAATTCATCTAACTCTTCGTTTACACCTGTTGCAATGGCATTTCCTTTGTTTAAAGCAACAGGAGCTTCGGCAGAAATGGTGTTTTTAATTTTTTCGCGCAGTAACTCACAAGCATGTAAATTATCGCCAATAACTTTTAAAGCTTCGTTTTTAGATTGTAAAGCAGCTTCTTTTAAAGGGATAATTGCATCTAAACTTTCCTTTAAAATTACACATTCACGAGGAGATATTTTACCTGTTGCCAATTTAGAAATCAATCGTTCTAAATCTGAAATTTGTTTAATTTGGTATTGAAAATTTTGTAAAACGTCGGTATTTGTTTTGAAATAATCAACTACATCAAATCGTTTGTTTATTGCATCAATATCTTTTAAAGGCAAGGCAAGCCATCGTTTTAACAAACGACCACCCATTGGTGATAAGGTTTTATCAATAACATCTAAAAGGGTAGTGGCGTTTTCGTTAGCCGATCCGTAAAGTTCTAAATTGCGAATGGTAAAACGATCCATCCAAACATAAGCGTCTTCGGCAATTCGTTGAATATTGGTAATGTGTTGAATTTTATTGTGTTGCGTTTCGGATAGATAATATAAAATGGCTCCACACGATATAATTCCTTCTTGTAATTCATCAATTCCAAAACCTTTTAACGAATTTGTTTTAAAATGATTGGTTAAGGTTTCGTTTGCGTAATCGGTTTTAAAAATCCAATCTTCTAAATAAAATAAGTTAAAATCGCTTCCAAATTGATGTAAAAAATGGTTTTTATTACCTTTTTGGACTAAAACTTCGCTTGGTTTAAAATTTTGTAGTAATTTATCTATGTATTCTTGGTTGCCTTGCGATGTTAAAAATTCACCTGTAGAAACATCTAAAAATGCAATTCCAATGTTTTTGGTGCCAAAATGTAAAGCTGCTAAAAAATTATTGCTTTTAGATTGCAAAACTTCGTCGTTGGTAGTAACACCAGGTGTAACCAGCTCGGTAACGCCACGTTTTACAATGGTTTTAGTCATTTTAGGGTCTTCTAATTGATCGCAAATAGCTACGCGTAAACCTGCTTTAACTAATTTAGGTAAATACACGTTTAATGAATGGTGAGGAAAGCCAGCTAATTCTGTTTCGCTGGTTGAACCAGCACCGCGTTTTGTAAGCGTAATTCCTAAAACTTTTGCTGTTCTAACAGCATCTTGACCAAAGGTTTCGTAAAAATCGCCCACACGAAAAAGCAAACAAGCATCGGGGTATTTTGCTTTAATTTGATTGTATTGTTGCATTAACGGGGTTTCTTTTTTTACTTTTTCCTTTGTAGACATGATTTTAATTTTATCAGTTTACAAATATATTATATATAGAACAGAAAAAGTAAAACAAGCAGTAGCAAGTTTTACTTTTTTATTAAAATTATCTGTGTTTTAAATATTGAATTACTGTTACCTTAATTCATTTAATGGTGTATAGTAAATTATAATACTTATGATTAATCCGCAAAAAAATAAAAAGGCAAGTGCAATGCGTTGCAACCATTTTTCCCAATTTTTGTAAACATTTTTATCGAATTCTTTTCCTAAAAAAAACAGCGGTACAAAGCCCCAACTTAAGCCTAAAACAAATGATATAAACAAAAAATTATCGTTTTTAATAAATAAATTAGAAAGGGTAATTAAAGTTAAAAAAAGTGCAATGCCATAGAATACTTTTTTGTGAATTTTGGCAATTTCTTTAAAGTTCACCTTCTTTTTGCGTTCATCGCTCATGGTATTATAACCCGATAATAAACTTTGCGCACTATCTTCGTTTAAAATACTAGCAAAAAAGCATAAAATAAAAGCAATTATAAAACCTGCGTACATTATTGTAAATTTATTTGTGATATTATTTTAGATAATTCAGTTGGTTTTTGCGTACCAATAATTAATTGTTTCCCGTTTTTTAATTGTATATGTAATCCCATTTTACCTTTTATGTTGTAAACTATACCGTATTTTGTAAATAACCTAATTCCCCAACCGCCTACAAAACCATAATTTATAACATTCATTGATTTAATAGTGTTAATTTCAATGTTTTTATTAATTAATGGAAAAAACGTTACTTGTATGGTTTTAGGTGTAATGGTTGTTTTTAATTTTATGATTACTAAGAAAAGAATTGACAATAGAAGAATTATAACCCCAAAAATAGTTTCTTTTGAAACGGTGTTATTTGTGAATTTTTTAAAGAAATCTATAACCGGAATAATTGTAATAACAACAATTAATAACCAAAGCCACCATTGGTTAAAACGCTGGTTTTCTGTGAATAAAGTATTCATTTTTTATTTAATATTTTGGTTTAACCAGTTGCTAATGTCTTCTAAAACAAAAGGTTCAATTGTTGTTTCAATGGCTCCGTATTCATCGGGCATCCCTGTTTTTGCTTTTTGAAACAAATGATTAAGGTTTGAATACTTTTTTATTGTAACCTTTTTATTATGAACCATCCCTTTTTCCCATCCGTTCAAATTTTCAATTGCAGCTACTTGAACATCTTTATCGCCATTTAAAATTAATGCTTTTGCTTTTATTTTTGAAAAGTAATTTTCAGGGTTGTATCGCACAAAAGTTGTAAACCAATTATTGTTTACCAAATCTGTAAGCTGCTTAATTTCTTCACTAGATAAATTGGTATAGCTTGGATTCGATTTTATATAATTTGTAATTTCTTGTTCAATTTTTTCAGATGAATCATTCATTTTAATGATTTCGTAAATTTTTCTGAATAAAACTTGGTTTGCATTTAAAGCTTGCTCAGGTACACCACTGCTTTTTTCTACGTCGTATTTTTGTTTAAGCATTAACGCATCAATTGCAATACCAGGACCAGCCATTGATACAATAAAAGCAATATCTTTACGTTGTGCCGCAATTATTTGCGCAACCATTCCGCCTTCGCTATGGCCTAAAACACCTATTTTTTTAGCATTTATTTCTTTTATCGATTTTAAAAAATCAACAGCGTTATTTGCGTCATCAGCAAAATCAAAAGTTGTTGCATTTTCAAAATCACCACCCGATTCACCCACGCCACGGTCATCGTATCTTAAAACGGCATAGCCTTGTTTTGTTAAATAATCAGCAATTACCCAAAACGGTTTATGGTTAAAAAGCTCTTCGTTTCTATCTTGCGGCCCACTGCCCGAAACCAAAACAATTGCAGGGAAATTTTTTCCTGTACTAGGCATGGTTAATGTGCCTGCTAATTTAATTTTAGATGCTTTGTTTTCAAAAGTAACCTCTTCTATTTTATAGTTAAATGGGGGGTGGGGTTCTTGTGGACGGTTGCGTTTAAATTCACCTTTTGTAAAATTTAAAGTGAATTTTTGTCCGCCTTGTTTAAAAATGCCATTTATGTTGTTGTTAAGTAAATCGCCTTCGTAAGTCATAAACATACGCGCGTCTTTTAAAAACAATTTATTGTTTTCAAATTTAATTTCTTGAATATTTATGCCGTATGCGCCTTGGTCTGGACTATCGGCAGTTGCTTTTAAGGTATTGTTTTCTGTTGTAATATGTAAAACAAAGGGCAATTTTGATGTTGGTAATTCAATATTACCGCTCCAAGTTCCTTCAATTTGTGCATGACTTGTAAAACTAATTATAAACAAGTATAAAAAAAGTATATTTTTCATGATTAGATATTTTTTAGAATAATGGTTGAAATAAACATCGACACAATTAAAAAAACAATAAAAAGTAAATAATCGGTTGTTTTTTTTGCGTTAGAAATGGTTTTAAAGCCTTTATAAAGTGTAATAATTTGAAAAATAACAACAAGTAAACTAAAAAACGATGTTGCTATTAAAAAAACGTATTCGCTAGTTGTTGAAGGTAAATTTACTGTAATGCTATTTTTAGAAACCATTTGCGCTGTTAATTTACTGAATTGACCGTTAAAATTGGTTAATGCCATTAAGTAAAAAGGGATGCGAGCATAAAAAGATAGGTTTAAAGCATCTAAAAATCGCGTTTTTTTATTAATGATTTTACCAGCAAAAAAAACAAAAAGGGTTAACAAAAAAGAACAAAATGTATTTTCAACAATTGTTTTATAAAAATTTATTTCGGTTCTAAAGGATAAATGAAAAGTATGATCAAACCAACCACGCATATATACCGAAGTTATTGTTCCAACCAAAAAAACAATTATATTAAAAACAAGTAATTTTTTATCGTTAAAAAAAGCAATTGGGTTTATTATTTTTTTCATGTTTATAAAGTTAATTCTTTAATATGTTGAATGGTATCGTCTAACTGATTGCGAACGGTTGGGTAGCTAACACCTAATTGTGAGGCCATTTCTTTTAAACTACCACTTGTTAAAAAAAATTGCAAAATAAATTCTTGTTCTTTGGGTGATAATTTTAAAAAAATAGGTAAGGGATAACTACCTTGTACTACGGTTTGGCAGTTTTCACAACTTAATTGCGATACGTTTAATATCGTTTCGCAACTGGGGCAAAGTGTAGGTAGTTTTGCGTGCATTTGTAAATAAAATTAAATTAGTGTTTAAATATGTTTAATCAAAGTTAAATAAAATTAATATTTAAACAAAAAAAATCTGTTAACAAGGGTAACAGATTTTTAAAATTTAAACGTTTGTTTATTTTTTTTGAATGAAATTTAAATTAATAAGCAACACAGCAAATAATATTATTAAAATACCAATCCATTGTAAAAACAGTACTTTTTCATTCAATAGAAAAAAAGCAAATGTTACCGAAACTGGCAATTCCAAAGCTGAAACAATACTACCTAAACCTACACCAGTTAACGGAAATCCTTTATTTAATAAAATAGGGGGTAAAATGGTACCGAATAAAGCCAACAAAATGCCCCATGTATATAAAATGCTGAAATCTATTTTTTTAAATGTAATAAATTGATTGTTGATTACATGAGTGTTAAAGTAAGTAGGTAAAATTTGGGTAATTAATGCAAATGTTATTACAATAGCTGCACCACCATATAGCATGTATAAACTGCGTTGTATTGGGTGTAGTTTTATGGCAATACTATTGGTGCTAAATAGTGTAATTGCAAATGAAATAGCCGATAAAAAACCAAAAACAAATCCCAATGTGTTAAATTGTAATGTTTTACTAGTAACGTTTGTTGCTAGCAGAGTACCAAACAATACCAAAAATACTGCAACAATTTTTGCAAGCGTTGGTTTTTTCTTAGTTAATACGGTTTCAATAAAAACACCAATCCAAACCGATTGCATTAACAAAACTACTGCAACAGACGCATTTACATATTTTACACACATATAATACAATACACTTGTAAATCCCATTGATGTGCCGCTAAGAATAAGCTGTAATTTTTCAGTCTTAGTCGCTTTTTTTGTTGATATAAACATGCTTATAAAAAGTAAACAAATAATTGCAATTAAAAATTGAGCTGAGGTAACCTCGGCAGTTGTGTAACCTTGTGTATATGCTAGTTTTACAAACGTAGCTAACATTCCATAACTACTTGCACCAAGCGCTACATATATAATACCTTTAACTGTTTTATTCAAAATAATTACTTTTTTAGATTGATAAAAAAAGCTTGAAAACAAGTTTCAAGCTTTTTAAAATTACATCATTTCTTCCATATCTTCGCCAGATGATTGTTTGCGTTGTTCTTTTTGTCGATCTGCTTTTGTTTGATTAAATCTATAAGTGAACGATAAGTTTATGGTTCTTTCACGCCATTGCATTTCGGCATAAGAATTTATTTGTGCTATACTGGTTTCGTACATGCGTTTTCTTGAATTAAAAACATCTTGTACATTTAAAGCAATTGTACCTTTATCTTTTAACACTTCTTTACTTAAAGCCATGTTAACCGAAGCCACGCCTAAAACTTTACCTTGTGCCGTTTTTTGAGCACCACTATACATGAAATTTGTTTGCCAATCTATTTTAGTTGGTAACGTAACACGTGAATTAATTCTACCATTCCAAGTGAATGCATCGTTGTCAAAATTTTGATAAACGGAATTACCTTCATAATTAACATATGAATAATCGCCACGAGTTGAAACTTGGAATAAGTTTGCATTTGCATTAATTCGCCACCAACGGAAAGGATTGTAATTAGCATTTAGTTCAAAACCATATCTATACTCAGTTGCTAAATTAACTGGGCCCGTAATTGTAACAGGAATACCTTCTTCGTTTACACCATCAACTCTACGTACAAATTGTGTAGCATCTGTAGTATGGTTGTAATAAATAGATGTGTTTAATGTTAATTGCCCCCATTTTTTCATGTATCCAAAATCTAAAGCATTTGTAAATGCAGGATCTAAATCTGGATTTCCTTTAAAAAAGTTAATAGAACTTGAATAATTTGATATAGGGTTTAACATTCTTCCACGTGGTCTGCGTACTCTACGACTATAACTCAATGTTAAATTTTCGTTGTTCGATACTTCGTAGTTTAAAAAAGCACTTGGAAAAAAGTTATTGTATTTTTTATTGTTATAATCGTTTGTAATTAGTTGGTTTACATCAATTTCTGTTGCTTCCCATCGTAATCCTAACATATAACCAAATTTGTTGATTTTGTTGCCGTATTGGGTGTAAAGCGCATGTACTTTTTCAATGTACTCTAAATTGTTTTTAAACAAATCGTTGGGTTCTAAAACACCGCCACTATTTAGTGTGTTAATGTTAAATTTGGTTTCAATTTCGTTGAAATTTCCAAGATAACCAGCCTCAAACTGGCTGTTTTCATTAAAAGGCAATACGTAATCTACTCTGGCAATTCTGCGCAATTCATCTTCTTTTGCAAAAGTTACATCTTGCGCTAAAAGTTCATTTACTTGATTTATTGTAGCGATATTAGCATCTTCATTATCGTTATTTTTGTTGATACTTCCCGATACGTACAATTGATGTCCTTTGTCGTTGAATTTATAAGTAAAATCTGTAGTGTATTCAACAGTTTGGCTGTTATCTTTTTCTTCGGTATGACGAATGTTTCTGTAGATTAAATTTTTATCCGCATCATAATTGCTGTAATTTAAATCTCGCGGATTATCGCCTGAACCCTTTCGGTACGTAAATCCTTGGGTCCAAGTTAATTTATCGGTTAAGTTCCAATCAAAACCAAAATTACCGTTAAAACTTTCTCTGTTACGTGTTGATTTAGAGTATTCGTCAACAAAACTTGTAGTGTTGCCGTTTTCATCAAAGTATTGCGATTCGTTTGTTGAATTACCAAAGGTTTTGTTTTTACTATATCCTAAATTAGTGTAAAAATTGTAGTTTTTTTTGCGATAGTTTAAAGTTGCATTGCTACCGTAGCTTAACGGATCGCCAATATTAGCAGTAATGCTACCGTTTACACCACTGTTGCTGCCTTTTTTAAGTATGATGTTAATGATACCAGCGCCACCTTCTGCTTCATAACGCGCAGATGGGTTTGTGATAACTTCAACACGATCTAACGATTCTGAAGGAATCATTTTTAAAGCATCGGCAATATTTGAAGCCATTCCAGAAGGTTTTCCATCAATCAAAACACGAACCGATTCGTTGCCGCGAAGGCTAACATTTCCTTCTGAATCTACTTCTACAGACGGAATATTATCTAACACATCGCTTGCTGTGCCTCCTTTTACTATAGCGTTATCACCAACGTTGTATATGCGCTTATCTAGTTTTAATTCAACGGCAGCACGTTTTGTTTCAATAACAACGGCGCTTAAAACTTCGTCATCGCCCTCAATAGTTATGGTTCCTAAATTTAAATCGTCCGTAATTTGTTTAGGTTCAAAAGTAAATGTTTTGTAGCCTAAATATTCAATCTTAATTTTGTAAGTATCAGGTGTAACAGGTATGCTAAAATTACCTTTAATATCGGTAACGTCGCCTGTTATATTTGTAGTATTTGTAGTGCTTTCAATGGTTATACTGGCATATTCTAAGGGTATGTTTGTAGCTTTTTCAACTACATTACCTGTAACTGTGTATTGACTTTTTTCTTGCGAAAAAACGGCCGTTGTGGCGCATGCAAAAAGCGTACAAAAAGCATAAGTTATTGCTTTCATAAATTTTTAAATTTAAGTTACACAAAAGTAAATGCTGTTTGTTTACTTTTTCTAAAATTAATGTTAAATGGCAGCCTTAATTTAATGGGTTTTTAGTTAAAAAAGAATTATAAAATTTCTTTAATTTTTTCGGTTGGGCGTGCAATTACAGCTTTGTTGTTGTTTACAACAATGGGACGTTCTATTAATTGCGGAAAATCAACCATTGCTTGTATTATTTCATTTGTACTTAAATTTTTGTCTTTAAATTGTTCTTTCCAAATGGTTTCTTTTGTTCTAACTAAATCTATTGGGGCAATATTTAAAAGTTTTAAAAGTACTTCAATTTCGTTAAAAGTTAAAGGTTCTTTGATGTAGTTAATAATTTCAACCTGAGTGTTAAGGTCTTGAAGCATGCATAATCCTTCGCGAGACTTACTGCATTTAGGGTTGTGATAAATCTTAATCATGGGGTATCTTTTTTTGCAAATTTAGTTAACTTCGTAAAACAAATAATCATTTTTATGTATTTAGAACAGTTTAAAAAAGATACCCCAAATATTTTAAAATACATTCCTTTTGTATTTTGTTTTTTAGGTTTTATGGCCTTAAATGTTATTGTATCAAATGTTTTGTCGTTAGATGCTGGTGCCATGATTCAAGATTCTATTAACAAAATGGGGAAAAATTTCACCTTTTTCAGCTTGTTAATTCCTTTTGCATTTTTTTTAATATTGTTATTTGGATGGTGGGTTGTTATTCATAAATATTCAATAAAACAACTTACAACTAGTCGATTAAAAATTGATTATAACCGTATTTTGTTTTCGTTTAGTATTTGGGTATTAATCAATATAGTGTTATTTGCAATAAGTTATTTATTAGATCCTACAAGTTTTCAATTTCAATTTAATGGCAATGCATTTTTAACATTACTGCTTATTTCAATAATTTTTATACCTATACAAACCAGTTTTGAAGAGTTTTTTTTTAGAGGTTATTTTATGCAATTTAGTGCTTACGCTACAAAAAGTAAGGCAGTCGCACTAATAATTACATCGGTAATTTTTGGATTAATGCATTTAAGCAACCCCGAAGTTTCAAGTATAGGTTTATCTATGATGGTTTTTTACATAGGTACCGGCTTTTTTCTAGGTTTAATTACGTTGTTAGACGATGGTTTAGAACTAGCTTTAGGATTTCATGCAGCAAATAATTTAATGGGGGCTTTGTTGGTAACTTCGCCTTCGGCAGTTTTTCAAACCGATGCCTTATTTGTTTTTAACGGAAATGCAAATATTTATGAAATGATTGCACAAGTTTTTGTAATTTTACCTATCTTGTTGTTTGTTTTTTATAAAAAATACAATTGGGTAAACTGGAAAAAGAAACTTTTTAAACCGTTTTAGCAATGGAAAAAAAAATTACTATTCACCCCGATTTTAAACTTAACGGACGGTGCTATACCAAAGAAAGTTTATGTGAATTGGCCATTACCTTAATACGCGATGGCGAAGCACATGAAAAAGATTTAGGGAATTTAATACTTGAATGGTTTGATTCAAAAAATTATATTTCACTTACTACATCTGGTACTACAGGTAAACCAAAAGAAATAAATTTAAGTAAACAAGCAATGTGCGTTTCGGCCTTAGCTACGGGCGAATTTTTTAAATTGCAACCTAAAGATAAAGCCTTATTGTGTTTGCCAACACGCTATATTGCAGGGAAAATGATGTTTGTAAGAGCCATTTTACTTGGGTTAGAACTCGATTTTGTGTGTCCAAACAAAGAACCATTAAAAAACAACGATAAAATATACGATTTTGTTGCAATGGTTCCGTTACAAGTTCACAATTCAATTACGCAAATAGAGCAATGCAAAACCTTGATTGTGGGCGGCGCAAAATTAAATGAACAAACAAAGCAAATGCTTGAAAACATGATGGTTAATGTGTATGAAACGTACGGAATGACAGAAACTATTACACATATTGCTGCAAAAAAAATAAACGACCCATTTTTTACTGTTTTACCTCATGTAACCATTTCACAAAACCAAAACGGTTGTTTGGTGATTGAAGCCCCACAAATTGCTAATTATTTAATTGAAACTACTGATATTGTTGAAATGCCAAACGATATTCAATTTAAATGGATTGGCCGTTACGATAATATTGTAAATAGCGGTGGCGTTAAATTAGTCCCCGAAGCAATTGAACAAAAATTAGCAGAATACATTCCTTTTCGTTTTTTTGTAATTGGTAAAGAAGACGCACATTTAGGTGAAAAATTAGTGTTAGTTATAGAACACGCACCTTATAAATTAGTACCAGAAGCATTTGAAAGCTTAGAAAAATACGAAACGCCTCGCGAAACTATTTTTATAGATAGATTTAAAGAAACGCCAACAGGAAAAGTACTTAGAAAAGAAACAATATCTTAATTCAATGGTTTAAATAGAGATATTATTTAAAAAAGTTTTAAATTGCCTTTTAAATTAAAATATAAAAATAGTTTATGAAAAAATTAGTGAAAGGCATTTTTGTTGCCGCTAGTTTAATAGCTTTTAACAGCTTACATGCACAGGTAGTTCAATCAGGTAGTTTTGTTGAAAAATTAAGCGTTGAAGCTCAATATGGTTTAAATAATGTTTTAAGTCCAACTGAGGGGATTAACGCGGGTGATTTTAGCGGATTTAATTTTGCTCAATTAGGCGTAAATTATCATTTTAACGATGTTTGGGCATTAAGAGGTACAGTTGCAAATTCAAAATTTACACATAAAGATATTGACGGTGTAGGGGTTACTTATACTAAAATTGTGTTAGAAGGTTCATATAATATTTTAGCTGCAGCAAATGGTTCAGCACAAGCATTTGAAGTAAATGCGCATGCAGGTTTAGGTTTAGGTTTGGGTAAAAGCGAATTTACCACTCAGAAAGAAGAAGTAGGTGTTGCACAAATTGGTATTAAGCCTACCTTTAATTTTAACGAAAGCATTGGTGTTTTTGTTGATGGAACTTTTGTACAACAATTTAGCCAACATTTTAATTTTGCAGGTACAACAATGAAAGTAGGGCCAGGTAGTTACTTAAATGTAGGTTTAGGTTTGCATTACCGATTTAACTAAAAATATAAAAACCGATTGAAAAAATTCAATCGGTTTTTTTTTGTTTTTTTAAAAGAAGCCACCAGATTTTTGTACTTCATTTGTATCTCGGTATTTACGTTGTAAAGCCTTGTTTTTAGCACTTCCAAACATGTATTGAAATCCTACAAACAACGATTGACTCTCCCATCTAAACTGACCGTTTTGGCGGTAAGGTGCATCACTTTCAAATTGCGCTTTCATAGTGTTAAATACATCGTTAAAACGTAAACTTATATTGGCTGTGTTTTCCCAAAAACTATAACGCACACCAGTGTCTACCTTGTACATTGCTTTCATAACTCCATTTACGCCCACAGCATCACCACGGTAAAAACCAAATAAAGTAGCACGTAATTGGTTTGTAATTTTAAAATTATTATTCATACGCGTGTTAAAAACATCATTGTTTACTTCGCGTAATTGCAATTCACCTTCGTTGGTATTTGTGTTTAATACGGTTACAATACCGCGTTGATTTCTATAATAGTATTCAATACTAGGCTGTACGTCCCACCATTTTGTTAACTTATAATTTGCAGATAATTCTGCACCATAAGCTGTAGCTTCATCAAAATTTCCGTAGCTCATTACCATTCTTCTTTCGGCAATAGCGTCTGCAGATGAGGTGTCTAAATAAAAAGTACGTTCAATCGGGTCGTTTATCATTCTGTAATAAGTACCTAAAGTTGCGCTGCCTTTTACACCAAAAATTTTGGTATAGTTAAATTCAACCGAATTGGTAAATTGTGGTTGTAATTCAGGATTACCAATTTGTACCACACGTGGCGTACTGTAATCTCGTACAGGTCTGGTTTGCCATGCGTTAGGGCGATCTACACGACGACTAGCACTTATTTGAAAAAAATCGGTTTGTGTAGGTGTGTAACTTAAAAATGCCGAAGGATAAACGGTTAAATAATCATCGTTAAAAGCAGCAGCTTCGTTTCCAATTACGTAATCGGCTTGTACATCGTATTTTTCAATTCGCGCGCCCAATTGGTAACCCCATTTACTGAATTTTGAACCAAATGTAGCATATGCCGATGCAATGTTCATATCGTAATTAAAATTGGTTTGGTTACCAATAATATTTGTAGTTCGGTACGTGTTATCAATAGTGGTGCTACGGTATTCGGCACCTAATTCTAATTTAGTTGCGTCGTTAATAGGGTGCACATAATCTAAATTTGCTTGTACTGCATTTACCGTATTGTTGCTGTTGTCATTGTAATTTGTTGGCGAATTACCCGCAATACCAAAATAACCACTTTGGTCGTCATTTGTTTTGTTGTAATTCACTTCAAAATCTAAGGTTTGACCAGGTTTTGCAAACAATTTTTTATAGGCAGCATTGTAAATTTGTGATTTATTTGCTCCGTTATATTCATCGGTTTGTAAAAGTGATGGCGTATTAACGTAAGATAGTGTGTTTGCAACCGTACCTACACCATCGGCATATGTTTGGTTTGTGTAAACCGAAAAAGTATTTTTATCGTTTAAATAATAATCAAAACCAAGTTTAAAGGTATGCGATTTGTTATCGTTAACAATATCAAATAATTGCGTACTCATGTCATCTAACTGCGTCATGATACCATCGTTCAAAGTTTTTTGGTCGGAAAAGTTATAGTTTCCAAAAAAATTAATTTTACCTTTTCGGTAGTTTAAATCTAATCCGTTGTTAAATTTTGGAACTTTGGCAAACGTAATATTTCCGTTGTAACTACCATTAAAACCGTCTTGCATGTTTTTCTTTAAAATAAAATTAATCATGCCCGACATACCTTCAGGGTTGTATTTTGCCGATGGATTGGTAATTAATTCAATTTTGTCAATAGCATTAGAAGGTATTTGTTTTAAAACCGTTTTAGGATCTAATTGTGTTGGTTTACCATCAATTAAAACACGGACGTTTTCGTTGCCACGCATTGATAAATTTCCGTCTTGATCCACGTTTACCGATGGAATGTTGTTCATTATATCAGAAGCAGTTGCGCCTGCAGTTGTTAAATCTTTCCCAACGCGAATCACTTTTCTATCAACCAATTGTTCCATGGTACTGCGTTCAGCATTAATAACCACGGCATCTAAAACTTGTTCATCGGCTTCCAATAAAATGCTACCTAAATCTATCGTTTTTTGGTTTGATAAATTTATAGTGTTTTTATAAGTTTTAAATCCAATATATTCAACCGAAACTTCAACAGCAGTATTAGGTAAATTCGTAATTGTAAACGATCCGTCTTCTTCTGATAATCCACCCGAAACAATTTGCCCGTTGGCTGAAACTGCAACCGATGCAAAACCTACTTCGTTTTTTGATGTTTTTTCAATTACCTTACCTTTAATTATGCCATTGCCCGTGGCTGGCTGTTGCGCCCAAGCGCTTACTGTTGCGCTTAGTAATAATGCCAGTGTTAAGTACCTTTTTTTCATTTGTTTTTTTGTTATGCGTTGCTATATATTTTAAACAAACGCTTTGTTTTATGCAATTAGTAAGCGGGGTGTTCAATTTGTTACATAAAAATTAAAATACTTATACATTTATTAAGCCAACAAATTGTTTAAAATTTTATCTTTGCAACTTCATTTTTAAATTAAAAACAATGTCTTTACAACAAATTTTAACGCCGTACATTCAGCAAGCAGTTCAACAATTATTCGGTTTAACAATCAATCGAGTGGAATTTCAGGCTACACGACGCGATTTTGAAGGAGACATTACTATGGTGGTATTTCCTTTGGTTAAGCAATTAAAAGGCAATCCTGTTGAAATTGGAAATAAAATTGGCGAGTATCTTGTTGAAAATGTTGATTTAGTATCAAAATTTAACGTAGTACAAGGCTTTTTAAATATTGTAATTGCAAATGGATATTACACCCATTTTTTTAATTCAATATACAATAATACTACTTTTGGGTACCAACCTATTAACACAAATGCCAAAGCGGTTATGGTAGAATATGCATCGCCAAACACCAATAAACCTTTGCATTTAGGACACGTACGTAACGTTCTTTTAGGCTATTCGGTAGCTCAAATTTTAAAAGCTTCAGGCAAAAAAGTATATAAAACCCAAGTTATTAACGACCGCGGTATACATATTTGTAAATCAATGTTGGCTTGGGAAAAGTTTGGAAACAACCAAACGCCAGAATCAACAGGTTTAAAAGGCGATAAATTAGTTGGTAATTATTATGTGGAATTTGATAAAGCTTACAAAACAGAAATTAACCAATTAATTGAAAAAGGTTTAACCGAAGATGAAGCTAAAAAACAAGCTCCGTTAATGCTTGAAGCTCAAGAAATGCTTCGTAAATGGGAAGCAGGCGATGAGCAAGTTGTAAATCTTTGGAAAAAAATGAACCAATGGGTTTATGATGGTTTCGAAGCCACGTATAAAAGCATCGGCGTAGATTTCGATTGTAATTATTACGAAAGCAATACCTATTTGTTAGGAAAAGATGTGGTTGAGGAAGGTTTAGCTAAAGGAATTTTTTATAAAAAAGAAGATCATTCGGTTTGGATTGATTTAACTGCCGATGGTTTAGATGAAAAATTGGTGTTGCGTTCCGATGGTACTTCGGTTTATATGACTCAAGATATTGGTACAGCTATTCAACGTGTAAAAGATTTTCCTGATGTCGGTGGAATGGTGTACACCGTTGGTAACGAGCAAGATTACCACTTTAAAGTATTGTTCTTAATTCTAAAAAAATTAGGTTACGATTGGGCAGAACATTTGTATCATTTATCTTACGGAATGGTTGATTTACCATCGGGAAAAATGAAATCGCGCGAAGGAACTGTTGTAGATGCCGATGATTTAATGAATGATATGACCGTTACTGCCAAAGAAATTTCGGAAGAATTAGGTAAGTTAGATGGCTTATCTACCCAAGAAAAAGATAGTTTATACCAAATCATAGGTTTAGGTGCCTTGAAATATTATATTTTAAAGGTAGATCCTAAAAAACGTATTTTGTTCGATCCTAAAGAATCGGTAGATTTTGCAGGAAACACAGGTCCGTTTATTCAATATACCTATGCACGTATTCAATCAATTTTACGCAAAGCCGATTTTGATTTTTCTAATGTCATTTCGAGCGAAGTCGAGAAATCTCTTCACGAAAAAGAAAAAGAGTTGATTAAAATATTAGAGCAATTCCCTGATGTTATTCAGCAAGCAGCCAAAACATACAGTCCGGCGTTAATTGCTAATTACACCTACGATTTGGTTAAAGAATACAACTCGTTTTACCAATCGGTATCTATTTTAGGAGAAGAAAATACCTATAAAAAAGTATTCCGTGTACAATTATCAAACAAAGTAGCACAAACTATTAAAAATGCCTTTGCTTTGTTAGGAATTGATGTTCCAAATAGAATGTAAAATATGAAAACGCCTCTTGTAAAAGGGGCGTTTTTTGTTAGTTTTTGTTTTTTTTAAATCTCTGTAAATCATTCCAGTGCTTTGGATCAACTTGTTTCCAATATAATTCATAAAAATCTACTTTTTTAGGATTTTCTTGAATTATGAATTGCCCGAAAAGAGTAACTAATTTATCACGATAAGTTGAACTTTCGGCAAGTAAGTCATTGTTTTCTTTGTCAAAAATTAAAATTGAAGCGTAGATAGCTTCTGGTGATTCTAAACCATTAGTTGCAATTGTAAATTTTGTAGAGTCTTTTGGAAACAATTGTATGTTTTCCCAAACTAAAATCGGATGTGTTTCATTATTAACATAAATTTCTTTATGCCATTTTCCAAATTTATCAAACATTATTTTTTTTGTATACATAGCAGTATATACACAATCATATTTTACTTCATTTAGTTTTATAGTATCTTTATTAACAACTGAAATAAATTTGTCATATATAATGTTACTAAAACTGTTTTTAAGAAATTTTTTACATCTACTTTCTTGTGAATAGTTTGTATAGGATAGCAGAGATATAATTAATAAGTAAATTGAATTTTTCATCTTAAGTAGTTTTACGAAAAATACTACATATTTGTTTGTTTTAAAAATGTTTTTATTCGAGCTGATATACACAACTTTTTCAAAATTTTAAATTTTTGCAAAGTTTTTTTACTTTGCAAAAAAACTTCAAACTTTAATGACTCATGCAATTAACCAAAAACAATAAAATAATTTTAAGCATTCACGCAATAAACCTTTTGTGCATTATTTTAGCATTTACTAACAGTAAGTTTTTACCTTATATGCCTAGTTTTTACACTTTTATTTTTGTTTATTTAATAGGCGATTATTTTAAAGCAAGAAATAGAAAATACTTTTTTAGAAATGCTTTAATGTACAGTTTAGTAAGCCTAATTAGCGCTTTAATTATAATTGTTATTAAATACAGCTAAAAAATACAATTTTAAAAATGCTGCATTTTTGTAGCAGTTTTTTTTATCTAAAAAATAATTATACGACTTAAAGTTGAAATTAAATTTTTGATACATCTTTTACTTTATTGTATATTTGCACTTTAGTTATAATACAACAACTATGTTTGATAATTTAAGCGATAAATTAGATAAAGCCTTTCATATATTAAAAGGTCATGGCAAAATTACCGAAGTTAACGTTGCCGAAACCTTAAAAGAAGTACGCCGTGCGTTGCTTGATGCCGACGTAAACTTTAAAATTGCTAAAGATTTTACTGCACGTGTTAAAGAAAAAGCCATTGGGCAAGACGTTTTAACAACGTTGCAACCTGGGCAGTTAATGGTTAAAATCGTTAAAGACGAATTAATAGAATTAATGGGTGGTGATGCTGTCGGGGTTAACCTTTCGGGTACGCCAAGCGTTATATTGATGTCGGGTTTACAAGGTTCTGGTAAAACTACTTTTTCGGGTAAATTAGCAAACTTCTTAAAAACCAAAAAAAATAAAAAACCTTTATTGGTTGCCTGTGATATTTACCGTCCTGCGGCAATCAATCAGTTGCATGTGGTGGGCGATCAAATTGGTGTTGAGGTTTATTCTGAACCAGAAAATAAAAACGCCGTTTCAATTGCAACTAATGCTATTGAACACGCAAAGCAAAACGGTTTTAACGTAGTTATTGTTGATACCGCTGGTCGTTTAGCAATTGATGAAGAAATGATGAACGAAATTGCAAACGTTCATGCAGCTATTAAACCACACGAAACTTTGTTTGTTGTAGATTCTATGACTGGTCAAGATGCTGTAAATACTGCCAAAGCGTTTAACGATCGTTTAAATTTTGATGGGGTGGTACTTACAAAATTAGATGGTGATACACGCGGTGGTGCTGCAATATCTATTAAATCAATTGTAAATAAACCCATTAAATTTATTGGTACGGGCGAAAAAATGGATGCGATAGATGTGTTCTATCCCGATCGTATGGCCGACCGTATTTTGGGTATGGGCGATGTAATTTCGTTAGTAGAGCGCGCTCAGGCTCAGTACGACGAAGAAGAAGCTAGAAAAATTCAAAAGAAAATCGCTAAAAACGAATTTGGTTTTGATGACTTCTTAAGTCAAATTCAACAAGTAAAAAAAATGGGGTCAATGAAAGACCTTATGGGAATGATTCCTGGCGTTGGTAAAGCGTTAAAAGATGTTGAAATTGAAGATGATGCTTTTAAACACATCGAAGCCATTATTCATTCAATGACACCGGTTGAACGCAAAAAACCTTCGTTGTTAGATGCAAAACGTAAACAACGAATTGCAAAAGGTTCAGGAACCGATATTCAACAAGTAAATCAATTACTTAAACAGTTCGATCAAATGAGTAAAATGATGAAGATGATGCAAGGTGCACAAGGTAAAAACCTAATGCGCATGATGGGACAAATGAAAGGTATGGGATTACAATAAAAATCATTTTGTAAATAAAAAAGCCTAATTAAACAACCTGCAAGGTTTTAAATCTTGTAGGTTTTCAATTTCATAAAAAAACAAAACAACTAAACACAACAACACAATGCAATTATTAGACGGTAAAAAAGTATCCGAAGAAATTAAAAACGAAATTGCAGCCGAAGTGGCCTTAATGAAACAGCGTGGCGAAAAAGTACCCCATTTAGCAGCTGTTTTAGTTGGTAGCAACGGTGCTAGTTTAACGTATGTAGGCAGTAAAGTTAAAACCTGTGAAAAAATTGGTTTTGATTCTACTTTAGTTTCGTTGCCCGAAGAAACTACTGAAGAAGAACTTTTAGCAAAAATTAATGAATTGAACAATAATGATGCTATTGATGGGTTTATTGTTCAATTACCCTTGCCTAAACATATTGATGAGCAAAAGGTATTAAATGCTGTTGATCCTGATAAAGATGTAGATGGTTTTCACCCTGAAAACTTTGGTCGTATGGCGCTAGAATTAGAATCATTTATTCCAGCAACTCCTTTTGGAATTTTACAGTTATTAGAGCGTAATAGAATTGAAACCAAAGGTAAAAATGTAGTAGTTATTGGTAGATCTAATATTGTTGGTAAGCCTATGAGTTTATTAATGAGCCGTAAAGCGTATCCGGGAAATGCAACGGTAACATTAACACACTCTGCTACACAAAACATCGAGGAAATTACTCGCGAAGCCGATATTGTTATTACTGCTTTAGGGGTGCCAGAATTTTTAAAAGCAAATATGATTAAAGCTGGTGCTGTAATTGTTGACGTTGGTATTACACGCGTTGCCGATGAAACAAATGCGAAAGGGTATGTTATTAAAGGCGATGTAGCTTTTGATGAGGTGGCCGAAAAAGCATCATGGATAACACCTGTTCCTGGAGGAGTAGGACCTATGACGATTGCCATGTTAATGAAAAATACTTTAATTGCCAGAGAGCGCAGAGCTAAAAAAAATAAATAATTTATAGTTTAAACCATTTCATTTAGAAATGGTTTTTTTACATAATTTAATTGCAGTAATATGTATAACACCATAAGCCAACAACAAACTCAAATTTTAAATAAGCTAACAAAACAAAAAAATACATTTAGTATTTTGCGACTTGTTTTACTTGTTACCGCTCTTTATTTTTTATACAAAATGCTTTATTTAAAAAACGAAATGTACGGTTGGGCAGCTTTTGCATTTGTAGTTATGTTTGTTTGGGTGGTTTGGTATTACATGAAAATTCAAAGTAAAATTGAATACCATAATATTTTAAAAAGCATAAACACTAACGAAATTTCTTTTTTAGAAGGCAATCATAAATTTATTAATGGAGTTGAATATCAAAACCCGCAACATGCTTTTTCTTATGATTTAGATTTGTTTGGGCCTAATTCTATTTTTGAATTTATAAACAGAACTGGCACTTTTTTAGGTAAAGATGCTTTGGCAATGCAGTTACAAGAAATTCCTTTGAACGAAGAAATTCAACAAAAACAAGAAGCTGTACAAGAACTATCACAATTAATTCATTTCAGGCAACATTTTCAAGCACTTTCATTATTAGCAAATACTCAAAAAAACGATGATTTAGCAATTAAAGATTGGACAGAAACTTTTAACCTAAAAATACCAAAATCCACACAAATTTTAGCTTATGTTTTACCTATTTGTTTGGTTTTAAGTGTAATAGCTTCGTATTTAAACCTTCATGAGGTATTTTCTAAATTGGTTGTTTTCTTTTTTACTGCTAATTTATTAGCAATGGGAAGTTTTAGTCGATTTATTTTAAAAGAAATAGGTAAAAGCGATAAAATATCCAATACATTAAATCAATACGCTAAAATGTTACAAGCGTTTGAAAGTCAAAAATTTCAATCAACACACTTACAAACATTACAAAAGCAACTTCAAATAAATCAACAATCGGCTTATCAAGTTGTAAATGAATTGGCAAATCATTTCGAAAAATTAAATACCATAGCCAATTTGTTCGTGTTTATTGTATTTAATGGACTTTTTCAATATCATTTTTGGGTATTTAAAAAATTACAAAACTGGAAAACGCTGCATCAACAACAATTATGGCAATTTATGCAGGTTTTAGGTAAAGTTGAAGCGTTAAACAGTTTAGCAAATTTTGCCTACAATAACCCAACGTATCATTTCCCTAATATAACAAAAGATAAAATTTCTTTTGAAGATTTAGGTCATCCACTTATTTTAAAAGGAAAGCGCGTAAAAAACGATATTAGTTTTACAGATAAGAAATTCGTTATTTTAACTGGTAGCAATATGAGTGGTAAAAGTACTTTTTTGCGAACCATTGGTATTAATTTGGTTTTAAGTTTTGCTGGCGCCCCAATTGATGCAAAAAAGGCAAGTGTTTTTCCTATGCCATTGTGGGTTTCTATGCGTTTAACCGATTCGTTACATGATAGTGAATCGTTCTTTTTTGCCGAAGTAAAACGATTGAAACAAATTGTAAGCGAAGCCGAAAAGCAACCTATTTTTGTGCTTTTAGATGAAATTTTAAAAGGAACCAATTCTAACGACAAACAATCAGGAACCATTGGGGTTATTGAAAAATTACATCATTTAAATGTATTGGGAATGATTGCTACTCACGATTTAGAAGTATGTGAAACCACCAATAAGTACCCAGAAACTATGGAAAATAAATGTTTTGAAGTTGAAATTTTTAATGACGAATTACATTTTGATTACTTGTTAAAAAGTGGGATTTGTAAAAATAAAAATGCGACTTTTATAATGAAAAAAATGCAAATTATTTAATATGAATGTTCAAATTATAAATAAAAAGAGTGTTTTAGCATCGGTTTGGGATGGTGGTGAAACCTATGAATATTTTATTTTCCCAAAGGATGCTTTATATACAAATCGAAATTTTTTGTTCCGTATAAGTGTAGCTACTATTAATAAAGCACCTTCTACTTTTACACAATTTAATAATTACCAGCGTTTTTTAGTTATGTTAAATGGTAATTTACATGTAAATTTGAACGGAAAGGAAAAGCATTTTTCAACCAATGATGTTTTTGAATTTCAATCGAATGATTTTATTGAATCTTTTACAACAGGTAAAGATTTTAATTTCATGGTTGAAAAAAATGCGAATGCAAATGTTGTTATAGCAACTGAATGGAACATTTTATCAAGCAAATTTGCTTTCGTTTTTGTTACAAGTAATACTACAGTAACGGTTAACCAAAATACATATTTTTTACAAACAGATGATTTACTGATAGTTACAAACTATTTAAATTCAAATTTAAATATACAAACCAACAATAATGCAATTATTGGTTATTGTAATTAAAAAAAACTCAAAATTATTTTGAAAACAAAATATTTCAAATAACTTTGTGTTTCAAAGTAGATTAAAATGAATCAAAAAGTATCAGATGATTTAGCACATATCCGTAACATGATGGAACGTTCGTCAAGGTTCATGTCTTTAAGTGGTTTATCAGGCATAGGAGCGGGCATTGTAGGTTTAGCAACTGGTTGTATTGCAATGTATATTTTAAACGGATCAAATTTTTCTGTTGAGAAATATAGACCTAATGTTTCAACTGGAATCACACTACAGTTATTAATCTTATTAGGTATTTCGGCATTATTGTTAGCTGTTTTTTTTGGATGTTTTTTCACTATTCGTAAAAGCAAAAAATTAGGTTTACAAGTTTGGACATCAACCACAAAAAAAATATTGTTGCAATTGGCAATTCCGTTAGTAACAGGTGGTGTTTTTGTATTGGCTTTATTGCAATACCAATTATACGGTTTAGTTGCAGGTACTACTTTAGTTTTTTATGGTTTGGCTTTAATAAATGCTGAAAAATATACTTTTTCAGACATTAAATATTTAGGTTATTTAGAAATTTTATTGGGCTGTTTATCGCTGTTTTTTATTGGTAAAGGTTTGCTTTTTTGGACGTTGGGTTTTGGTGTTTTGCATATAGTGTACGGAATTATTCTTTACCGAAAATATAAATAAATGAGTATAATTAGCGGTTTAAATAAAGAGTTTGAAAGCAGAGTTCGGCTGGGAATCATGTCGGTACTTATGGTGAACGATTGGGTAGATTTTACCGAAATGAAAAACATGTTGCAAGTAACCGATGGTAATTTAGCAAGTCATTCAACGGCTTTGGAAAAGCACGAATATATTGAAATTAAAAAGGAATTTGTTGGTAAAAAGCCGCGAACATCGTATAAAATTACATTATTAGGGAAACAAGCTTTTCAAGCGCATTTAGCTTTTCTAGAAAAAATGCTCAAAATAGAATCATAAATTTTTTTATCTATAAACTTTGAAACACAAAGTACTTTAAACTTTTAAATTATGAAAAAACAATTTTTAATTTTTATTAGCACCATTTTGTTTGCTTTTATGTTTTATAACCTAGAATTGGGTATAAATACATCTATTTTTGCTTTGGTAATATTGTTGGCACAGTTTGCTTTAAATACCAGTTTAATTAAAAATACCAAAGCGTTGTTATTAGGTTTTTGTGTAGTAGTTTCTTGTATATCAAACGCTTGGTTAATATCGCCAGTAACGGTTTTATCGGTTTTAATTACCTCATTTGTTTTTAGGTATTGTACGGTGTACCCTGAAATGAAATTGCTTTCAAACGCATTTAATTTTGTGTTAAGTTGGCCGGCTTTTATTGGTAGAATTTTTTTGGTAGATCAATGGTTTGAATTCAAAAAAGAAGATTCTAAAAAAACAATTATTACCCTTTTTTCATACATTATTTTGCCTTTGGGAATTTTATCTATCTTTTTTGCATTGTATGTATCTTCAAGTGAATGGTTAAGTAAATGGTACAACCGTTATGAATGGAATATTGATGGACTTATTATTTTTACAATCATTGTTGGTTTTTATATCAGTTTTGTGTTTTGGCATATTCATGGTTTTAATTTTATTAAAGTAATCGATAAAAGTTTACAATTTAACTTTTCAAACCAACAAAAAAATAATTTAAAACCTACGCTAAATTACATACCCGTTTCGTTTGAAATGCGTAGTGGTATTATAACCTTAGTTAGTTTAAACTGTATGTTGTTGTTTTTTATAATTGTTTTTAATGTAGAAAATGCCCAACAAAGCATTCAGCACCTTTCAGAATACAGTAGTCGTACACACAGCCAAGTTTACTTAATCATTGTATCGGTTTTCTTAGCAATGGCAGTAGTTTTGTTCTTTTTTAAAGATACTTTAAACTTTGTTAAAAATAATAAATGGTTGTTACTGCTATCAAAAATTTGGATTGGTTTAAATGCAATTTTAATAGTTTCGGCTTTTAATCAAAATACAGTTTATATTAACGCTTTGGGGCTAACTTACAAACGTTTAGGAGTATATATGTTTTTAATAATATGTTTAATTGGTTTAATTTATTCATTTCTAAAAATAGTAAATCAAAAAACTAATTTTTATTTAATAGATCGTATTACATGGACGTTGTTTTACACTTTGGTTTTCTGTGCTACTTTTAATTGGGGCGGCATTATCACTAAATACAATATGCGTCAACCAAAATTCGATTTAAACTATGTAACTTACCATTTATTTGGTAACGAAAAGCTTTTAATTCAATATTTCAAACAAAATAATATTCCAATTCCAGATGAAATTCAGCAAAGAATAAAATATCATAAAAACCTTCCTTTTTTATCAAAGCAATTATATTATCAATCAATTCAATAAAAAAAATGCATGCTAGTAAGCGTGCATTTTTTAAAAACTACTCTGTGTAATTGTAAACAAAAAAACAGTTGTAAATTATCGTATTCAAATTAAAAATGTACCTTTGTTTTTACCTTTGTATTAGGGAATTTTGATAAATATGAATTTAGTACAATTAACAATAAAAGGTATTTCGTACAGCCATACACAAAACGGAGCTTATGCTTTAATTTTGAACGAAGTAAACGGTGATCGAAAATTACCTATAGTTATAGGTGCTTATGAAGCACAAGCAATTGCAATTGCAATTGAAGAAGATTTAAAGCCTCCGCGCCCTTTAACACATGATTTGTTTAAAACTTTTTGTGATCGATTTAATATTATTGTTACGCAAGTTATTATTCACAAATTGGTTGATGGTGTGTTTTATTCAAGCATTATTTGTAAAAATAACGATAAAGAAGAAGTGATTGATGCGCGTACATCTGATGCTATTTCGTTAGCATTGCGTTTTGATGCGCCTATTTTTACGTATCAAAATATCTTAGATAAAGCAGGTATTTATTTAAGAGAGCAAGATTTAGAAGCTACAGACGAAGATGATGATTACATTGATGAGGATGAAGATGATAACGAAAATAACGAATCGTTAAGCGATACAATTGACGAGTTTTTAAACATGATGCCTACAGAAAAGCCTAATGAATTAGCCGCTTTTTCTGTAAAAGAATTAAATGAAATGCTTGATGCTGCTGTACTTAACGAAGATTACGAAAAAGCAGCTCGTTTACGCGATGAACTTTCTAAACGCAACTTGTAACATGCAACAATATTTAGATTTAGTAAAGCACGTTTTAGAAAACGGCGTGCAAAAAGGCGATAGAACAGGCACAGGCACTAAAAGTGTTTTTGGTTACCAAATGCGTTTTAATTTGGAAGATGGTTTTCCGTTAGTTACTACCAAAAAAGTGCATGTTAAATCTATCATTCACGAATTACTTTGGTTTTTAAAAGGCGAAACCAATATAGCTTATTTAAAAGAAAATGGTGTGCGTATTTGGGACGAATGGGCTAATGAAAATGGCGACCTAGGGCCTATTTATGGCTACCAATGGCGCAATTGGAATGGCGAAGAAATCGATCAAATTAAAGAATTAATCGAAACCCTAAAAACTAATCCAAACAGCCGTAGAATGTTAGTTTCGGCTTGGAATCCTTCTGTATTACCCGATACTACTGTTTCTTTTGAAGAAAACGTTGCAAATGGTAAAGCTGCTTTACCGCCTTGCCATGCGTTTTTTCAGTTTTATGTTGCAAATGGTAAATTATCTTGTCAATTATACCAACGTTCGGCCGATATTTTCTTAGGTGTGCCTTTTAACATTGCATCATACGCTTTATTTACAATGATGGTGGCACAAGTTTGTGGACTAGGTTATGGTGATTTTATTCATACTTTTGGCGATGCTCATATTTACAACAACCACTTTGAACAGGTTGAATTACAATTATCGCGTCAACCCAAGCCAATGCCAAAAATGATTCTGAATCCGGATGTAAAAGATATTTTTGACTTTACTTACAGTGATTTTACTTTGGTTGATTATGACCCGCATCCAGCCATAAAAGGACAAGTATCTGTATAATGAAAATTAGTTTAATAGCTGCAATTGCGCAAAATAACGCTATAGGTAAAAACAATGATTTACTGTGGCATTTACCTGCCGATTTTAAACATTTTAAAGAAACAACAAGCGGACATTTTATTTTAATGGGGCGCAAAACTTTTGAAAGTTTTCCTAAGCCATTGCCTAACCGCACCCATTTAATTATTACCAGACAGGTAAATTACAACACACCCGAAAATTGTTATGTGTTTGCGTCAGTAGCTCAAGCGTTACAATTTGCAAAGCAAAAAAACCAACAAACAATTTATATAATAGGTGGTGGCGAAATTTATAACCAAACAATTGCTATAGCTAATCAGTTGGTAATTACTCATGTACAGGCTGTTTTTGAAGATGCCGATGCTTTTTTTCCTGAAATTACAACTAATTGGAATGTTGTTTCTGAAGAGTTTCATCAAGCAAACGATAAAAACAAGTACAATTTCACCATAAAGATTTACGAGAAATGATACAAAAGGGGTGTTTAATTGGTTTATTATTTTCGGTTGTTTCGGTTTACGCACAAACAGCCACATTTAAAGTGGCATTGCCTAAACCCAAAACACTTACATATTACGGTATAAACCATTTAGGCGATACCACTTCTATTGTTTCAAACGAAATAGCCAAAGAAACTCCTTTAAAAACTTTTACTTTTAACGATCCCTTTTTGGGGCAAATTGCCTTGTATGATGAACGCAACCCGTTGCAACAATTAGTTTTTTATAAAAACACACAACATGTTGTAATTTTAGATAATCAGTTAAGTTTTAAAGAGAAAATTAATTTAACGGAACGATACCCAGAAATCGATGCAATTTACGCATCGCTTACTTCACAAAATACTATTTGGGTGTTTGATAATCTATCAAAACGTTGGTGCATTTTAACAAATCAACAACCAACACCGCTTTTTGTTGGAAATAGTTTAGATAAATATTCATTTATAACAACTAATGGTAATTTTGCATATTGGCAAACTAACCAAACAGTTTACCAAATGGATGTTTACGGAAAAATTACAAACCAAATTTCTTTACCACAAAAGGCACAATTGTTAGCAATTAATAACGATTTGTTAGTGTATATATTAAACAATAATTTATTTTTGTTAAATACTAAAAATAACAAAACAGAACATTTAACAAACGTAGAAACACCCGCACAAACTGTTTTTTTAAACGCCAAAAGTGTAAGTGTTTTTACAAGCGATAAATTGTATTTGTATCAAATAAATTAACAAATATGCAAGTTGCAATTGCCGGAAATATTGGTGCTGGTAAAACTACTTTAACCACATTATTAGCCAAACATTTTAAATGGGAACCACATTTTGAAGATGTGGTTGACAACCCATACCTTGACGATTTTTATCATTCCATGGATCGTTGGTCGTTTAATTTACAAATTTACTTTTTAAACAGTCGATTTCGTCAAGTTTTAAACATGAAGGCTAGTGGTAAAAATACCATTCAAGACCGTACTATTTATGAAGATGCCCATATTTTTGCTCCAAATTTACATGCAATGGGACTCATGTCTAACCGTGATTACGAAAATTATAAACAATTGTTTGAATTGATGGAAGGTTTAGTTGGCGCTCCTGATTTGTTAATTTATTTACGTAGTTCTATACCTAATTTGGTAGGACAAATACATAAACGCGGCCGCGAATACGAAAATTCAATTTCAATTGATTATTTAAATAAATTAAATGAACGCTACGAAGATTGGATAAAAAATTATACCAAAGGTAAACTGCTTATTATTGATGTAGATCCTATTAATTTTGTTGATAATCCTGAAGATTTAGGGCAAATCATTAATCGTATCGATGCAGAAATAAACGGATTGTTTTAATTATGAACAGCCTTTTACGTTTAAAAAATATCATTTGTAATTTGCTTTTTTGCATGTTTTTTGGTTTTGTAGCAAATGCCCAACAAAATTGGAATGTATCCTTACAAACCTATAAAGGCACAATTTTAGCACATAGCAATAACATTCAACATTTAATAACAAGTAAACCATCGGGCTATTTGTTTTCGGTAAACCACCGCGTGAATGGTACACAATCGTGGCATCATACGTATCGCTTTCCCGAAATTGGTTTTTCGTTTCACACTCAAAACAATCACAACCAAACATTGGGTAATTTATATGGTTTATATGCCCATTATAATTTTTATTTTTTAAATCGAAATTTACAATTTAGGGTAGGGCAAGGCGTTGCTTATGCCACCCATCCATATGATAAAGAAACCAATTTTAGAAATGTTGCTTACGGATCAAAGTTTATGCCTTCAACTTATTTTATGTTTAGCTACAATAAACCTAGAATTTGGCAAAATATTGGTTTAAATGCAGGTTTACTGTTTGTACATCACTCAAATGCTACCATAAAATCACCCAATACAAGTACTAATACATTAGGATTAAACCTAGGATTAACGTACCATTTTTCTAATAGCGATATGGTTTTAAAATCGGGAGCATATAATGAAATTCCTATGAAAATGCGCTATAATTTTTTAGTTAGAACGGGTGTAAATGAAAGCCATATTGTAGGTATTGGACAAAAACCGTTTTATCATTTAGGTGTTATTGCAGAAAAACCATTGAATAATTTTGGTGCAGCACAACTTGGGGTTGATGTATTTTTATCTAATTCATTAAAAGAGTTAATTCCGTTTTTGGCAACTTCATTCCCTGAAGAAAATATGAAAAAAGATACCGATTGGAAAAGGGTAGGGGTTTTTGTGGGCTACGAATGGTACTTAAATAAGCTAACTGCCGAAGGTAATGTAGGATATTACGTACACGATGAATACAAAAAAAACGGGTCGTTGTACCAGCGTTTAGGTTTGCGTTATTACATAACACCAGCAATTTATGGTTCAATGGCTTTAAAAACTCATTTTGCTAAAGCCGAAGCTTTTGAAGTAGGAGTTGGGTATAAGTTATAAATAGAATTTTTGTTTTAGCATAATAGTAAAAAAATACTACGTTTGTTTAACTATTGATTTATGAAAAAAAGTATAGGTTTGTTGTTTTTGGTATTAGCTGGTTGTTCCGGTGAAGACGCTTGTTTCTCTAAAAAAGGGAATGCTATTATGCAAGAACACGCATTACAAGGTTTTCATAGTGTTGAAATTCCTTTGAATGTTTCGGTTGAAATTATTCCGAGTACAACCTACAAAATGAAAATTGAATCGTTTGAAAACAGAATTAATGCTGTAACGTTTTCTGTAAAAGATTCTATGCTTACTATAAAAAACGATATTTCGTGTCAAATGTTAAAAAGCTATGAAACTGCTGTTTTAAAAATCTATACACCAACTTTAAAAAATATTTATTCGCGTACACAATTTAATGTGGTATCAAACGATACGTTGCGTTATCCAAATTTGTATTTACTTACCAGTTTGCCAAATGAAGAAAGTGCATCAACAAATTTTGATTTAAAAATTAATAATAAAACCATTACGGTAGAAGATAACCAAGTAGGTAATTTTACGTTAAAAGGAAAAACAAACGTGTTAGATATAAAATTGTATGGTGCAAACGGAACAGTAAATGCTAAGGAATTAAACGCAAAAGCTGTTTTAACGTACCATCGCAGTAACCAAAACATACATGTTTTTGCCAAAAATAAATTAGAAGGTGTAATTGCGTCTGTTGGAAATGTGTATGTGTATAACAAACCCGATACAGTACAAATGCAGCGCCTTTATACCGGGAATGTGTATTACAAATAATTTTTTAAAGTGTTTTCTCTCTAAAAATAGTTTCTAAGTTTTTGTTTTTTAGTTGCATCGATAAAATCTTAACATCTAATTCATTAGCAAAATCAAACAATTTAGCGCGCATATCTTCGTTGCTACTAAAAACCAATTGCCATTGCATATCGTGTATGTTTTGGAACGATTTTAAGTTTGGCAAACGTTTAATAAATTCTTCTTCAATTTTTAAATCGAATTCAATTTCAATAATTTGATCGTTTTCGGTAGTAAAAATTTGTTCCAATTTATTATCGGCAACAATTTCGCCTTGTTTAATAATTATCACACGGTCGCAAATAGCTTCAACCTCTTGCATAATATGTGTTGATAAAAAAACCGTTTTGTTTTTTCCTATTTTTTTAATTAAATCGCGAATTTCGGTAAGCTGATTAGGGTCTAAACCGGTTGTTGGTTCGTCTAAAATAAGCACTTCAGGATCGTGTAACAAAGCTGTTGCCAAGCCTACACGCTGACGGTATCCTTTAGAAAGTTGTCCAATTTTTTTATGTGCTTCGGGCGTTAGTTTTGTTAGTTCAATAACTTCTTCAATACGTTTTTTATCAACCTTATAAACATCGGCATTAAAAGCCAAATATTCACGCACGTACAAATCTAAATACAATGGGTTGTGTTCAGGTAAATATCCAATAGATTGTTGTACTTCTTTTTGATGCGTTAATACATTAAAGCCATTCACAAGTGCAATACCATTGTCGGCATCAATATAAGTGGTTAAAATTTTCATTAAAGTTGATTTTCCAGCTCCATTCGGACCTAAAAAACCTACAATTTCACCTTTATTTACTTTAAAAGTTATGGCATTTAACGCTTTTTGCGTTCCGTAACTTTTAGATATATTTTGAACTTCTATAGACATAGAATGGATTGTTTTTTACAAAAGTAAATAATTTTCAATCTTAATGCACTAATTTTTAAATTAGATTTTTTAAACAATTTTAAAGTGCAACCATGCAATAAATAAACTTCACTATTAAAGGAAATATCTGTAAATTTGCTGTATGACAAAAGTGAACGAAAAAGCTTTGTGGTTTAAAGATTTAACAGCTAACAAGCCTTTGTTAATTGCAGGGCCATGTAGTGCCGAAACACCCCAACAGGTGTTAGAAGTTGCGCATGCCATTAAAAACACTGCAAAAATATTCCGCGCAGGTATTTGGAAACCTCGTACACGCCCTGGTGGTTTTGAAGGGGTAGGCGCCATTGGACTTAAATGGTTGCAACAAGTAAAGGCCGAAACAGGAATGCTTTTAGCTACCGAAGTTGCAACGGCAGAACATGTTAACCTTGCCTTGGCGCACGATATTGATATGCTTTGGATTGGCGCACGCACTACTGTAAACCCTTTTGCGGTGCAAGAAATTGCCGATGCTTTAAAAGGTACCAACAAAATGGTGTTTATTAAAAACCCAGTAAACCCCGATTTAAGTTTGTGGATTGGCGGTTTTGAACGTTTACAAAATGCAGGTATTGAAAAATTAGGATTTATTCACCGTGGATTTTCTAGCTATGAAAAAGTAAAATATCGTAACAATCCTGAATGGCAAATACCTATCGATTTACAGATTCGTTTTCCTGAAGTTCCGTTAATTAACGATCCATCGCACATAACGGGTAATCGCAATTTAATTCAACATGTGGCCCAAAAAGCTTTAGATTTAAATTTTGATGGGTTAATGATAGAAACGCATTGTACCCCAGATTTAGCTTGGAGCGATGCCGCACAGCAAGTAACGCCGCAACAATTAAACAATATTGTTACCAATTTAGTACAGCGCGATTTAATTAATGAAGAAGATTCGTACGTTCACCAAATGCAACTTTTTAGAACACAAATTGATGAAATTGATACGCAAATTTTAAATCTTTTAAAAAACCGCATGCAAATTGCCGATGAAATTGGGCTGCTTAAAAAAGCAAAAAATGTATCGGTTTTACAACCTGAACGTTGGCAAGAAGTTTTAGTTAAAATGCGTCGCGAAGGCAAAGAAAATAAATTAGGCGAAGTGTTTATTACATCGTTATTCAAAGCAATTCACGATGAAAGTATTACACGCCAAGACCATATCATCAACCCAAAATAAATTGGAATGACCGGAATTGTTTATAAATCTACAGGTAGCTGGTACACCGTTAAGGCACAAGATAACCAGTTTTTTGAATGTAGAATAAAAGGAAAATTTAGAATAAAAGGTATTAAAAGCACCAATCCGGTTGCTGTTGGCGATGTGGTTGATTTTGACCTTGATACGTCGGCTGATGTTGTTACTGGGGTTATTACTAAAATCCACGATCGTAAAAATTATCTTATTCGTAAATCGGTTAATTTATCTAAGCAAGTGCATATTATTGCCGCTAATATTGATACCCTTTTTGTATTAGTTACCATTGATAATCCTGTTACAACTACCAGTTTTATTGACCGTTTATTGGTTACGGCCGAAGCTTATGATATAAATGCGGTTTTAGTTTTTAATAAGGTTGATACTTTTTCTGAAGATACGTTAAACGATCAATTGTACTTGCAATATATTTACGAAACCATTGGTTATAAATGTTTGCGTGTTTCTGCTGCCGAAGGTAAAGGCTTGGATACTCTAAAAGCAGAAATGACTAATAAAGTTTCAATGTTTACAGGACATTCAGGTGTTGGTAAATCAACATTAGTGAATGCTTTAGAACCGGGTTTAAATTTAAAAACGAAAGAAATATCAGAACAACATCAACAAGGCCAACATACTACCACTTTTGCCGAAATGTATGATTTAAGCTTTAATGCTAAAATTATTGATACCCCCGGAATTCGTGGTTTTGGTATTGTAGATATGGAGCCGCAAGAAGTAGGTGATTATTTTCCTGAATTTTTTAAGTTGAAAGATCAATGTAAGTTTAACAATTGTTTACACCGCGAAGAACCACATTGCGCTGTAAAAGATGCTTTAGATAATGACGATATTTCTTGGTCGCGTTACAAAAGTTACATTCAAATTTTAGATGGCGACGAAGAAAATTACCGTACAGATGTATATGGTAATGGAAAAAATCCTGAAGAATAAATGAAAGCTGTAATACAACGTGTCTTACAAGCATCGGTAACCATAAACAATATAACAGTAGCCAATATTAGCGCAGGTTTGCTTGTGCTTGTTGGAATTGAAGATGCCGATTCACAAGAAGATATCAATTGGTTAACAACAAAAATAGCTCAATTGCGTATTTTTAATGATGAAAACGATGTAATGAATAAATCGGTACAAGATATTAATGGCGATATTATAGTTGTGAGTCAATTTACGCTGCATGCTTCCACCAAAAAAGGAAACAGACCATCGTACATAAAAGCTGCAAAACCTGATGTTGCCGTGCCTTTGTACAAAAATTTTGTTGCTACTTTAGAAAAATCTACCCAAAAAAAGATACAAACCGGAGAATTTGGCGCCGATATGAAAGTTGCATTAATAAATGATGGACCAGTAACTATAATTATTGATACAAAGAATAAAGAATAATGCTAAAAAAAATAATTTTATACACTATTATATATATTGTTGTTTCGTTTTTAATAAGTTTTAACGAAATTCAATGTGCCCTAAACGGCGAAAATTTATGTTGGTATAATTTAATTGGTAAATACATTATTTTTTTACTTGCAATTACATTGTATGATAAAGTATTAAAACCTAAAATTTTTAAAAATAATGAAAGATAAAATAGCACATTTTGCAGCTGCATTTTTTGTATATGGCTTGTCTATGTTGGCAATTATTTACATGTTTCAAAATAAATTAGAATGGTTTCAAAGTATATTTTTTGCTGTAGTAATGGCTTTTGCCGATTTGTTTATATTGAAAAAATTACGCGATAGAAAAAATAAATAACTATGGATATAAAAAACGCACAACTTGCAGTAGATAATTGGATAAAAGAACACGGCGTTCGTTATTTTAACGAATTAACCAATATGGCGCAACTTACCGAAGAAGTAGGTGAGGTTGCTAGGATTATTGCACGCAGATACGGCGAACAAAGCGAAAAAGAAAGCGATAAGAACAAAGATTTAGGCGAAGAATTAGCCGATGTTGTTTTTGTGGTACTGTGTTTAGCAAACCAAACCGGTGTTAACTTGCAAGAATCGTTTGATAAAAAAATGGATTTAAAAACCAAACGCGATCACGACCGTCATCACAACAACCAAAAGCTTAAATAAGGTTAAAAATGCACTGTAAACTTGCAAAAAGTACGTTAAAAAGCAATCAACAAATCATCATTTCGGGTTCAAAGTCCGAAACCAACAGGTTGTTGTTGCTTCAAGCATTATATCCTAATTTAAAAATTGAAAACGCTTCAAATGCAGACGATACTTTAGTTATGCAAAAAGCCTTACAATTTGTAGGTAAAGTAGGCGAAATAAATGTACACCATGCAGGCACCGCCATGCGTTTTTTAACCGCTTTTTTTGCAATGCATGAAGGGTTAGAAGTCATTCTTTCGGGTTCTTATCGAATGCATGAACGACCAATAAAAATACTTGTTGAAGCCTTAAAACAATTAGGTTGCAATATATCGTATTTAAAAGAAGAAGGTTTTCCGCCTATAAAAATAATCGGAAAAATTCCACAAAACAACAACGTTTTAATTAATGCAAACGTAAGCAGCCAGTACATTACAGCTTTAATGTTGGTTGGGGCAAGTTTACCAAACGGACTTCAAATATCGTTACAAGGTACAATTACATCATTGCCTTATATAAGTATGTCGCTACAAATTTTGCAAGAAATTGGCATTCAAGCAACGTTTCAAAAAAGCACCTTACATATACCACCTACAAAGCAATTATCAAAAAACACATTTGTGGTAGAATCAGATTGGTCATCGGCATCGTATTTTTATAGTTTTATAGCTTTATCGGCACTTGGTACACAAATTAGTTTAGGATATTTTAAGCAAAACAGTTTACAAGGAGATGCGTATTTGGCTAAAATATATGAGCAATTTGGTGTTCAAACTACATTCGTTAACAATAAAATCATCGTTAAAAAGGTTCAAAATCACACAATAAAAAAAATAGATTTAAATCTTAATAACACCCCTGATATTGCGCAAACAATCATTGTAACCTGTTTAGGTTTAGGTATTACTTGTAATTTAACAGGTTTGCATACCTTAATTATAAAAGAAACCAACCGATTGCAAGCTTTAAAAACCGAATTGCAAAAATTTAATACTAAAGTATCTATAACTAACAATTCAATTCAGTTGCTAAACACCGTATCATTTACTCAAAATGCCGTTGTAATTGATACTTATAACGACCACCGCATGGCAATGGCATTTGCACCATTAGCTTTAAAACAACAAATGGTTATAAATAATGCAAGTGTTGTAACAAAATCGTATCCTGACTTTTGGAACGATATAGATACTTTATTGGTTGATATTGAGTGATTTAAAAGTGTTTTTTTAAAATAAACACGTATTTACTTGACAAACCCTAATTGCAAGTTGTATATTTGCACACTTAATTTTTGAATTAAGCTCACTAAAACGGACTTTTATTTTTATGAAGTTATCAAATTTTAATTTTAATTTACCAACCGAATTATTAGCAGAATTTCCTGCTGAAAATCGCGACGAATCTCGTTTAATGGTTGTAAACCGCAAAACAGGAACTATCGAGCATAAATTTTTTAAAGATTTAATCGATTATTTCGATGAAGGTGATGTAATGGTTTTAAACAATACCAAAGTATTTCCAGCACGTTTATATGGTAATAAAGAAAAAACCGGCGCACGTATCGAAGTTTTCTTATTGCGCGAATTAAACGCAGAACAACGTTTATGGGACGTTTTGGTTGATCCTGCCAGAAAAATACGTATTGGTAATAAATTATATTTCGGCGACGATGATTCGTTAGTAGCCGAAGTAATTGATAACACTACATCACGCGGTCGTACACTTCGCTTTTTATACGATGGTTCTTACGAAGAATTTCGTTTAAAATTACGCGAATTAGGCGAAACACCTATACCTAAATACATTAACCGCGAGGTAACCCCTGAAGATGAAGACCGTTACCAAACCATTTACGCTACCGAAGAAGGCGCTGTTGCAGCACCAACTGCGGGCTTACACTTTTCTAAGCACCTATTAAAACGTTTAGAAATTAAAGGAATCGATTTTGCTAAAATTACGCTACACATAGGTTTAGGAACCTTTAACCCGGTTGAAGTAGAAGATTTGTCAAAGCATAAAATGGATTCTGAAGAGCTTATCATTACCCAAGAAGCTTGTGATGTGGTAAACAAAGCAAAGCAAAACAAAAATAAAGTTTGTGCGGTAGGTACCACCTCAATGCGTGCATTAGAAAGTTCGGTCTCATCAAACAGCACCCTAAATCCATACGAAGGTTGGACAAACAAGTTCATCTTCCCTCCGTACGATTTCAGTATAGCCGATTGTATGGTAACTAATTTCCATATGCCAAAGTCAACACTTTTAATGATGATTTCAGCATTCACAGGTCACGATTTAATGATGAAAGCCTATGATGAAGCCGTTAAAGAAGGATATAAATTTTACTCATATGGCGATGCCATGCTAATTTTATAGTTTTTTTATTTAGTTATATAGTTAAAAGAAACTCATCTTTAATAAGGTGAGTTTTTTTTATTTTCTTTTTGGGCGTTCCCCTTACAAACTACCTTAGCACTAAATACAAGTAAAAATAACCAAGCAGTACAACAAAACATAGCGTTAAATAGGCGGGTCGGGCTGTATACTCATAGCTTTTATCGGCGCTTCGAGTGCCTCAGCCGCCAATAAAAGGCTATCCGCTGCCATCCCTAACGCAGGCTTGCAGTTTTTAAAGTTGTTTAAGACTTAATATTCCTTTTGTGAAAAAAACATGCATTTCATTCTAAATGCAAATTCAAAAAAACCAATTTGGTGGTATCATACCGACCATTTAGGTAGTTCAACTTATTTGACTGATTATTTCGGAAGACCTTCTCATTATTATGAAACATTGCCGTTTGGTGAGATGATGGTAGAACACAACCAAAGTGCCAATGTGCCGTCTGGTGTGGGTTATGACAACAAGTTTAAGTTCAACGATTTCGGAGGAGAAAGCGGGCTGAGCTTTGGACGAACGAACCGCGCAAAGCGCTGAGTTAGACGACGCCACCCAAATGTATTATTACGGCGCACGTTATGGAGTTTATGCTGAGCCCGACGAAGTAACCCAAGAATCAGTATATTTGTAAGTGTGGATCCGCTGGCGGAACATCCAAAACAAATTGGATCATCACCTTATATTTATGTTGCTAATAATCCTATCAATCTAATAGATCCTACGGGAATGATTTGGGAAAGACCGGAAGATAAAAGGCGTCTAGAAAGTGATATTAAAAGTAAGATTAAAAGTAAGATTAAAAGTCATGAGGGAGAAATTGCTAATCTTACTGAATCCTTAACAAAGGAAACAAAAGAAAAGAAAATCAATTCAATAAATAGTCAGATTAACGACTATAAAGAAAGGATAGGCTTGTTAAATCAATCTTTAAATGATGTTGAAATGTTAGATCAGGATTCTAGAAGTTATTTTCTAGAAGATTTGCCTGAAAATGCAACTAATGCTTTTGTACATGCAGACGGAGGTAATATATATATACAGGGAACAAATACGAGCGAGCATTTACATGAAATTAGACATATTGGACAGTTTTTAGAAAATGGAAGACAGTTATCTACTATTCCCAAAGATGGATTTAATAGATTGAAAAATCCGGGTAAAACACTCGAACAAGCAACTTTTAATGAAGTTCAAGCATATCAAATCCAAGCAGCTTATGGAGGGAATGGAAGTGTTGGAATGCAAAATGTAAATTTTATAAAGGACATAGATGCGGCTAAAATTAACAGGAATAAGCGTCATTCAGACGGTACGGCTATGTATAAATTTATAGAAGATTATTTAAAAGGACAGAAGAAGTAATGAAAAACTATTTTATATTAATAATATTTTGCGTTTATTTTAAATCATTTGCTCAAGAAGTATATTTAAATGATTCCTACGAATTTAAAATTGTAGGGGAAACTTTTGAATTAAATCATCTATATGATGTAGAGGAGTTTCTTTATGAAAGAAGAAAATCATTTTGCTCAATAATAGCAAAAGGAAATATTAAAAAGGAAGATAAATTTTATTATAGACTTACTTCTATAAGTTCATCTGAATTATTTAAAACTAAATTACTAAAGTCTCATTTTAAAGAGGGTTTAAAAGATTCGATAACCATAACTGTTAAGATCGCTAACTTTAAATCATTAGATTACCAAAATTTTACATTTTCAACGTTTGGTAGTTCTTATGAGCCACATCTCAAAGAGATTAATAATCGTGTTGTAGAATTGAGTTTTACAATTCCAAAAATAAGAGTGTTTAATGTGGAACTGCGAGCTTATCCAGAAAATAAAAATCTTTTGTTATCAGACGACGGAATAAGTTTGTCATTTAGTAATCAATTAAATATTAATCTTTTTCAATACGATTTGTCATCGTTAAAGCATCAGTATAATGATTTTTATTTTGAAATAGAGAACTTTAATCCATGTAATTTATATTTAAAATATTTTGATGGAGATTTTGTAAAAATAAAAAATAATAAACTGTATTGGAAAGATATGGTTTTTGAGAAGAGGTGGTAGTGTCCCCCACGATAACTATGGTTTATCAAAATAAGAAATGTTAAAATTCCACTGGCGCGGGCATCTTGCCCGTGCAATAAGCAATAAAAACCAACAGCCTCTATACACATGTATGAAGACTGTTTTACTATAAAACACTTTACTGTAAATATAAAATCCGTGCCAATGAGTGTAAACTGTTGTAAAAAAATAAAAATTTTCAAAACCAAAAGCCCCGAGCGAAGCGAACAGGCAAAGTAATATTACATATAGTAAGTATGTTTTATTTAGTAAAAACACGCCAACAACAATTGTAATTCAAAATTCATAATTCGTAAATTACTACAATTAAGTAGGTTATAAAAAAACTAAAAAAACATTTGCAAAAAGTTTGCAAAAGCCAAAAAAAGGGTGGTATATTTGCACCCGCTTAGCAGCACAGCAAGCAACACGTTCCTAGAAAAAAAAGTAAAAAATAAATTTGGATGGTATTACAAAAGGTTGTTATCTTTGCAATCCGTTCAAAAAACAAAATAGGGGCGATTAGCTCAGCTGGTTCAGAGCACCTCGTTTACACCGAGGGGGTCAGGGGTTCGAATCCCTTATCGCCCACAAAAAAAACTTTTTCAAAAAAAACTAAAAAAGTTTTGGTAGATTAGAAAAAGTTACTACTTTTGCAACCGCTTTAAGAAACAAAGCGACAGAAGAAGAGACAAGTTCATAGACATATTGGATTAACAGAAAAAAAAGAGTAAGAGCGTAAGAGATTACGTTTTTAAACGACACATCAAAAAATATAAAAAACATACGATGAAGAGTTTGATCCTGGCTCAGGATGAACGCTAGCGGCAGGCCTAACACATGCAAGTCGAGGGGTAGAGGAAGCTTGCTTCCTTGAGACCGGCGCACGGGTGCGTAACGCGTATGCAATCTACCTTATACTAAGGGATAGCCCAGAGAAATTTGGATTAATACCTTATAGGATATAGGAATGGCATCATTCAGATATTAAAGATTTATTGGTATAAGATGAGCATGCGTCCCATTAGTTAGTTGGTGTGGTAACGGCACACCAAGACGATGATGGGTAGGGGTCCTGAGAGGGAGATCCCCCACACTGGTACTGAGACACGGACCAGACTCCTACGGGAGGCAGCAGTGAGGAATATTGGTCAATGGACGCAAGTCTGAACCAGCCATGCCGCGTGCAGGAAGACGGTCCTATGGATTGTAAACTGCTTTTGTACAGGAAGAAACACTCCCTTGCGAGGGAACTTGACGGTACTGTAAGAATAAGGATCGGCTAACTCCGTGCCAGCAGCCGCGGTAATACGGAGGATCCAAGCGTTATCCGGAATCATTGGGTTTAAAGGGTCCGTAGGCGGCCTTATAAGTCAGCGGTGAAAGTTTTTGGCTTAACCAAAAAATTGCCATTGATACTGTAGGGCTTGAATTTTGGTGAAGTAACTAGAATATGTAGTGTAGCGGTGAAATGCTTAGATATTACATGGAATACCAATTGCGAAGGCAGGTTACTAACCAACGATTGACGCTGATGGACGAAAGCGTGGGTAGCGAACAGGATTAGATACCCTGGTAGTCCACGCCGTAAACGATGGATACTAGCTGTTTGGTTTTCGGACTGAGTGGCTAAGCGAAAGTGATAAGTATCCCACCTGGGGAGTACGGGCGCAAGCCTGAAACTCAAAGGAATTGACGGGGGCCCGCACAAGCGGTGGAGCATGTGGTTTAATTCGATGATACGCGAGGAACCTTACCAGGGCTTAAATGTAGATTGACGTATTTGGAAACAGATATTTCTTCGGACAATTTACAAGGTGCTGCATGGTTGTCGTCAGCTCGTGCCGTGAGGTGTCAGGTTAAGTCCTATAACGAGCGCAACCCCTGTTGTTAGTTGCCAGCGAGTAATGTCGGGAACTCTAGCAAGACTGCCAGTGTAAACTGTGAGGAAGGTGGGGATGACGTCAAATCATCACGGCCCTTACGTCCTGGGCCACACACGTGCTACAATGGCCGGTACAGAGAGCAGCCACCTAGCGATAGGGAGCGAATCTATAAAGCCGGTCACAGTTCGGATCGGAGTCTGCAACTCGACTCCGTGAAGCTGGAATCGCTAGTAATCGGATATCAGCCATGATCCGGTGAATACGTTCCCGGGCCTTGTACACACCGCCCGTCAAGCCATGGAAGCTGGGGGTACCTGAAGTCGGTGACCGCAAGGAGCTGCCTAGGGTAAAACTGGTAACTAGGGCTAAGTCGTAACAAGGTAGCCGTACCGGAAGGTGCGGCTGGAACACCTCCTTTCTAGAGATGGTTTAAAAATCTCTTACTCTTAACTGTTAGTTCAAAAAAAAGGTAAAAAATTACAGAGTCTCGTAGCTCAGCTGGTTAGAGTACTACACTGATAATGTAGGGGTCGGCAGTTCGAGTCTGCCCGGGACTACTTTTAATTACGAAATAGAAAATTACGAATTAAAAAGCTGTGAAAAATACCATAAAAGGAAATTTTAGAAGTTGAGTTATCAACAATCCGCTGAAAGCTAACGGCTGATAACTGAAAGCTAAAAGAATGGGGGATTAGCTCAGCTGGCTAGAGCGCCTGCCTTGCACGCAGGAGGTCATCGGTTCGACTCCGATATTCTCCACAATTCGCATCAAGCGAAAAAAGTTCATTGACATATTGAGATACATTTAAAAAGTAGAATAATATTAGAAATAATATAAAGCACATTTAATCTTTAGGGATTAAAGTAGAGCACAATAAGCAAAATAAGGGCGTATGGGGAATGCCTAGGCTCTCAGAGGCGACGAAGGACGTGATAAGCTGCGAAAAGCTGCGGGGATTGGCACATACGAATTGATCCGCAGATATCCGAATGGGGCAACCCACTATGTTGAAGACATAGTACACCGATAGGTGAGCAAACCCGCTGAACTGAAACATCTAAGTAGGCGGAGGAGAAGAAAACAAAAGTGATTGCGTAAGTAGTGGCGAGCGAACGCGCAGAAGCCCAAACCAAAGTTGTTACGGCAATTTTGGGGTTGTAGGACCACGACATTTTAAGCTAAGCGAATTAGAATCATCTGGAAAGATGAACCGTAGAGGGTGATAGTCCCGTATAGGTAAGTGAAGTATTAGATAGTGGTATCCTGAGTAGGTCGGGGCACGTGAAACCTTGATTGAAACCGGCGGGACCATCCGCCAAGGCTAAATACTCCTGAGAGACCGATAGTGAACCAGTACCGTGAGGGAAAGGTGAAAAGAACCGTGAATAACGGAGTGAAATAGAACCTGAAACCATACGCCTACAAGCGGTCGGAGCCCATTCGTTGGGTGACGGCGTGCCTTTTGCATAATGAGCCTACGAGTTACCGTTGCTGGCAAGGTTAAGTAATTAAGTTACGCAGCCGAAGCGAAAGCGAGTCTGAATAGGGCGCTATAGTCAGTAGTGGTAGACGCGAAACCGTGTGATCTACCCATGGGCAGGTTGAAGTTTGGGTAACACCAAATGGAGGACCGAACCGGTTGACGTTGAAAAGTCTTCGGATGACCTGTGGGTAGGGGTGAAAGGCCAATCAAACTCGGAAATAGCTCGTACTCCCCGAAATGCATTTAGGTGCAGCGCTGATATAGTTTATTAGAGGTAGAGCTACTGATTGGATGCGGGGGCTTCACCGCCTACCAATTCCTGACAAACTCCGAATGCTAATAAATGATTTACAGCAGTGAGGGCATGGGTGCTAAGGTCCATGTCCGAGAGGGAAAGAACCCAGACCATCAGCTAAGGTCCCCAAATGTATGCTAAGTTGAAAAAACGCGGTTTGATTGCCCCGACAGCTAGGATGTTGGCTTGGAAGCAGCCATTCATTTAAAGAGTGCGTAACAGCTCACTAGTCGAGCGATCGAGCATGGATAATAATCGGGCATAAGTATACTACCGAAGCTATGGATTTGTATGTAAATACAAGTGGTAGGGGAGCATTCTAAACTGGGTAGAAGGTGATTTGTGAGAATTGCTGGACTGTTTAGAAAAGAAAATGTAGGCATAAGTAACGATAATGCGGGCGAGAAACCCGCACACCGTAAGACCAAGGTTTCCACAGCTATGCTAATCAGCTGTGGGTTAGTCGGGACCTAAGGCACACCCGAAGGGGGACGTCGATGGCCAACGGGTTAATATTCCCGTACTTGTAATAGTTGTGATGGAGTGACGCAGTGGTGAAAGTACCGCGAACTGACGGAATAGTTCGTTAAAGCACGTACCTATAGGTTTGATAGTAAAATGCGTCGAACTTGGAGAAATGCGATAGTACACGGAGCCTTCGGGCAAAGTGATAGTGTACCTAAAGGCTGTCAAGAAAAGCTTCTAAACTTAGATTATTACAACCCGTACCGCAAACCGACACAGGTGGTCGAGGAGAGTATCCTCAGGTGCTCGAGAGATTCATGGCTAAGGAATTAGGCAAAATAGACCTGTAACTTCGGGAGAAAGGTCGCCAGCAGCAATGCTGGCCGCAGTGAAAAGGTCCAGGCGACTGTTTATCAAAAACACAGGGCTCTGCCAAATCGTAAGATGAAGTATAGGGCCTGACACCTGCCCGGTGCTGGAAGGTTAAGAGGAGATGTTATCTTCGGAGAAGCATTGAATTGAAGCCCCAGTAAACGGCGGCCGTAACTATAACGGTCCTAAGGTAGCGAAATTCCTTGTCGGGTAAGTTCCGACCTGCACGAATGGTGTAACGATCTGGACACTGTCTCAGCCATGAGCTCGGTGAAATTGTAGTATCGGTGAAGATGCCGATTACCCGCAGTGGGACGAAAAGACCCTGTGCACCTTTACTATAGCTTAGTATTGTTCTTGGATAAGTGATGTGTAGGATAGGTGGGAGACTATGAAATGGCGTCGCTAGGCGTTGTGGAGTCATTGTTGAAATACCACCCTTTGCTTATCTGAGATCTAACTCGATACATGTTGAGGACATTGCTTGGTGGGTAGTTTGACTGGGGTGGTCGCCTCCAAAAGAGTAACGGAGGCTTCTAAAGGTTCCCTCAGCACGCTTGGTAACCGTGCGTAGAGTGCAATGGCAAAAGGGAGCTTGACTGCGAGACTAACAAGTCGATCAGGTACGAAAGTAGAGCATAGTGATCCGGTGGTTCCGCATGGAAGGGCCATCGCTCAAAGGATAAAAGGTACGCCGGGGATAACAGGCTGATCTCCCCCAAGAGCTCATATCGACGGGGGGGTTTGGCACCTCGATGTCGGCTCGTCACATCCTGGGGCTGGAGAAGGTCCCAAGGGTTGGGCTGTTCGCCCATTAAAGTGGCACGCGAGCTGGGTTCAGAACGTCGTGAGACAGTTCGGTCTCTATCTACTGTGGGCGCAAGAAATTTGAGTGGATCTGATTCTAGTACGAGAGGACCGAATTGGACTAACCTCTGGTGTATCAGTTGTGCCGCCAGGTGCATCGCTGAGTAGCTACGTTGGGAAGGGATAAGCGCTGAAAGCATATAAGCGCGAAACCCACCACAAGATGAGATTTCTTTAAAGGGTCGTTGAAGATGACAACGTTGATAGGCTACAGATGTAAAGGCAGTAATGTCATAGTCAAGTAGTACTAATAGCCCGTAAGCTTATGTGCTCTAGGAATTGCTTTATAAAAATAATATTGAGAATTTAGTATTAAGACTAAACTTGAAATAATCTACAAAAAGTATCGAAAATATGTTAACAAAATAGTTTGTTACAAGTGTAATAAACCAAAAGCTTAAGGTGGTTATAGCATCGGGGCTCACCTCTTCCCATTCCGAACAGAGAAGTTAAGCCCGATAGCGCAGATGGTACTGCATTTTAATGTGGGAGAGTATGTCGCCGCCTTTTTTTAGTAAAACCCCAATCTGAAAAGATTGGGGTTTTCTTTTTTTATAGGTGCGGCGTGTCCCTTTGGTCAAGTCGTCGCCTTTTTTTAAATCCTCATCAGTAATGATGAGGATTTTTTGTTTTACCACAGATTGCACTAATTACCACTGATTTTTTTACAATCTATTGAATACAATCAACAATCTGCAATAGGGATGGAGCGTTTGTTGGAGCTATTTGTTTTTGCTAAAAAACAAAAGCGACTCGCGAGAGCCCGACCCGCAACGTAGTGGAGGGGATTGCCCAAATGTAAAACACTTAACTTAGGATAAAAAAATCCAACCGAAATGGGCTGGATTTTAATTTTTATAACAAACTGGAATAATTTCGTTTTTTGCTAAGCTGTATTTTTCAATTTCTTGCTTTGTGAATTTTTTAGTGTAGTCTATTTCTTCAACTGTAAAGCCTATAGATCGTAATTTATTAAAGTAATCGCGTCCGTAGATTCGTACATGATCGTACTGACCAAATATTTTAGTACGTTCTTTTTTGTTGGTTATGGTGTTGTCTTCAAATGTATGTTCGCGGTTTAAATCTTGTGGGATTTGTAAAATTGCAAACCCACCGGGTTTTAATACACGAAATAATTCTTGCATTGCAAGTGTATCGTTAGGTATGTGTTCCAATACGTGATTACACAAGATAACATCGTACATGTTACTTTGAAAAGGTAAGTTGCAAATATCGGCCTTTACATCTGCTAGTGGTGAATTTAAATCGGTAGTAGTATAATCTAAATTTGATTGATTTTTAAATTTCTTATAAAAGGCTTGTTCGGGTGCAAAATGCAATACTTTAAGAGGAGCTTTAAAGAAATTAGTTTCGTTTTGTAAATACAACCAAAGTAAGCGATGACGCTCTAACGAAAATGTACTAGGAGACAGTACATTTGCACGTTGGTTTGCATATCCGTAAGGTAAAAAAGTTCTAAACGATTTATTATCAATAGGATCAGTGAATTTATTACCTTTTAAAAAAACTATTAAAAAAGGTTTAATAAAATAACTCGCCCGTATTAATATTGGGCGAGGTATGATATTTAAAATAATTTTAAATGCTTTTTTTATCATTTATGATAGAACTAAAGGATTTTGACGGAAAGGAGCTTCTTCGTTTGATTCAATACCTAAAGCTTTGTATATGTAAGCAAAAGTAGAAAGGAGTTCTGGTTTTCCATCGATAATTGCTACATCGTGTTCAAAATGTGCTGAAGGTTTTCCATCGCGTGTTACAATTGTCCAACCATCTTTTAATTGTTTAATGTTTTTTGTACCCATGTTAATCATAGGTTCAATTGCAACTGTCATTCCTTCCTGAAATAGTTTTCCACGCCCTTTTTTGCCATAATTTGGCATTTCTGGACCTTCGTGCATTTTTTTTCCGATGCCATGTCCAACTAATTCACGTACTACTGAATATCCGTTGCTTTCTGCATATCGTTGTATCGCATTACCTACATCTTCAACTCTGTTACCTAATTTAAACTCGCTAATTCCTATATAAAGAGATTCTTTTGTAACTTGTAATAGCTTTTTTGTTTCATCGGCTACATTTCCAACTTCAAAAGTATAACAATGATCGCCATAAAATTCGTTAACAATAGCACCTAAATCACAAGAAACAACATCACCGTCTTGTAAAGGAGTATTTGTTGGTAAACCATGTACAATTTGATCGTTTACACTGGTTAATAAGGTACAAGGACAACCATATAGTCCTAAAAAACCTGGAATACCACCATTATCACGTATGTATTGTTCTGCTAATTTATCTAAATGTAATGTAGTAACGCCTGGTTTTATTTCGGTTGCTAACATTCCTAAAGTTTTAGAAACCAATAAAGCAGCTTGACGCATTATTTCGATTTCTTCTCTTGTTTTAAGTACAATCATTTGTTAAAATTTTGTTTTGCAAATTTACTTAATTTGACTTGAATATATACTTTTACTAAATAGTTTAAACTTAAATTAATGATTTTCCTGTCATTACTTCGGGTTGATGAACCCCCAATAATTTTAAAACTGTAGGAGCAACATCTGCTAAAACCCCGTTACTGATTTGTTTAATATCTTTATCAATTAATATTACCGGAACCGGATTTGTAGTATGTGCCGTATTAGGGCTGCCGTCTTCGTTAATCATGGTTTCACAATTGCCATGATCGGCCAAAATAATTATTGAATAATTATTTAATATTGCAGTTTCAACAATTTCTTTTGTGCAAATATCTACTGTTTCACAAGCTTTAATTGCAGCAGGCATACTACCTGTATGCCCTACCATATCACCATTTGCAAAATTAAGAACAATAAAATCGGCATTTTGTTTTTGCAATTCAGGTACTAAAGCATTTTTTAGTTCGTAGGCACTCATTTCGGGTTTTAAATCGTATGTTGCAACTTTAGGAGAAGGACATAAAATGCGTTCTTCACCAATAAAAGGTTCTTCGCGTCCGCCTGAAAAAAAGAATGTTACATGAGGGTATTTTTCGGTTTCAGCCATACGAATTTGCTTTTTACCAGCAGTTTCAAGTACTTCACCTAATGTATTAGTAATATTATCTTTATTATAAATTACCTTTACGTTTTTATAATTTTCATCGTAATTTGTTAAGGTAACATAATACAAATCAAGTGTGTGCATTCCAAAGTCAGGTAAATTTGTTTGGGAAAGCACTTCGGTTAATTGTCTGCCTCTATCGGTTCTAAAATTAAAAAACACTACTACATCACCATTTTCAATTGTTGCCAAAGGTTTGTTGTTGGTATCAACCATTACAATTGGTTCAATAAACTCGTCGGTAATATTATTATTATAATTTTCTGTGATAGAATGAAATGCGTTATGTGAGTATGTGCCCAAACCATTTACTAATAAGTTATATGCTTTTTGAACCCTATCCCAACGTTTATCACGATCCATTGCGTAATACCTACCAATTACTGATGCTAATTTTCCACCTGAAGTTTTCATGTGATTTTCTAAAGCTTGAATGTGGTTTGCACCAGATTTAGGATCAACATCACGACCATCGGTAAAAGCATGTACAAAAACGTTTGATAAACCAAATTCGTTGGCAGCATCTAGTAACCCAAATAAATGATTAATGTGCGAGTGAACACCACCGTCTGATACTAAACCTAAAAAGTGAACAGCTTTATTATTGTTTTTTGCATATTTAAACGCATTTTGCAGTTCAATTTCGGAATTTAATGTATTGTTTTGTACAGCTAAATTAATTTTAGCTAAATCTTGGTATACAATTCTTCCAGCACCTAAATTCATGTGCCCAACTTCGGAATTTCCCATTTGGCCCTTAGGTAAACCTACATTTAAACCATCGGTGCGTAATTGAGCAAAAGGATATTTTTTATATAAATGATCTATGAAAGGTGTTTGCGCGTGATCTATTGCAGAAACTTTTGGATCAGGTGAATTTCCCCATCCATCTAATATCATTAAAAGTACTTTTTTATTCATTTTATAAGCTAAAATATTTGTCAAAGTTACTTATAGAATTTTACAAATGCGCTTATTTTTTTAACATTTTAACACAATCAAATGTTAAATGTTTCATTTTTAAAGTTGTTTAATTGTCTGATTCATAATAAAGTTGCTATATTTACGTTTACATATTACAAACAAAATAATTATAAGAACAAATGAAGTTGAAAATTTTGCCTTTTATGATGCTGGGATTTTTATCGTTTAAACCTTTAACGATTAACCCAAACGGAGACAATAATGGAAATGGAAACGGTAAAAAAAAGGTTACAGTTGTAACAAAATCGTCAACAATTAAATCAAAAGAAATTGCAGCTGTAAACAAATCAAACTTAAAAACAGCATCGTCTGGTAATTTAAGTACTTTTGATCGAATGGTTTTATCTGAATATTTAGATATTAACGAAAAAAATTACGACAAACCCGAATTAGAAAGTTTTAAAGCCGCTTTTAAAGGATACAATAAGCTAAAAGAACAAGGCAAAATTAAAAAGGAAATTCTTACGATTTTAGATTTTACCAAATCGTCTACAGAAAGACGTATGTGGGTAATTGATATGAAAAATCATGAAATTTTATTCCAAACTGTAGTTTCACACGGAAAAAACAGTGGAAAAGAGTTTGCAACTGATTTTTCTAACGAAATAGAATCGTATAAAAGTAGTTTAGGGTTTTACACTACAGGTGAAACGTACAATGGTAAACATGGTTTATCATTACGATTAGATGGTTTAGAAGTTGGTATAAATCACAACGCCCGAGAACGTGACATTGTTATGCATGCGGCAGATTATGCAAATGAAAATTTAGGTAAAAGCCAAGGGTATTTGGGCAGAAGTTTAGGTTGCCCTGCGTTGCCAGAAAATGTTGCTTTTAAAATTATTAATTTAATTAAAGACGATAGTTGTTTGTTTATATACCATGCCGATAAAAAAGATTATTTGGAAAAATCTAAATTATTGAATTAGTTTTTTGTATAACACATTATCTAACGAGTAAACGTCGTTTAGGATTTGTATTTTACCCGAATCAGTAACAACTGCGGTAAAATACACCTGATGGACGTTTACTTTTTTATTTAAGTTAATTTTTTTGGTTTTTTCTTTTAAAGCCAAAGTATCAATATCGGCTTTTGTAATGTTTTTTTCTTCTATTTTAAAAATGCTTTCAGCTAAGCGAAAAGGATCGTGAACACGTACACATCCAGAACTTAACGCTCTGTTTGAATCGTTAAATTGCGTTCTATTATTAGTGTCGTGTAAATAAACCATGTGTTTATTTGGAAAATCGAATTTTATTTGACCTAAAGCATTCAATCTTCCCGTTTTTTGTACATATCTGTAAGATTGGTAATTTGCTGCACTCCATTCACTAGGGGTCACATGTTTACCCGTTTTTTTGTTGTAAATAGTTAATCTGTTTGAAGCAAAATAGCCTAAATTAGCAGTTGCTTTTGGTACTAAATCATTTTTAAGAATTGTAGGTGGAACAGTCCATGTTGGGTTTATAATAATACCGTTAAAAGCAGATGATAAAATTGGAGTTTTTCTAGTTTTTTTTCCAATAATAACATTGTGGCTATCAATTACCGAATTGTTTTCTACCACTTCTAATTTAAAAGTTGGTAAGTTTATCCACACATAATTTTTGCCTAAGTTAGGTTGTAACCATTTGGTGCGTTCAAAATTTACCCAAATTTTTTTCTGCAATAAACCCTCATGTGTTAGTGTATCAAAATTTTTTATAGGTACATATTTAGCAAATGCATTTTTATATTTTAAATACATTTCACTTGAAGGTTTCATGTTTTCTATAGTTTGATAAACAGAACCTTGGGCAAGAGCTTCTTTCAATAACAAATCGTAGTTAATAGTTGGTTGATAAGGTTCCCAGTCGCCATGTAACTTTTTAGGGTTAATTTTGCCTAAAGTAAGTTGTTTAGCCAATTTAAAATAAACTTCGGTAAAGTTTAAATCGGCATTTTTAAGTTGTTCAATTGTTAAATAGTTATAATTTCTATGTGCTTTTAAAAGTTTAGAAATTGGATATTTTTCAGGTAAAACACCATCAAATCTACTATCAATAACAGCAGAAATTAATTGTGAGCGGTTGGTGCTATCTTGCCAAACTGTTTTAAAATTATTGTTTGCGTAAAAATTATACGTATGTATTGCTTTACCAAAAAACAAAAGATTTTCTATTTTAAATATTTTTTCGGTGTTTGTTGGTACTTTTTTTATTTCGTTAGTAGTACAAGCCGTGAAGCATAATACGCTAACAATAATTTTTTTCCAGTTATTCATTAATTTTTTGGTTAATCTTCTTTGTTTACAAATTTAAACATAATTCTATGCGAACCAATATGCGGAATTACTACTTGTTGTACATTTAATTGATACCCGTTTTTTTTGTAAAAAGGTACGGCATAATCACGTGCAAAACACCATATTAAAACGGTTCCTTTTTTTGATATGTTATCTTCAGCAAAATGCAATAAACGTTTCCCTATATTGTTGTTTTGGTTTTCTGCTAAAATAGATAAACCTGTAAGGCGGTAAACTGGATGTGCTTTATACGTATTTGTTTTTTTTAGCATCATGGTAACTGCACCAACTAAATTATTATTTAAAAAAGCACCAAAATGTTTTGTTCCTTCATCTAAATCGCCATCAAAATAACATGTTTCAACAGGTTGACCTATTTTTAAAACTTTATGACGCATTTTTACTACATCATCTACTTTTATTTGTTTAAATGTTAACATACTGATTTAAATTTTTACAACAAGATACTAAATAAATATGTTACTTTAATAGTTAATTGTTTATTTTTATACAGATTAAGCGAAATACTTTTTTTATGAAAAATTTATTGTTACAAAATATAGCTAAACACGTTTCACTAAATGCTGAAGAAGAAGAAATTATATTGAAATATTGTACACAAAATTCGTTTAAAAATAAAAGCGTATTAATAAAGCCAGGAGATGAAGCCCATTTTACCTATTTTGTGTTAAAAGGTATTTTGCGAAGTTTTACAATAGATGACAACGGAACTATTCATATTTTAAGTTTTGCAACTCCAGGTTGGTGGGTGGCCGATATGTACAGTTACTTATCAAACAAACCTGCAATTTTATATGTTGATACTTTAGAAGATAGTGAAGTTTTTATTTTTCAAAAATGTGATATTGAACAGTTGTATGAAAAGGTGCCTAAATTGGAACGCTTTTTTAGAATTTTAACCGAAAATAACCTTATTGCAAATCAACAACGTGTTTTAGATAAAATGGCATTAACTGCCGAAGAACGATACGAAAAATTTTTACAAAAATATCCAACAATTGTTAATTGTTTACCCCAAAAATACATTGCATCTTATATAGGAGTTACACCTGAATTTTTTAGTAAAATGAAAAGTAATTTATTGCGTAAAAAATAAAAGTTGCAACAAAATTAAAAAAAAATTTACTTCTTAACATAGATTAATAGCTACTAAAAAGATCCTTTTTACCTTTACATTGTAATTTAAAAAAGGATTTTAATGGCACAATATACCTTACATAAATCAGCAACTCGTGGATATGCCAATCACGGCTGGTTAAAATCGCATCACACTTTTTCATTTGCAGGTTATTTTAATCCTGAACGAATAAATTTTGGAGCTTTACGTGTTTTTAACGACGATTTTGTTGAAGCAGGAATGGGTTTTGGCAAGCATCCACATGAAAACATGGAAATCGTTTCAATTCCTTTAGAAGGTAAATTAGCTCATAACGATAGTACAGGTGCAAATGGAATCATTCAAAAAGGCGAGATACAAATTATGAGTGCAGGAACTGGAGTTACTCACAGCGAAATGAATGCAAGTGCAACCGAAGATGTTAAATTTTTACAAATTTGGATCATTCCAAACAAAATGAATATTACCCCACGATACGGACAAATGGAATATTTTGTGAACAACAACGAAATAAAAACATTAATACAACCAAATACTGCCGAAGGTACCTTAAGATTGCAACAAAATGCTTGGTTTAAAATGGCTAAATTTTCAGGAAACGAATCATTTGATGTGTTTTTAGAAGATGCACAAAACAATGGTTTGTATCTGTTTTTATTAAATGGATCGTTAGAAGTTGATGGCCATAAATTAGAAACCAGAGATGCAATTGGTATTTGGGATACCAATAAAATAAGCATACAAACAACAACAAATAGTGAATTTCTTTTAATTGAAGTTCCAATGAATTTAAACTAAAAATTGTAAAAAAATGAAAAAATGGACAATTGATACAACCCACACCGAAATTGGGTTTAAAGTGAAACACATGATGTTTACAAACGTAAAAGGTTTTTTTAATGATTATTCTGCAGATATTGAATTAAACAACAATTTTACAGATGCTAATTTAGCTTTTCAGGCTCAAATAAATTCAATATTTACCAATAATGCAGACAGAGATAATCACCTTAAAAGTGCTGATTTTTTTGATGCAGATCAATATCCTACAATAAATTTTAAATCAACAAAAATTGAAGAACACGGAAGTGAATACAAAATTATTGGCGATTTAACAATTAAAGATGTTACAAAACCTATTACATTAAATACCGAATTTAGCGGTTTAATGACTGATCCGTGGGGTAACACCAAAGTAGGATTAAATTTAACGGGTAAAATAAACCGTAAAGATTTTGGTTTAACGTATAATGCAGCTCTTGAAACTGGTGGTGTTTTAATTGGAGAAGAAGTACACTTACACGCCGAAATTCAATTAGTTGAACAAAAGTTAAGTTAATTTTAATTGTTTTTGATTTTGTACAATTATTTATTTTGTACAATTAAATGCCCCAAATATTGATACATATTTAGGGCATTTTTTATTGTTTTTTCACATACTTCAAATTTAAACTATTCATTGCATTTGGTTGTAAATTATGTACGTTTTTCTGAGTAAATCGGGCAATTTTATCATAAAACAAAATAATAACAGGTACTTCTTGGGCAATTATTGCGTCCATTTGTTTGTATAAATGTATGCGTTCGTTTTCATCTACAGTTTGTAAAGCTTTTAAATACAAATTGTCAAACTGTTTATTTTTAAAATGCGTATAATTGGGCCCATTCGGAGTAAAGTTTTTGCTATAAAATAACGAAAGGTAATTTTCTGCATCTGGATAATCGGCAATCCAACTACCTCTAAAAAAACTCAATTTATTGGTTGCAATAGCTTGGCGTAAAGTACTTGGTGGCATTACATCAACAGTAACTTTTATACCTAATTTTTCCCATTCACGTTGTAAATATTCAGCAATATCTAAATAGGTATTGTTTGTGCTTAATGTAATTTTTATAGGTACTTTTCTATTGCGCTGCGCTTCGGTTATTAATGCTTTGGCTTTAGCAGGATTATACAATAGATCTTTAGCAGACTGAAAACCTAATAAACCTTCAGGGATCATTCCGTTTACCTTTCCGTTGCCCATACCGTTACGTAAATAAGCTACTAATTTTGTTCGATCAAACCCATAATTTAATGCTTGTCTTATCCTAATATCACTCATTAAAGCATCGTTCATATTAAATCCTAAATATTCGGTATTCAAATAAGGGCCAGAAAGCATATTTATTTTGCCTTGATATTTTTCTTGCAAATTACCGTTTGGTTGTAATAATTCATCTTTATAAGATGGATCTAAGCCCGAAATCATGTCAATTTTTCCTTGAATAAATTGCATAAAACCACTTTGCTTATCCGGTAAAAATGATATTGCTACACTTTCTAAATACGGTAATCTATTCCCGTTTTTATCTTTTTCGTGGTAATTTTCGTTCTTTCGCAAAACAAGTTTTACATTTTCTTCCCAGATTTTAAACTTAAAAGGACCCGTGCCAATTGGGTTTGATCTAAAATCAATAGTTAAATCTTCGGTAATTTCTTTTGGTACAACCGACGCGTATTTCATAGAAAGTAGACTTAAAAATGCTGGAAAAGGCGTTTTTAAATTCATTTGAAAAACACTGTCGTTAACTGCCTTAAAATTATTAACATTCTGAAAAATCCAAGTTCCGGGTGATGCTAACTTACTGCTTAATAATCTGTTAAAGCTGTATTCAAAATCGTGTGCAGTAACAATTCGTGTGCTGTCTTTTCCAAAATTTTTATGTTTATGAAAATACACATCATTTCTAAGGGTAAATTCATACTGCAAACCATCGTTAGAAATATTCCAGCTTTTAGCAATATCAGGCTGTACTAATAGCGAATCGTTTAACTGTACCAATCCATTAAAAAGTTGTGTGCAAGGCCAAATAATAGCCATGTTGCGTGCAAATGCCGGATCTAAAGTTTGAATATTAGCACTTTCATTGTATCTAAATACATCTTTATCGTTATAAAATTGCTTTTTTTTATTGCAACTAACTAAAAATAAGCTACTTAAAAATAAAAGGTAGATATACGGATATTTCATTAAACCAAATATTGTTTGTAAATTTACAGATTGCTAACTGCTATACGTTTAGCAAGTAAAGATAATTTATTTTTTTGCACTACTTGTAGATATGAATATAGAAAACAGAAAAAAAGTAGCGTTTTATACTTTAGGATGTAAACTGAATTTTTCGGAAACATCAACAATTGCGCGCAATTTTAAAGAGGAAGGTTTTGATAGAGTTGATTTTGAAGATATTGCCGATATTTACGTTATTAACACTTGTTCTGTAACCGATAATGCCGACAAACAATTTAAACAAATTGTAAAAAAAGCCTTAAAAATAAATGAGAAAGCTTTTGTTGCGGCAGTTGGTTGTTACGCCCAATTAAAGCCTGAAGAATTGGCTGCAGTTGATGGCGTTGACTTAGTTTTAGGTGCTACTGAAAAATTTAAGATTACCGACTATATCACTGATTTATCTAAAAATGATATGGGAGAAATACATTCGTGCGAAATTGAAGAGGCCGATTTTTATGTTGGTAGTTATTCTATTGGCGATAGAACCCGTGCATTTTTAAAAGTACAAGATGGTTGCGATTATAAATGTACTTATTGTACAATACCATTGGCTAGAGGTATTTCTAGATCAGATACAATGGAAAATGTAATGAAAAATGCCAAAGAAATTTCTGAAAAAGGTATCAAAGAAATTGTTTTAACAGGAGTGAATGTTGGTGATTATGGTAAAGGTGAATTTGGTAACAAAAAACATGAACATACTTTTCTTGATTTAGTTAAGGCCTTAGATACCGTTGAAGGTATAGAGCGTTTAAGAATTTCATCGATAGAACCAAACCTTTTAAAAAACGAAACGATTGATTTTGTTGCAAACAGTAAAACATTTGTTCCGCATTTTCACATACCATTGCAATCTGGTTCAAACACCATTTTAAATAAAATGAAACGTCGTTATATGCGTGAATTGTATGCAGAACGAGTTGAAAAAATTAAACAAGTAATGCCAAATGCTTGTATTGGTGTTGATGTTATTGTTGGTTTTCCTGGAGAAACAGACGAATTATTTTTAGAAACGTACCATTTTTTAAACGATTTAGATATTTCGTATTTACACGTTTTTACTTATTCTGAGCGTGATAATACAGAAGCTATTCACATGGATGGAGTTGTGCCAGCAAATGTGCGCAATAAACGCAGTAAAATGTTACGAGGATTATCTGTAAAAAAACGCCGAGCTTTTTATGAAAGTCAACTAAATAATAAATGTACTGTACTTTTTGAAAACGAAAATAAAGAAGGTTATATTAATGGATTTACTGAAAATTATGTAAAAGTAAAAACACCTTGGAACCCTGATTTAGTAAATACTCTTCACAATATTACCTTAACAAAAATAGATGAAGACGGTTTAGTACGCTTTGATTTTGTTTCATAAATTAATTCAACATAAAAAAAACATCTCAAAATTAATGAGATGTTTTTTTTGTTACAATTTATTATTTTAATCCTAATATTTTTTTCCAAAATGGTTTTTCTTCAGTTTTAGCGCCGTAGCCATATCCGTAGCCATATCCGTAACCTTTAGTAACATCAGAATCGTTAAGTACAAAAGTTAATTTGTTAAGCTTTTTATCTCTGTATAATTCGTTAGGTATACGTAACATTTCTTTATCAATTTTATTTGCTCTAACCACATAAATAGTTGCGTCGGCATATTTACTAATTAACAATGTATCGGTAACTAAACTTACAGGAGCTGTATCAACAATAATATAATCGTACTGCGATTTTAATGTTTCAAAAACTTCTTTAATTTTTTTACTCATTAAAATTTCTGTTGGGTTAGGAGGGATAGAACCTGATGAAAGTACATCAAAATTTTCATACCCTTCTACTTTTAAAATGTAATCATTAAGAGATTTATTGTTAGATGTAACAAAATTTGAAATTCCTAATGGATTAATTTTTAGATATTCATATAACTTTGGATTTCTTAAATCTAAACCAACTAATAATACTTTTTTGCCCGATAGTGAGAAAGTTGCAGCTAAGTTTGATGAAACAAAGGTTTTACCTTCACCTGATATGGTAGATGTTAAGAAAATTACTTTACACTCGTCTTCTGCTTTTTCAGATAAGATAAAATCTAAGTTTGTACGAACAATTCTAATTGCTTCGGCAGCACTAGAACGGCTACTAACTTCCATTAATTTATCGCTAGTTTCAGATGTTGGAATATCACCCAAAAACGGAATGTCTGAATTATCAGTGATATCAAATCTGTTTTTAACTTTTGTGTCAATTAAATTTCTAACATAAATAACTATGAAAGGAATAATTGCACCTAAAATTAATGCAGCTAATAAAATAATCATTGATTTTGGTGCAACTGGCTTGTTAGTTACAATTGCTTTGTCAATTACTTTTGCATTCAAATCAGTTGCAGCTAAAGTAATATTTGTTTCTTCACGTTTTTGAAGTAAAAATAAGTACAAAGCCTCTTTAACTTTTTGTTGACGGTCAATAATTCTAAACTCTCTTTCTTGGCGTGGAACTTGCGAAAGTTTTGCTTGCATTTCATTTTCTTGACGCTTGTAATCGTTTTTAACTATTTGCAAAGAACTTAAATTTCTACGTAAACTTGCAGATAGGTTTGATTTTAAAGATCTAATTTGATCTTCTAAAAGAATATAAGCAGGGTTTTCTGAAGTTGCGTTAACTGCTCTTTTTTGTTTTTCTAAAATTAATTGATTGATTTCTTGTATGATACTTTCAGAACCAGCATCATCGGTTAACAAGCCGCCAGGAACTAATTCGTCTTGTTTTGCTCTGCTAACGTGTTGTATTAAGCTATTTACTACATTAATTTTAGTTTCGTTTTCTAAAACCGATTTTTCAAACGAAGATAAGTTGTCTAAATATAATTTAACTTCGGTTTCAATGTCTGATAGATTATTATTGTTTTTATAACCTTCAACTTGCGATTCCACATCACCTAATTCAGTCGCAATTAAATTTAATCTTTCAGAAATAAAGTTTGCAGTATTTTCAGAAATGAAACGTTTGTCTTTTATACCACCTAAGTTGTAATTATAAACTAATGTGTTTAGAAAATCTGCAGCTTTTTCAGGGGTTTTGTCAATAATTGACACATCAATAACACTTGATGTTTTACTTGCAGGAGCAACATTAACAGCGCCTCTATAACTTTCAGCTAATTGTATTTTTGGAAAAATATTTATTTTTAACTCATTACTTTTATTAATAGAACCTGTTTTTTTTATTATAAAACTGCCATGTTCTGTATTAATGTTTTTACCAAAACTACCATTACCTATATCATTTCCGTTAATACTTACATGAAAGTTATTTCCTTCAATATTAGTTAATTCAATAGAAACAACATTTTGAATATTTTCGTTATTCCAAAGTACATTAATAGGTGATTTTTTGTATAAATCTACTTCAGTTACTTCTGATACATCTAAGTACTGAATATTTAAATTTAAAGAATCAAGTGTATTTAATATTAACGTTCTTGACTTTAAAATTTCTACTTCGTTTTCAATATTGTTTTTAGAATTACCTAATAATCCTGCTTCAGAGAAAGCACTTAATTGATTAGCTAAATCGTTGCTTTTTTCGTCTTTTATTAAAATTTTTGTTGAAACACTATAGCTTTTTGGAGTTACTTTTAAATAAACAAAAGCACAAATTAACGAAACAAATACACTTAGTACAAACCAACGCCAATGAGCTAAATATTTAAATAATTCTTCTTTAATATTTATTACATTTTCTTTATCTTCTAACATCATCTATTTTTTGGTATTTGTAAGTATTAATGCGGTTGTTGTTAATAAAAGCGAAATTGCTGTCATGTAAATTGAGACATTTGGTCCAACAGCTGAAGAATTCACAGCCACTTTATTAGGCTCTACATAAACTACATCGTTTTGTTTTAAATAATAAAAATCAGAATTTATGAAATCTGCTTTAGTTAGATCAACTCTGTGTGATTTTATTTCGCCATTTTCTTCACGTAAAACTAAAATATTATCGCGTTTACCATAATTAGTTAAATCGCCCGAAAGTGTAATGGCTTCCATTAAAGTAATTCGTTCTGAATTAATTTTGTGCATACCAGGCATTTTGACTTCGCCTTGTACGGTAACCTTAAAATTCATAATACGTAAATTTATTATAGGATTTATTACGTATTTTGAAATTCGTTTTTGTAAATCATCAACAATTTGTGCTTTGGTTTTATTAGCAACTTCAATTTTACCTAATGTAGGAAAATCAATAAATCCCTTGTCATCAACTAAATAAAGTTGTTGTTGCATTTGACCTCCACCAGCTTGGTTTGTTGGATCAACAGTTAAGTTCGACATTAGGTTAAAAGGTTGTACAGCAACAGGATCTTGTGCAGATACAATAATCATTAACAAGTCATCGTTTTTAATTTTGGTTTCAAACTTTTTGTTTACAATTTCGGTTTGATCGATGTTCTGGTAATAAGCAATTTTTTCTCTTGATGCACAAGATGTAAGTAATAAACCTGAAAAAATTACTGGGATAATTATCTTTTTCATAAATTTTAATCTAGTTTTTCAAATTTTGAATTTAAACTTTTAAATTCAGGTACAATTTTTTTCATAACAGCTACGGTATCTAAAATTAAGTATGCCGATGCCATTTTTTTTAGTTCTTCTATTTGGTTTGATATAAATTCATAATCTTCATGAATGTCTTGCGCAATCATTATTTTTTCGTGATGAGTAGGTAATGTAGTTGCACTATCATTCAATAGTTCTTCATATAATTTTTCACCTGGTCTTAAACCAACAATTTTAATTTCAATATCAACATTTGGTTCAAGGCCGGCTAATTTAATCATTTTTGTAGCTAAATCAATAATTTTTACAGGTTTCCCCATGTCAAAAATATAAATTTCGCCTCCATTTCCCATTGATCCAGCTTCAAGTACTAACTGACATGCTTCGGGAATTGTCATAAAGTATCGAATAATATCAGGGTGTGTTATAGTTATGGGTTCGCCGTTTTCAATTTGTTTGGTAAATAATGGAACAACTGAACCATTAGAACCCAAAACATTACCAAAACGTGTTGTAATGTATTTAGTTGTTGTAATACCTTCACTTTTTAATTTTTGAGCCAATGATTGTACGTACTTTTCGGCAATACGTTTACTAGCACCCATAACGTTGCTAGGGTTTACAGCTTTATCTGTAGATACCATAACAAAACGTTCTGATTTGTATTTTAAAGCTAAATCGGCCATGTATTTACTACCAAGTACATTAGTAAAAATAGCTTGCTGCGGATTCATTTCCATAAGCGGTACGTGCTTATAGGCTGCGGCATGGTATACAATATTAGGCTTGTAATCGTTAAATATTTTTTCTAAACAGCTGTAATTTCTAACATCTGCAATAATACAGTGAATTTCTGCAGTTGTTTTAGATTTAGCAATTTCTAACGAAATTTGATGTAAAGGAGTTTCGGCTTGATCAACTAAAATTAATTTTGAAGGATTAAAATTAGCAACTTGCCATACAATTTCGCTACCAATTGACCCAGCAGCACCTGATACCAATACTACTTTATCTTTAATTTGTTCAGAAATTATTGTATTGTTTATTTGTATTGGTTTGCGTTCTAATAAATCTTCAATTTTTATTTTTCTAATGTTTGAAGCAACCTTTTTTTGGTTGTTAATATCTGTAATTTGAGGTAAATTGTATACTTTAATATTGTATTTTAAGCAATCTTCAATAATTTCAATTTTATCGTCTTTAGTTAAATTCCCATCAGCTAAAATAATAGTGTTTGCACCTAAAGTACGTACTAAAACGGGTACTTTTCTTATCTTACCTATTACGGTTAAATTTAATATTCTATTAAACGAGCTTTTTGTGTTTGGGTTAATAAAACCTTTTAATTTATATTTTCTTGGAACTTCGGCAATAATAGCGTTTGCAACTGCAATAGCACGTTCATCACTTCCATAAATTACAGTGTTAATCAGTTGGTTTTCATTTAAATAGTTTGAAAGTAAATCGAAAGTTACTTTAACAGCTAAACGAAACAAAAGTAATAATGCAAAGGTAGATGTAATACTTATTAATAATTGAGTATTTAAAAAAAGACGTTTTCCGTAAATTAAAGTTCCAGCAATATTTACCGTATATAACAAAAGAAAGCACAAAACTTCAACAAAAAATAATTTTGCAGCATCGTTCAATGTTGTGTGTCTTACTATGCCTGTAAATGTTCTAAAATAAATAAATAAAAAAAGATGTGCTGTAAAGAATAAACCTAAAGTGTAATAAGTTGGTAACAATAATTTAAATTCGATACCAATTCCATCTAAAATAAAATATCCCAAAAAGGCCGAAAATAAAACAATAAATATATCTATAGCAAAAATTATCCACCTAGGTAGATAATGTATTGATCGTAAATACGAGATTTTTTTTTGTATTTTTTCAGTTAATAACATGGTGATTTTTTTAGCATTTTTTTGGCTTTGCAAAAGTACGTTTTTAAAAATTAGTTTTAAAAAATCTACTTAAAATTTCATTAAAATTTCATTAAAATTCTAACTTCTTTTTTCTTAATTCAAAGTTTTGCCCTAAATATACTTTTCGTACCATTTCGTCTTCAGCAAGTTCTTCAGGGATTCCAGCTTTTAATATTCCACCTTCAAACATTAAAAAGGTTTTGTCAGTAATTGCTAAGGTTTCTTGAACGTTATGATCGGTAATTAAAATACCTATGTTTTTGTTTTTTAATTGTGCTACAATTTTTTGAATATCTTCTACGGCTACTGGGTCTACCCCTGCAAAAGGTTCATCTAATAAAATAAATTTAGGATCGGTTGCTAAAGCACGTGCAATTTCGGTCCTTCTGCGTTCACCACCTGATAGTAAATCACCACGGTTTGTACGTATATGTTGTAAGCTAAATTCATCTATTAACGATTCCATTTTAGCTTCTTGTTCTTTTTTAGAAAGTTTTGTAAGTTGTAAAACCGATAGTATATTATCTTCGATACTTAATTTTCTAAATACCGATGCTTCTTGTGCCAAATAGCCAATGCCGTTTTGGGCACGTTTGTACATTGGGTAGTTGGTAATGTTTAAATCATCTAGATAGATATTGCCTGCATTTGGTTTTACTAAGCCTACAATCATGTAGAATGATGTTGTTTTTCCTGCACCATTTGGTCCTAATAAACCAACAATTTCACCTTGATTTACCTCAACCGAAATGCCTTTTACTACTTTACGACCTTTATATGTTTTTATTAAATTTTCAGCTCTTAATTTCATTTTAATTTTTTTAAACTTGCTTTACTTCATTTTGCAAATTGCGTTTAGTAATAAATTTTGCAATAATTATACTGCATTCGTAAAGTATAATTAAAGGTATTGAAACAATTAATTGACTAATAACATCAGGTGGGGTTACAATTGCTGCAATAATTAAAATTAATAAATACGCATATCGGCGGTATTCTTTTAAAAAAGCATCGGTAATTAACCCTAAATAAGCTAAAAAAAAGATTATTATAGGTAATTCAAACACCAAACCTGTTGCTAACGATGTTGTTTTTACTAAACTTATGTATGAGTTGATATCTATTTGATTTTCAACTACTGAACTGATGGTAAAATTAGCTAAAAAATTAATTGATAACGGTACTAAAATAAAATATCCAAAAAGTACCCCTAAAAAAAACAAAAAGCTTGAAACTATAATAAACGATTTTGCATATTTGCGTTCTTTTTCATACAAAGCTGGACTAATGAATTTCCAAAATTCCCATAAAATAAATGGAAATGCCATTATAAAACCAGCAGTTAAACATGTCCAAATCATTACAGATAATTGTCCGTCCATGGTTCTGTTTTGTATTACAAAGGGTAATTCATTATTGCAAAACGATTGATCTAAATTAAAACGTTGCGCTATATCACAAAAAAATTGATACGTAACAAAACTACCTTGTTTGGGTCCAAAAATAATTACATCAAATATAAATTGGTTAAAATAAACGGCAATTACCGATGTAATTAAAATTGCAATACTACTGCGTACCAATAACCATCTTAGTTCTTCTAAGTGGTTTAAGAACGACATTTCTTTGTTTGTGTTTTTGTTTTTCACGATACAATTCCTTCTTTTAAAATATCGTGCAAGTGAATAATACCTGCATATTCATTATTATTTGTAACAACTAATTGGGTAATTTCAAAAGATTCCATAATATTTAAAGCATCTTCTACTTTTGAATTGCTGTTAATTACCTTTGGATTTAGAGTCATAATATCCATAGCAGTAATTTCTGCTAAATTGGTAGTTTTAGCCAACATTCTTCTAATATCTCCATCGGTAATAATGCCTTTAATTTCTTTGCCTTCTAAAACTGCGGTAACACCTAAACGTTTGTTCGAAATTTCAAAAATCACTTCCTGTATGCTCGAAGTTGTTTTTACAAATGGTTTATTGTTTTTATCTAAAATGTCATGAACTTTTAATAATAATTTTTTGCCTAAAGCACCACCGGGATGATATTTAGCAAAATCGTTTGCAGTAAAGTTGCGCATTTCAATTAAAGCAACAGCCAAAGCATCGCCTAAAGCTAATTGAACGGTAGTGCTGGTTGTTGGTGCTAAATTATTTGGGTCGGCTTCTTTTTCTACAAAAGCATTTATTACAAAATCAGAATTTTTTCCTAGGAACGATGCACTATTTGCAGTCATACCTATTAAAGTATTTCCATCGCGTTTTAAAAGTGGAACCAAAACTTTAATTTCTGGACTGTTTCCACTTTTTGAAATACATAAAATAGTATCGTTATTTGTTATCATTCCCAAATCGCCATGAACAGCCTCGGCAGCGTGTAAAAACATCGACGGGGTGCCTGTTGAGTTTAAAGTTGCAACAATTTTTTGACCAATATGTGCACTTTTGCCAATTCCTGTTACAATTAAGCGTCCTTTTGTGTTAAAAATCGCTTCAACTGCATGTGAAAAATCATCGTTTAAAAAGTCTATTACCTTTGTAATTGCATCGCTTTCAGCTTTTAAAGTGCTTGTTGCAGCTGCTAATATGTTAAAATTGTTGTTCAAAATGCAAACGTGTTATGTAAATTTTGATAAAACTAAAAGATTTGTGTATCTTTATAATTGCAAATTTAGATAAAATAGCATAATTAAAAACATGAAATCAATCGAAATTGACTTACATAAAGAATTAAAAAAATATTTCGGATTCAGTCAGTTCAAAGGATTGCAAGAGCAAGTTGTAAATAGTATCATTTATGGCAACAATACTTTTGTAATAATGCCAACTGGCGGGGGTAAATCTTTATGTTACCAATTACCTGCATTAGTGTTAGAAGGTACGGCTATTGTGGTTTCACCACTTATAGCTTTAATGAAAAATCAGGTAGATGCAGTGAGAAGTTTATCAAACGAAATTGGTGTAGCGCATGTATTAAATTCATCTTTAACTAAAACCGAAATTACTCAAGTTAAAGAAGATATTAAAAAAGGAATTACAAAACTTTTATATGTAGCACCTGAATCGCTTACAAAAGATGAGTATGTAGATTTTTTAAACTCGGTACCTTTATCATTTATTGCTATTGATGAAGCCCATTGTATATCGGAATGGGGGCACGATTTTAGGCCCGAATATAGAAACTTACGAAACATTATTCGTAAACTAGGCGACATTCCTATAATTGGGTTAACTGCAACCGCAACACCAAAAGTACAAGAGGATATACTTAAAAATCTTGAAATACCCGATGCGAACGTTTTTAAAGCATCTTTTAATCGTCCAAATTTATACTACGAAGTACGTCCTAAAACCAAAAATGTTGAATCGGATATTATAAAATTCATCAATCAATTTAAAGGTAAATCGGGGGTAATATATTGTTTAAGTCGAAAAAAAGTTGAAGAAATTACTCAAGTTCTTCAAGTAAACGGGATTTCGGCAGTAGCTTATCACGCTGGTTTAGACGCAAAAACCCGTGCAAAACATCAAGACATGTTTTTAATGGAAGATGTAAATGTTGTGGTTGCTACAATTGCATTTGGTATGGGTATTGACAAGCCCGATGTAAGATTTGTAATTCACCACGATATACCAAAATCATTAGAAAGTTATTATCAAGAAACAGGTCGTGCTGGTCGTGATGGAGGCGAAGGTTATTGTTTGGCTTATTATGCTTATAAAGATATTGAAAAGTTAGAAAAATTTATGGCAGGCAAACCACTAGCCGAACAAGAAATTGGATATGCCTTACTGCAAGAAGTGGTAGCTTATTCAGAAACTTCAATATCGCGACGAAAATTTTTATTACATTATTTTGGTGAAGAGTTTGATGAAGTAAATGGTGAAGGTGCCGATATGGATGATAATGCGCGCAATCCTAAAAACAAAACCGAAGCACAAAACCAAGTTTCACTTTTATTAAAAACAATAAAAGATACTAAACAAATTTATAAATCAAAAGAAATTGTACTTACCTTATTAGGTAAAATAAACGCTGTAATTAAATCGTACAAAACAGATACTCAAAGTGTTTTTGGTTTAGGGAAAGATTTTACAGATAAATACTGGATGGCTTTAATAAGACAAGTTTTGGTTGCTGGTTTTATTTCTAAAGATATAGAAAGTTACGGAGTACTTAAATTAACTACACTTGGTGATGCTTTTTTAAAAAATCCTTCATCGTTTTTAATGACAGAGGATCATAACTACGAAGATGTTAATGATGATAGCATTGTTGTTAACAGTAAATCATCAAACGTAGCCGATGAAGTATTGGTTTCAATGTTAAAGGATTTACGTAAAAAAGTTGCAAAAAAAATGAATGTACCACCGTTTGTGGTTTTTCAAGATCCTTCGTTAGAAGACATGGCACTAAAATATCCAATTAAAATGGAAGAATTAGCAAATGTTCACGGCGTAAGTGAAGGAAAAGCAAAAAAATACGGTAAAGAATTTTTAGAATTAATTCAAAGATACGTTGAAGAAAACGATATAATCCGTCCTGATGACTTAGTAGTAAAATCAACAGGAGCAAATTCGGCCTTAAAATTATTCATTATTCAAAGCGTTGATAGAAAATTATCGTTAGAAGATATCGCATCGGCCAAAAGTTTAGACATGGATGCACTTTTAAAAGAAATGGAACAAATTGTTTATTCAGGAACTAAACTAAATATCAATTATTGGCTTGATGAAATTTTAGATGAAGACCAACAAGAAGAAATTAAAGATTATTTTATGGATGCCGAAAACGATTCTATAAAAGCTGCTTTAAAAGAATTTGATGGTGATTATGATATTGAAGAATTGCGTTTAATGCGCATAAAATTCATTAGCGAAGTTGCAAATTAAAATATAAAAAAATCTGGTTAATATCCAGATTTTTTTTATGTTGTTACACTATACAATTCACCACGGTGTGGTTTTAAAATATCGCGTAATTTTCGCATTAAATCATCATTAACAACAATAAAAGCAATTGCATGCATTTCGTTTACAGCATTAAAGCCCGTAATTGTAATTGGCAAACCTTCAATATGTATAAACTCTTTTAAATGTATTTCTTGATGTTCGGCTGTTTTTAAGGCATCTGGTCCTCTAAAATCCCAAATTAATTTTATTTGTCTATCCATTGTTGTCAAATTTCTGTAAATTTAAAACATCCGTATCAAATCAAAACTATAATTAATGTACTTTTGTGTTTTCAAATTTGCTTTATAACAAAATGCCTCAAGAAATACAAATACAAGTACTACCCCAAATAGCAGCAAACAATGATTTGCTGGTAGATTATGTGTCAAAATTAACACACACGTCTGTTAATGAAATTCAACATATTACCATTTTAAAACGATCTATTGATGCACGCCAAAAGCAAGTAAAAATAAATCTTAAAGTACAAGTTTTTTATCAAAACGAAGAAATCATACATCGCAACATACAATTTCCACATTATAAAAATGTACAAAATGCACCTGTTGCCATTGTTGTAGGGGCAGGTCCGGCTGGATATTTTGCTGCTTTGCAATTAATAGAATTAGGTGTAAAACCAATTGTTGTTGAGCGTGGAAAAGATGTGCGCGGACGCCGTAGAGATTTAAAAGCTATAAATGTAGATCATGTAGTAAACCCTGATTCTAATTACTGTTTTGGAGAAGGTGGGGCAGGAACATATTCTGATGGTAAACTTTATACTCGTTCTAAAAAAAGAGGTGATGTAAACCGTATTTTAGAACTTTTAGTTGCATTTGGTGCATCTCAAGATATTTTAGTTGAAGCTCATCCGCATATTGGTACAAACAAACTTCCAAAAATTATGGAAGATATGCGTTGTAAAATTATTGAATATGGAGGTGAAGTTTTATTCAACAAAAAAGTTGTTGATTTTAATATAAAAGGCAACCAAATAAATGGAGTAGTGTTGCACACAGGTGAAACAATTGACGCCAATCAGGTAATTTTAGCAACAGGCCATTCGGCGCGCGATATTTTTGAATTATTAAACAATAAACAAGTTTTAATAGAGGCTAAGCCTTTTGCTTTAGGCGTACGTGCCGAACATCCACAAACTTTGATAGACAGTATTCAATACTCATGTGATTTTAGAGGCGATTTCCTTCCACCAGCACCTTATTCTATTGTAAAACAGGTAAACGGTAGGGGTATGTATTCGTTTTGTATGTGCCCAGGTGGTGTAATTGCTCCATGTGCGACAGATGTTGAAGAGGTTGTTACAAATGGTTGGTCGCCTTCAAAACGTGATCAAGCAACTGCAAACTCGGGTATAGTTGTTGAGTTAAAATTAGAAGATTTTAAACCCTACCAAAAATACGGTGCTTTAGCCGGAATGTATTTTCAAAAAGAAATCGAAAATACGGCTTGGCAAGTTGCAGGTAAAACGCAACAAGTGCCTGCACAACGCATGGTTGATTTTTCTAACAAAAAAATATCAGAATCATTGCCTAAAACATCATATGTTCCTGGAGTTGTATCAGCAGAATTAGGTGATGTTTTTCCTAAATTTTTAACAGGAATTATGCGTCAAGGTTTTCAAGAATTTGGTAAAAGCATGAAAGGCTATTTTACAAACGATGCCATTTTACACGCACCAGAAAGTAGAACGTCGTCACCAGTACGTATTCCAAGAAACAATGAAACACTAGAGCATTTACAAATAAAAGGTTTGTATCCATGTGGCGAAGGGGCTGGTTATGCAGGTGGAATTATATCGGCTGCTATTGATGGTGAAAAATGTGCTATTAAGTGTGCCGAACAAATTTTTGGATATAGAAATTAAATATTAAAGTTTTTAATAAAACCGAAACAAGATATATGGAATTAAAATTAAATCGTCCTATTTGTTTTTTCGATTTAGAAACAACAGGAATCGATGTTGCTAAAGACCGCATTGTTGAAATATCAATACTAAAAATTTTTCCAAACGGAAATAAAGAAAGTAAAACGTGGTTGGTAAACCCAACTATTTCAATACCAGCACACGCAACTGCTGTTCATGGAATTACAAATGAAAAAGTAGCAAACGAACCAACATTTAAAGAGTTGGCAACACAAATACACAATATGATAAAGGATTCTGATTTGGCTGGATACAATTCAGACCGATTTGATATTCCTTTACTAGCAGAAGAATTATTGCGTGCCGATGTTGATTTTGATATGAAAAATCGCGTTTCGGTTGATGTGCAAACAATATTTCATAAAAAAGAAGAGCGAACCTTAAGTGCTGCGTATAAATTTTATTGCAATCAATCGTTAGAAAATGCACATTCAGCTGCAGCTGATACCGAAGCTACTTACGAAATTTTAAAAGCACAATTAGATCGTTACGATGATTTAGAAAATGATACCAAAGCACTTTCTGTATATACAACTCGTAAAAAATCGGTTGATTTTGCAGGATTCATCGCCTTAAATGATAAAGGGCAAGAGGTTTTTACCTTTGGAAAACACAAAGGCGCTTTGGTAGAAGATGTTTTAGATAAAGAACCAGGGTATTTTGGTTGGATACAAAATGCCGATTTTCCTTTATACACAAAAAAAGTGCTTACAGCTATAAAATTGCGTAAACTAACCAATAAGTTTTAATATGAAAATTATTTGCGTAGGTAGAAATTATATCGATCACATTAACGAATTATCAAATCAAAAACCAACCGAACCGGTACTTTTTATTAAACCCGATTCAAGTGTTTTAATTAACGGTTCGCCTTTTGTAATACCTGAATTTTCTAATGATGTACATCATGAGGTAGAAGTTTTGGTAAAAATTTGTAAAGTAGGTAAGTATATTCAACCTAAATTTGCCGATAAATACTATAATCAAATTGGTTTAGGTATTGATTTTACAGCGCGCGATATTCAATCAAAATTAAAAGAAAAAGGATTGCCTTGGGAAATTTCAAAAGGTTTTGACGGATCTGCCGTTATTGGAAATTTTGTTGATAAAACACATTTTCAAGACTTGCAAAATGTATCGTTTGAATTGAAGAAAAACAATGAAATTGTTCAAAAAGGGAATACAAAAGATATGTTGTGGCAAATTAATGAACTAATTGCTTATGTGTCACAATTTTTCACTTTAAAAACTGGTGATATTATTTTTACAGGTACACCAAGCGGTGTATCTAAAGTAAATCCTAACGATGAATTAGAAGGGTTTTTAGAGGGTGAAAAAATGTTTAGTATTAAAGTGATGTAACCTTATGAAAGCAGCAATAATTACCATTGGCGATGAACTTTTAATTGGTCAAGTAGTTGATACAAATAGCGTTTTTATTGGTCAACAATTAGAATCTATTGGTTGTAAAGTGGTAGAAAAGATTGCTGTTCAAGATCAATTGAATCAAATAATTACAACTTTTGAAAAGTACCAAAATAAAGTTGATCTAGTTGTAATAACAGGTGGTTTAGGACCAACTAAAGATGATGTTACCAAAAAAACCTTTACACATTATTTTAAGGACGAATTGGTTTTAAATAATAATGTTTTAGAACACGTTACTCAATTAATTGCCAATTATTACAATCGCCCATTAAACGAAATGAATAGGCAACAGGCAATGGTTCCAAGTACTTGTCAGGTACTTTTTAACAATGTTGGTACCGCACCAGGTATGTTAATGGTTAAAGAGCAAACCGTTTTTGTGTCGTTGCCAGGCGTGCCTTATGAAATGAAGTTTTTAATTACCGAACGTTTACTGCCTTATATTAAACAACAATTTAAGTTAGACGCTATTGTGCATAAAACGGTTTTAACTGTAGGTATTGGTGAAAGTATGTTGGCAGAAAAAATAGAAAATTGGGAAAATAGCCTACAAGCGCTAGATATACATTTAGCTTATCTGCCGCAATTTGGGATGGTACGTTTGAGATTAAGTAAAACAGGGGCTTCAGTAGAAACGATTTCAAATGAAATTGATGAAAAAATTGATGAATTACAACAATTAATTCCTGAATACTTTATAGGTGTTTCAACAACCGATTCGTTGTATGATGAGGTTTTAAAATTAATAAAAAGCAGTAGTTTAACAATTGCAACTGCTGAAAGTTGTACTGGTGGAAGTATCGCTCAAAAATTATCGAGTGAAGCAGGAGCATCGGTTTATTTTAAAGGTAGTGTTGTTGCTTATGCTACCGAATCAAAAATAAAAGTGTTAGGTGTAAAACAGCAAACAATTGATGCTTTTAGTGTTGTAAGTGAACAAGTTGCAAAAGAAATGGCAATTAATGTAAAAAGTATTTACAACACAGATATTGGAATTGCAACAACAGGAAATGCAGGGCCGCAAAAAGGCGACGCCGACGCCGATGTTGGTACCGTTTGTATTGCAATTGCAATTGATGATTTTGTTGAAACATTCACTTTTAATTTTGGGCAACCACGCAGTAAAGTTATCCAAGCAAGTGTAGAAAAAGTGTGGTTGTTGCTTTATAAACATCTACAAAAACATTTAAAAAAGAATTAAAAGTAAAAAATATTAAAAAAAAGAAGATTAGGTTTGTTTAAGTAAATATAAATTTGTTACTTTGCACCCTGATTTTAAAAGTAAGAAATAATGTCAAGAGTTTGTCAAATTACAGGTAAGCGCGCGATGGTTGGTAACAACGTATCACACGCTATGAACAAAACTAAGAGAAAGTTTTCTGTTAACTTAGTTAAAAAGCGTTTCTACATCGCTGAAGAGGATAGATGGGTAACTTTAAAAGTATCAACATCTGCATTAAAAACAATTAACAAAAAAGGTATTGCAGCAGTTTTAAAAGAAGCTAAAGCAAACGGATTATTAAAATAATTCAGTTCACCATTAAAATTTTATCAAGATGGCAAAGAAAGCAAAAGGAAATAGAATTCAAGTAATTTTAGAGTGTACTGAGCATAAAGCAACTGGATTACCAGGTACATCACGTTACATTACAACAAAAAACAAAAAAAATACTCCAGATAGAATGGAAATTAAAAAATTCAACCCTATCTTAAAGAGAGTAACTGTTCATAAAGAAATTAAATAATTTAGTTAGTCATGGCAAAGAAAACCGTTGCAACATTACAAGGAGCTTCAAAAAAATTAACCAAAGCTATTAAAATGGTTAAATCTCCAAAAACAGGAGCTTACACGTTCGTTGAGTCAGTTATGGCTCCTGAATTAGTTGATGAATTTTTAGCAAAAAAATAATCAATCAACAGTAAAGCATTAAAGCTATCTAATTTTTTAGATAGCTTTTTTTATTTAACTTGAAATGATATTTATCAAAAATTGTTAAATTAATATCTGTATATTTGTTCCTTAAAATAAAAGAATATGAGTTTTTTTAAGCGTTTATTTTCATCTGATAAGAAAGAAACACTTGATAAAGGTCTTGAGAAATCAAAAACCTCTTTTTTTGATAAATTAACCAAAGCTGTTGCAGGTAAATCGAAAGTTGACGACGATGTTTTGGATAATTTAGAAGATGTTCTAATTACATCAGACGTAGGAGTAAACACTACACTGAAAATAATTAATCGTATTGAAAAGCGTGTATCTGAAGATAAATATTTAGGTACAGAGGAATTGAATAAAATACTTCGCGATGAAATTTCAGGCTTACTTTCTGAAACAAAATCTGGCGAAGCTACTGAATTTGAAGTACCTGCTAATAAAAAACCATACGTAATTATGGTTGTAGGTGTGAACGGTGTAGGTAAAACCACAACCATTGGTAAATTAGCCTATCAATTTAAAAAAGCAGGGCATAAAGTTGTATTAGGTGCAGCAGATACTTTTAGAGCAGCTGCTATTGATCAGCTACAAATTTGGGCAGATCGCGTTCAAGTGCCTATTGTAAAACAGCAAATGGGTTCAGATCCTGCTTCGGTTGCTTTTGATACATTAGAGTCGGCTGTGGCTCAAAATGCCGATGTGGTAATTATTGATACTGCAGGACGTTTACACAATAAAGTTGGGTTAATGAATGAGCTAACCAAAGTGAAACGCGTTATGCAAAAAGTAATTGGCGATGCACCACACGATGTAATGTTGGTTTTAGATGGATCAACCGGCCAAAATGCTTTTGAACAAGCAAAGCAATTTACCGCTGCAACTGAGGTGTCGTCATTAGCAGTTACAAAATTAGATGGTACTGCAAAAGGCGGGGTTGTTATAGGTATATCAGATCAATTCCAAATTCCTGTAAAATACATAGGGGTTGGCGAAGGTATTGAAGATTTACAAGTGTTTAATAAATATGAATTTGTTGATTCATTCTTTAAATAATGAAAAAGTTAATTAGTCTGCTTTTTTTAGGTTTTATTGTACTTTCATGTTCTAAGCCAATAACTACGGAAGAATTGAAAAATTTGAACGGTTATTGGGAGATTAGTGAAGTTAAAACTGAAGAAGGTAATAAAAAGGAATTTCAATCAAACAATAATGTCGATTTTTTTCAATTGCAAAACAAAGTTGGTACACGTACAAAAGTAGTTCCACAATTTAACGGTAAAGCGCAATCAAATGGTATTGTGGAAAAATTTACGGTTATTGATTCTGCAAATGCTACCTATTTAAAATACCAAACAGATTTTGCTAAATGGACCGAAAAAATTGAAGAAGTGACTAATGAAAAGTTAGTAATTATTAATAATAATAAAATAAAATACACTTACAAACGCTTTACGCCCGTAACTATCAATGAATAATAAAAAATTTAATCCGCATAAAAGGTTACACGAAGAATCATCGATACAAGACGTTTTAGGAAAAATGATAGAAGGCTATAATTTAGAAAAAGGCTTTAATAAACTAAATGTACGTGAAGCTTGGGTAAATTTATTAGGGCCTGGTATTGCAAATTATACAAAGCAAATAGAATTGCGTAACAATACCTTGTTTGTTGAACTATCATCAAATGTTTTAAGAGAAGAACTAAGTTACGGTATTGACAAAATTATTAAAATGATAAACGAAAGTTTAGGTAAAGAAATTGTAAAAAAAATTATATTAAAGTAACTCATATTTTTATGAGTTATTTTTTTTGGCATTAAAAAAAATTGTATATTCGATTAAAATATAATGCATTATGAAAAGAACAATACTTTTAACAGCAGTTTTATTAACAACAATTTCAGTTGGAGCTCAAAATTTTGGAAGCCGTGCAACGTTTTGGTTAAAGCCAGAAAAAATTAGAAATACAAAAAGCGCATTAAATAAAAATGCAATTTTAAATGGCAATACCAATCAATCGTTAACAGCACCAATCGGTCAAGGGCAATCAAACGTTTATTTTGTTTTTAAATCAGAAGATGATGTTGAGAAAGAGTTAATGAACTACACTTTTACTTGTACGCAACACAGTGTTACAACGCAAACAATTAATTATCCCGATCCAGTTGCAAAGGAATTAAAACGTAGAACAGGAGCAATTGTACGCTATAATTTTAATTATCCTAACGCAACAGGCGATAAAAATTACGTAACTGTAATAGATCAACCAAACGATTTAACCAATATTTACGAAGTAATTTATGTAAACGATGCCTTTACAGAATTAGATCATAAAAAAATTCAAAGTTATTTAACGGTTAAGTACGGAATTTCTTTAGTAAATCCAGCTAATTACGTTGATTCTAACGGTAATCAAACTTGGAATAATCAATTAAATACTACCTACAATAATTTTATTACAGGTGTAGGCCGTAGTGATTATTTTGGTTTAAATAAATTAGAAACAATCAATTCTATAGACAATCGTTTAGCCATAAGCTCAGAAGGTTTTGCTGATAATGAATTTGTGTTTTTTGGAACCAACAATCAAAATACAAATTTTAAAGCCGAAAACGGTGTTGAATTGTTAGATTCATCATGGTTGGTGCAAACAAATCAAAAACCAGCAGTTACAACTTTACGTTTTAATGTTGGGCAACCAAAAACAACAGGTACTTATCAACTGTTAATTAATCAAACAGATTCTTCATTCACAAATAATGAAAAAGTATTGAAAGTTGAAGGTAAGGTAGAAGATAATCAAATTGTTTTTGAAAATGTTGTTTTTGATACCGACGGTAATGGATACGATACATTTACTATAGCTCATTCTACACAAGCTAAACAAACAACAAAACCTGAAGTGGTTATAAATAAAGGTGCAAAAGTAAATGCTTTTCCTAACCCAGCGAATATTAACGAAACAGTTAGTGTAACTTATGATTTTGGTAAACCAACCGATTTAAATATTCATGTTTTTACTTTAGATCGTAAACTAGTTACTAAAAAAGAAGTTAATAATATTGAAAATTATGTGTTTGATACTCAATTTACATCAAACGGAATTTATTTAATAGTTTCAACATACAATGGCGAAGTTACAACAAGCAGAATTGTAGTTAAATAAGCCAAGCTTAATTATAAACTTAACACCCTTTGTAAAAAGGGTGTTTTTTTTTCGTTTTAATTATTGTACATTTGATTTTTGTACAAAATATGGCAAGTGAAGAACAAGTAATATTGGTTAACCATAACGACGAACCTATTGGTTTAATGGAAAAAATTGAAGCACACGAAAAAGCTTTATTACATAGGGCGTTTTCAGTTTTTGTTTTAAACAATAAAAATCAAATCATGTTACAACAACGCGCCGCTCATAAATACCATTCCCCGTTATTGTGGACAAACACGTGTTGCAGTCATCAGCGGGTTGGTGAAACAAATTTACAAGCAGGTACACGCCGTTTACAAGAAGAAATGGGATTTACAACACCTTTGAAAGAGGTTTTTTCATTTATTTACAAAGCACCTTTTGATAATGGACTCACCGAACATGAATACGATCATGTAATGATAGGTTATTATAATGATGAGCCAATAATTAATAAAAACGAAGTTGAAAATTGGAAATGGATGAATGCAGAAGATATTAAAAACGATATGCAATTAAATCCTCAAAATTATACCGCTTGGTTTAAAATAATTTTCGATAAATTTTATCATTACATTCAGCAAGCAAAGCAAAGTTAAGGTATGAGAGTTACAGTTTGCAGAAATGCGCACTTTAATGCAGCGCACCGTTTACACAGAAAAGATTGGACAAACGAACAAAATCAGCTAGTATTTGATAAATGTAACAATCCTAATTTTCACGGTCATAATTATGAATTAATTGTTGAAGTTACTGGTACTGTAAACCCAGAAACAGGTTATGTTATTGATATTAAAGAACTAAGTAACCTTATTTATGAAGAAGTAGAGGTGCCTTTTGACCACAAAAATCTGAATTTAGATGTTCCAGAATTTAAAGAGTTAAATCCAACGGCAGAACATATTGCCTATGTAATTTGGCATAAATTACGCAAACGTTTACCACTAAAATTAGATTTAGAAATAATATTATACGAAACACCTAGAAATTTTGTAAAGTATTGTGGTTTATAATAATTTTAAAAAAAAGCAAAACATAAAATTTGTAAATTGCAACCTTAAAATATTGGAATAAGAAAAAAATTGAATTCTACAAACAAACATATAAATAACCAACCCAATTCTAATCAATTTATAGCATATCCGCTGTACTTTAAACCAATTTTAAAAGATAGAATTTGGGGTGGCGATAAATTAAAAAACTTAGGAAAAGAATTACCAAACAATAATATTGGCGAAAGTTGGGAAATTTCAATGATTGATACCAATACAAATTTGGTAACAAATGGCTTTTATCAGGGCAAAAGCTTAGCAGAATTAATACAAATGTTTCCAACACAAATTTTAGGAACAAAAGTATTTCAAAAATACGGTAGCCAATTTCCATTACTATTTAAATTTTTAGACGCTAAAACCGATTTATCAATTCAGTTGCATCCAAATAATGAATTAGCACAAAAACGTCATAATTCATTTGGAAAAACCGAAATGTGGTATATCATGCAAGCCGATGAAAATGCAAGAATAATAGTAGGTTTTAAAAACGATAGTTCGTCAACAGAATATTTATCGCATTTAAAAAATAAAACACTACCAAGTGTTTTACAAGAATATTATGTAAAAAAAGGCGATGTTTTTTTTATTGAAACGGGTACAATTCATGCAATTGGTGGTGGTATATTATTAGCAGAAATTCAACAAACATCAGATATTACGTATCGTGTTTATGATTGGGATAGGGTAGATGAGCAAGGAAATGCACGTGAATTGCACGTAGATTTAGCTTTAGATGCAATTGATTATAAGTTCAAAAATCCTAAAATAGACTACCCAAAAACAACCAATGAACAAGTAAATTTAGTAAGTTGTCCGTTTTTTACAACCAACATAATTAGTTTAACAGCATCTTACCAAATACAAAAAAATAACGACTGTTTTTTGGTGTATATTTGCACCGAAGGAAACGCACAGATTAACATAAACAATCAAGTTTTTGAATTAAACGCAGGAAAAACAATTTTAATACCTGCACAACTTACAAATCTTGAATTTACAGGTAATGCAACCTTATTAGAAGTATTTATTAACGAAATATAATTATTATGGCAAATGTTAGAAATTTAAAGAAAGACATTAATTTTGTTTTAGGAGATATTATTGAAGCAGTTTATATTTGGGAAATGTCTACCCAAGGAAAACCAACAGATAAATCGCAAGCTATAATTGATGAAGCTATTGAAAAGTTTGATTCTTTAATTACTAAAGTAAACGAAAAAAAGGTTGAAAATAAAAAATCACATTTCAAAGCAATTTATTCAGATTTAGAAGAAACTGCAAATCAATTAGTTGAAAAAATTAACGAATTATAGAGAAAAAAATCTATAAAAAATTTACGGAAACCCTTGTAAAATCAAAAAACAGCAGTATATTTGCATCCGTAAATGAGTCGCCTCTGTAGCTCAGCTGGCTAGAGCAGCTGATTTGTAATCAGCAGGTCGTGGGTTCGAGTCCCTCCAGAGGCTCAAGTTCTTTTAAAATTGAAAAAATTAAGTTTTGCCTCTGTAGCTCAGCTGGCTAGAGCAGCTGATTTGTAATCAGCAGGTCGTGGGTTCGAGTCCCTCCAGAGGCTCAATTTTCAATTTAAAATAATACATTTACATTTGCCTCTGTAGCTCAGCTGGCTAGAGCAGCTGATTTGTAATCAGCAGGTCGTGGGTTCGAGTCCCTCCAGAGGCTCAAAAAAACTTCTAAAGAAATTTAGAGGTTTTTTTTTGCTTTAAACTTTTGTAATAAGACATAAAAAAATCGGAAGTTTTCTACTTCCGATTTTTTTTATTTTAAACCTTTATTATTTAACAATACTGAATGATTGTTGTTTTTCTACAGGTAATTGCGCAAAACGCTCTTGGCATTCTTTAATCATTGCAATTGCAGCAGCTTTATCGCCAAAACCGTTAATTTCAACTTTTTTGTTTTCTAAATCTTTGTAAACTTTAAAGAAATGTTCAATTTCTTTAATTAAGTGTTTATTTATGTCGTTTAAATCGTTTAATTCACGCATTAAAGGATCTCCAGTAGGAACACATATAATTTTTTCGTCGTTACCTTTATCATCTGCCATATAAAAAACGCCAATTGGTTTTACTTCCATTAATAAACCTGGAATTGTAGGTTCGGTTGTTAAAACTAAAACGTCTAATGGGTCGTTATCTAAAGCTAAAGTTTCAGGAATAAAACCGTAATCTGTTGGATATTTCATTGAAGAAAATAATAAACGATCAAATCGCATCATTTTCAAATCAAAATCAAATTCGTATTTATTTCTACTTCCTGCAGGAATTTCGATGAATACATCGAATTGTTCAACGTTTGTCATATCTGTATATTTTCTTTATTTCAAAATTGGTTGCAAAAGTACGTTAAAATTCAGTTTCTTACAAATTAAAAATGGAAACCAAATACTACATTTACACCAAATTTGCGAACGTTTGGATTTTCTAAATAATTTCCGCGCCAATTAAGGTCAACGCGCATGCATTTAAAAATATTTCCTACCCCAACAAAGTACTCGTAATACACTTTATCGTTAGGTGCTATGTATGGGATATTTGATGCATTAATATCGATATTTTTTTGTGATACATCGCCCCAAACACCTCTGATTCCTACAAACTCGCGAAGACCTAATTTTCTTATGCCCGGAATTCTAGAAAAAATTCTACCATTAAAATTGTGTTCTAAATGTAATGCAACGTATTGGTCGGTAATAAATTCGTAGTAATTCATTTGGCTAAATGCGTTTTCAATAATAAAATACGACTGATTACCTGGTATCACACTCATTAAGCCTAAAGGTACTTGACCAAAAGTTTTTCCGGCTTCTAAAGTAGGGGTTAATCTGCCAAAGCCACCTACTAATATTGGATGGCGATATAAAAGTTGTATTTTTTTATAATCGAAATCGCTGTTAAGCATACCTTTTACACCTAATGAATAATTTAAGAACAAACGCGCGTAATTAAAATCAACATCGGTTCTATCAACTCCATATCCTACTGTTTTACGTCGCGGTGTGTAATCAACTGAAAGGTTTATTTCGGCTTGATTTAATTCTTTTTGTATGTTATTGTTTTCATCGTAAAAAGCCAATGAAAAAGTTGGTGACGCTGTTTTTAATGTTTTAAAATTAAATGATGATAAGAATTTTAAATTTTTAAGAGGTTCAATTTCAAATCCCGTTGAAGTTAAATTAATGTTTGATAATTTAGAATTATCACCACTTGCAAGTAGTGCACTAGATGCAAAACTTCTACCTAAAACATCGGTGATTGGTGAAAGGGTAGCGGCAATTTGTTCTACATCGCGGCGATTGCCTGCAAAAAATATAAAGCGCGAATCTTTATCAAGCATTACTCTACCCGATATACCGTATTTAAACTTATTATCTCTAAATCCGTAAGCAGTGTACCCTTCTAAACGCCACATATCGTTTTGGCCAAAATAGGTTCTGCCACCTGCACGTAATCTAAATCCTTCAATGTCGTTAAAACCAAATGATGAAAAAATAGGGCCGTAATCAAACTTGCCAATTTGTACATAATCACTTGCTAATATGGTACCTAAATTTACATACGTTTGAAAGCGTTTGTTTTCTTTTAACTGTCCAAGCATTGTGTAAATGCCTTTTTCTTCTTCTGATAAGGGTTCAAAACGGTAACCTTCCCAAAACTCATCAGGTCGATTCATTAACGTTTCGTTGTAACTGTTTACTTCGCTTTTATAAAAGTTGATTGGTTTTTGTTTATTAAATTCAAATTGCTTGTAATAGGTTGTTCTTTTACCGTACATTCCCTTCGATTTTTCGTTTTGGCGAATACTAAAATCGGTCATTAAATGATCTTTGGTTAGTAAAAAAACCGAATCGTTCAGTACATCAAATTCTTGTTCAATATAAATATCGCGCACCCAGTTAATGTTAGCATCTTTGCTAATTGCCATGTTTATTTTCTTAATGGCCCAGGTTTTATCGTTTACCCAAAAATCGCCTTTAAAAGTAAGTTCTCCTTTTCTTCGAGGGTAATACACAATGTTGTAGCACAGTTTGTCGTCAATATAAGCAGTATCGGTAAGTACATAATTGTACACGTTTATGCCTGTACGCGAAAGTGGACTAACAAAATCTTTATCAAAAAGTTTTAAATAATTATCGTATATATCGTATTCTATATACAAATCTTTTAAAAACGCCATGATGTGCTGGTTGTTTTCAAAACCTGAATTTTTGTTACCTGCTAAAATTTCTTTTTTAAGTTTTGCAACATTATCGCCGTAAACATTAGATGCTTGTTCGTTTATAAAAATTGGTAAGTAGGTTTTACCAGTAATTTTTGAAGTATCAACTTTATCAAAAATAAATTCCATGCCTTTAAACAATCTGTTTTTCATATAGGTACTGTCAATTGAATTTAAGTCGAATTCAATTTTTTCGTATTTTTGATAAGTGTATTGATTGAATTTATGCAAACCGTTTTTTCTACGATTTTCCCATATTTTACGTAGAATATCTAAAGCCGGATTGTCTTTTTTTGATGTTTTGCCCGTATAAATTTTAATTTCATCAAGAACATTATCAAACTTTAATTCAATATTTAAATCTAAATTTACAGATTTAGTAATGGGAAGTTCAAGGTCGTCATATCCTGTAAACGATATTACTAAGGTGTCTTGAGTAGCATCAGATTCTAAATAAAATTTTCCGTCCTCGTTTGTAATTACACCTTCGGTTGTGTTTTTAAAATACACACTTGCGTAAGAAATAGGATCTTTTTTTTCATCTAAAACAATACCGCCCACTTTAGTTTGTGCAAAGCTTAGTAGCGATACACAGGTAAAAATAATTAATAACAATTTTTTCATAACAAAAAACTCCAACCTTATGGTTGGAGTTACAAATGTAAATGAAATTTTATTATTTTTTGTATATAACTTTTTTAACAGCTTTAATAACATCTTGTGCATTAGGCAACCATTCTTTTAACAAAGCTGGTGAATAAGGTGCAGGAGTATCGGCAGTTGTAATACGTTGAACAGGTGCATCTAAATAATCAAAAGCGCGTTCTTGTACCATATATGTAATTTCAGATGCTACCGATGCAAAAGGCCAAGCTTCTTCTAAAACAACTAAGCGGTTTGTTTTTTGTACCGATTTAATAATTGCATCGTAATCCATTGGGCGAACGGTACGTAAATCTATAATTTCACACGAAATATTTTCTTTAGCAAGCTCGTCTGCAGCTGCGTATGCTTCTTTAATAATTTTACCGAAAGATACAATAGTAACATCGGTACCTTCGCGTTTTATATCAGCAACGCCTAATGGAATAGTATATTCGCCTTCAGGTACTTCGCCTTTATCGCCATACATTTGTTCCGATTCCATAAAAATAACAGGATCGTTATCGCGTATTGCCGATTTTAATAATCCTTTTGCATCGTATGGGTTAGATGGAACAATTACTTTTAAACCAGGTGTGTTTGCAAACCAGTTTTCAAAAGCTTGTGAGTGTGTTGCAGCTAATTGTCCTGCAGAAGCTGTTGGGCCACGAAAAACAATTGGCATGTTAAACTGTCCACCACTCATTTGGCGCATTTTTGCTGCGTTGTTAATGATTTGATCGATACCTACTAAAGAGAAGTTAAATGTCATAAATTCTACAATAGGACGTAAACCATTCATTGCAGAGCCCACTGCAATACCTGCAAAACCAAGTTCGGCAATAGGTGTGTCAATTACACGTTTTGCACCAAATTCGTCTAACATTCCTTTACTGGCTTTGTAAGCTCCGTTATATTCGGCAACTTCTTCACCCATTAAGTATATTTTATCATCGCGGCGCATTTCTTCGCTCATTGCTTCGCAAATTGCCTCTCTAAATTGAATTGTTTTCATATTATCTTATTGATAGGTGCACAAAAATATAAAATTATAATTTGTTACGCTTTATTTTATTAATAAAAAATATTGAAGTTGATGTTTTTAGTTTACACCTTTATATATAAATGCTTCACCATTCCATTCATAAATTAAATTTTTGTTAGTTACACTTAATGTATTATCAACTAATGCAATTTTAAGTGTTTTGTTTTCAAGTGTAATTAATTCAACGGGACGTTCAGGTCTATCAACTACACTAAAAAAATCATATTCAACCGAAATTTGATTTAATGTTCTGTTTTTTGTTTTAAATACATTTACATTTTTTAAATTTTCTGAAGTAATTTTATATGCATTTATATGTTGAACTACATTTTTACTAGAAAGGATACTATTTGATATTACCAAATAAATGGATTCGTTGGTTATGGTTTGAACTTCGTAAATATTTGAAAAGAAAGCTTGTGGATCATTTGTTGCTAAACTTTCGTTTATTACTATGTTTCCGTTTGCATTAAATTGATAGATCTGATTAAAAAAACGCATGGTTCCGCCTAAATTAGTATCCCAACTGTAAACTCGAAGTTTTTTATCTCTTGATGTTGCCATTTTTAATGCATTTTCTTTCTGCAATTTTTCAAACGGATAATTTAGCGTGCTTTTATTGTTTTTAATTAAAAAAGATAACGAATCGCTAAATTTTTGACTATATAAAGCAATCAAACTATCATTGCGAACATTTTCTGTTGAAGCAGAACTATCGTTATATATATTTAGCAATTTTTTTTCTTCTTTAGATATATCAATCGTATCGGTTTCTTCAACCAATTGATTCATTTCTGTTGAAGTCTTTGATGTGATTTTGGTTTTGTCTGTTTTTTTATTGCAGGCAAAAAGTAAAATAGAAAATAATACGAAACATGATTTTTTCATTAAGCAAATACTTTTAAATAAGTTGCTTAAATGTTTTTTTAGCATTGTAAATATACTTTAAATCAGGAATTAAATTTGTGTGTTAAATTTATTATTTAAGCAAATAATTTATATGCACGCATAGTATTTTTGTTTGAAATTTTTTTTATCTTCGTAGCTCATTAAGAATAAATCTAGTAAAACGTAAAATAAATGAAAATATTAGTTTGCATCAGCCATGTGCCTGATACTACTGCAAAGATTAACTTCACAAACGGTGATACAGAATTTGATACAAACGGTGTTCAATTTGTAATTAATCCAAACGATGAGTTTGGTTTAACACGTGCCATTTGGTTTAAAGAAAAACAAGGTGCGCATGTTACAGTTGTAAACGTTGGTGGTGCCGATACCGAAGCTACTATTCGTAAAGCATTAGCAATTGGTGCTGATGAAGCTATTCGTGTAAACACTGTACCTACTGATGGTTTTGCAGTTGCTAAACAATTGGCCGAGGTTGTAAAAGCAGGTAAATATGATGTAGTTATTTGTGGAAAAGAATCGTTAGATTACAACGGTGGAATGGTTCCAGGGATGTTAGCTTCAATGTTAAGTTACAACTTTGTAAATTCTTGTGTTGGTGTAGAAATTGAAGGTTCAAATGCTACTTTAGTACGTGAAATTGATGGTGGTAAAGAAACTTTAACTACAAATTTACCATTGGTAATTGGCGGACAAAAAGGTATTGTTGAAGAAAAAGATTTACGTATACCTAATATGCGTGGAATTATGACAGCACGTACCAAAGCTTTAAATGTATTGGACCCTGTTGCTGCTGATGCTAAAACAAAAGCAGTTAAGTTTGAAAAACCTGCACCTAAGTCGGCTGTAAAATTAATTAGTCCAGATAATTTAGACGAATTAATCAGTTTGTTACACAACGAAGCAAAAGTAATCTAATTCTAATTTCATTTAAAATTTAAAAGTATGTCAGTTTTAATATATGCAGAGTTTGCAGAAGGAAAATTTAAAAAAGTAGCTTTAGAATTAGCTTCTTACGCAAAAAAAGTAGCCGAAACATTAGGGACAAATGTAACAGCAGTTACTGTTAACGCAACAGATGTTTCTGAGTTAGGGAAATATGGTGTTGATAAAGTTTTAAAAGTTACCAACGCTAAGTTAGACAAGTTTAATGCAAAAGCTTATGCCGATGTTGTTAAACAAGCAGCACAAAAAGAAGGATCAAAAGTGGTGATTTTATCTTCAACCACCGATTCATTATATTTAGCACCAATTGTAGCAGTAGGTTTAGATGCAGGTTACGCATCAAATGTTGTTGCATTACCTGTTTCTACAAATCCGTTTCAAGTAAAGCGTAATGCTTTTTCAAGCAAAGGTTTTAACATAACAGAATTAACTTCAGATGTGAAAGTTATTGCTTTAGCTAAAAATTCATTTGGTTTAGCAGAAGCAACTGGAGCAGCATCTGCAGAAGATTTTGCTGTATCGTTAAACGATACCGATTTTAATGTACATATTCAAAGTCAAGAAAAAGCTTCTGGAAAAGTATCAATTGCCGATGCAGAAGTTGTAGTTTCAGGTGGTCGTGGTTTAAAAGGCCCAGAAAATTGGGGAATGATTGAAGAATTAGCTAATGTTTTAGGAGCTGCAACTGCTTGTTCTAAACCAGTTTCTGATTTAGATTGGAGACCTCACTCTGAGCACGTTGGACAAACAGGAAAGCCTGTTGCTTCAAACTTATATATTGCAGTTGGTATTTCGGGTGCTATTCAGCACATTGCAGGTATCAATGCTTCTAAAGTAAAAGTTGTAATTAATACCGATCCTGAAGCGCCTTTCTTTAAAGTTGCCGATTACGGTATTGTAGGTGATGCTTTTCAGGTTGTACCAGAATTGACTAAAAAATTAAAAGAATTCAAAGCGAATAACAACTAAAATTCTTTTTAAAAATAAAAAAACAGCCGAATTTTAAAATTCGGCTGTTTTTTTTATCTATTTCAAAAAAGTTATTGTTTTTTATCTTTTTTAGGAAGATATTCATCTGTTTTTTTTGTTGCAGTTAATTTTTTATAAGCAAACAAAAATAAAACAATAGCCGCCATGGCTAAATAAACGTACTGCATAATTCTAAGTTTTAAATTCAAATTTAATTTATTTTTGTTACAAAATCTTCTATTTGTTTTAAAATTATCGGAGTTTCTTTTGCAATAAAATCTATATTGTTTTTTATTTCGTTAGTGGTTAATTCACTTGTTTTTTTCTCTAAATCAATTAATTTAATTGTAATTCGCTCCATTTTTAATTGTTTAAACATAGGTAGCATTTTATGTGCTGTTTGTTTAACCAATTCTAAATTATTTGCGGTATATGCATTTTTTATAACTTCAATATCAGCTTCTACACTTGTATAAAAAATATTTAAAATTTGTTTTATTGCCTGTGTATCATTCTCTAACATTACAAACAAATCGGTTAAATTAAAATCTTTGTGTATCAAATTTTTGGTAACTTTTGTTTCTTCAGTAGTTTTATTATCAACTTTTATTCGTAACATTTTATAAATAATATTGTATAAAGTGTTTATATTTAAGGGCTTTTGTAAGTAAAAATCAAAACCTAATTTTTTGTATTCTTCGTCGTCAAAATCAATTTTACCAGTAAGTGCAATTACTGGCGTATCCTTGTAATTTTCTAATGCGCGAATATCTTTTATAACTTGTATACCGCTGTATAAAGGCATTTGCATATCGGTTATAATTAAATGGTATTGTTCATTTTGCAGTAATGTAGTTACTAATTTACCGTTTTCTAAAGTTGTAAGTTTTTTTACTTTACCAATTAAAATTTCTTCAATTAATTTTAATTGTATTGGATCATCGTCTATAACTAAAATTTGTTTGTTTTGTAACTTTTTATTGTTATCGTATGTAAATGTGTCATTTTTTGTGTCATTTGTATCGTTTGTAAAAAGTTGCAAAGGTATATCTATATAAAATGTGGTTCCTTTGTTTATTTCGCTATTAAATGAAATACTGCCTTGTAATAAATTTATTAATCGTTTAGAAATATTTAAACCTAAGCCTGATCCACCATAATTATAATCGGTGTTGTTGTGCACTTGTACAAATTCGGTAAATAAGCTGTCTTTATTTTCGGTTTTTATACCAATTCCAGTATCGGTAATTATAAATTTAGCAATATTGTTTTCGTAAGTTGCGTTTAAAGTTACGCTGCCTGAATGCGTAAATTTTATAGCGTTTGAAAGTACGTTAGTAAGTATTTGTTGCATTCTAAAAGAATCGGCATAAAAAAAGTTATTTAATTGTGGATTAATTCTAAAAATTAAATCAATTTTTTTGTTTTCTGCGCTGGTTTTTAGGTTGTTGTAGATGTTTTTTAATAAATCGTTTGCGTTAAATTTTTGATTTTTAAGTTTGATTTTGTTGTATTCAAGATTTGAAAACAATGATAAATCATCAACCATTTTTTTTATGTATTCGGTTGAATGAATAATGTTTTGTAAATATTCGTTTTGTTTTGAGGTTTTCAACGAATTTTTTAACAACGTAGAAAAACCCATTAAAGAATTAATTGGCGATACCATATCATGTGAAATGGTAGCCATAAAAAAACTTTTTTGTTTAATTAAACGCTCCATTTCAAGGTTAAGGCTTTCTAATTTTCTTTTATTACGTGCCGATTTATTTAAATCATTTAAAATAATTAAACCAAAAATAAACGCAATAATTGCAATGGCAATACCTAGTTTTGCAATGTTGTTGCTTATTGTATTTATTTGTTTTCTTGAAGTTTCGTGTTTTATGTTTGATGTTTCTATTACTATTTTTTCAACTTCGGACAATAAGTCTCGTAATTGATTGCTTAGTTCTTGATTTTTTTTAATTAGGAAAGCTTCTTTGTCGTAGTATTTTTTTAAAAGTTTTAGTTCATTTTTCTTTGCTTTAGAAAAGATAATTTCAGTAGCGCTGTTAATTTTTTCTTGCTTCTCTTTTTCATAGGCTTCTTGCTGCTCAATTATTTTAGCGTTTTGATTTTCTAATTGTGCTTTTTTTTCATCATCTTTATTTTTGAAAGATTCTAAAAACCTGTTAAAAAATGTTGTTTTTTCTACAGTTGTATCAATTTTTATTGTTTGATTGGGTTGTTGGTTATAAATGGTTTTAATTTTGCTTTCTGCTTCGTTAAAAATATTAAAAGATGCATATTTAGATTGTATTTCTAAAACTTGATCAAAGGTTACACTTTTTAAATTTACAATGTTAATTATGGTATCTAATTTTGTATTTAAGCTTTTATTATCAGTGTTTTTTTCTTTCAAAGTATTAATTCGTACAACTAGAGAATCTAATTGGTTGTGATAAATTTTTGCAGTTTCTTTATTGTAAGAAAGTAAAGCTAATCTGCCCGAATTTTCTGCCGCATACAATTCGCTAACAATATTACCAACTTCAATTACATTTGTGTTTTCGGTTAGAAGATCATTTTTAGAAACATTAAATTTTTTAACTTCTTTTAAAATATAAAAGATAGCTGCCGAAAATAAGGCAATAAGTAAAACCGATCCAAAGGTTAATTTTACTTTTAAGTTTTGTTCGGTATTCATTGGGCAAATTTTTTAATAAAAATAAAAAAAGACTATCGGTTTGATAGTCTTTTTTTTCAAAATATTTTTTTTTATTATTTAGAAATTCCTCTAGAAATAACAATTTTTTGAATCTCTGAAGTTCCTTCGTAAATCTGAGTAATTTTTGCATCGCGCATCATTCTTTCAACATGGTATTCGGCAACATAACCGTTACCACCGTGAATTTGAACAGCTTCAATTGTAGTATCCATAGCAGTTTGCGAAGCGAATAATTTTGCCATAGCACCTGAAATTGAAATATCTTCACCGTTGTCTTTTTCTGAAGCAGCTTTCATACATAACATACGTGCAGCAGTAATGTTCACTGCCATATCAGCTAATTTAAATGCAATAGCTTGGTGGTTAATAATTTCGGTTTTAAAAGCTTTACGCTCTTTTGCATATTTTAAAGCTAATTCATAAGCACCTTGTGCAATACCTAATGCTTGTGAAGCAATACCAATTCTACCACCGTTTAAAACATTCATAGCAAAAGCAAAACCAAATCCATCTTCGCCAATTCTGTTTTCTTTTGGAACTTTAACATCAGTAAACATTAATGAATGTGTATCGCTTCCACGAATACCCATTTTCTTTTCTTTAGGACCAATTTCAAAACCTTCCCAACCTTTTTCAACAATAAAAGCATTAATTCCTTTATGACCTTTTTCAGGGTGTGTATGTGCAATTACTAAGTAAGTTGATGCTGTACCACCATTGGTAATCCAGTTTTTTGTACCGTTTAATAAGTAATAGTCACCCATATCAACAGCCGTAGTTTTTTGCGATGTAGCATCTGAACCTGCTTCTGGTTCCGACAAACAAAACGCACCAATAACTTCACCTGATGCCAATGGCACTAAGTATTTTTGTTTTTGCTCTTCAGAACAGTATTTTTCCATTCCAGCACAAACTAACGAGTTGTTAACCGACATTACAACTGCTGCCGATGCATCAACTTTAGCAATTTCCTCCATTGCCAAAACATAAGAAACGCTGTCTAATCCGGCACCGCCATATTTTGGATCAACCATCATTCCTAAAAATCCAAGCTCTCCCATTTTTTTCACTGCTTCGGCAGGAAATATAGAATGCTCATCGCGTTCAATAACTCCAGGTAATAATTCGGTTTGAGCGAAATCACGAGCAGCTTGTTGAATCATTAATTGCTCTTCTGTTAATTTAAAGTCCATTTTTATTTTGTTTTTGTAAACACATTAATTTTCAGCTTCAAATATAATTGAATATTGCTAAATTTTCAAAAAATATGCGTATTTTTAATTTATGAAAGCAGAAAAATTTACTGTGCTAGGGGTTATGTCTGGTACTTCTTTAGATGGAATTGATTGTGCAATTGTTGAATTTAAACTTAAGCAAAACAATTGGCAATTTAATTTAATACATGCACAAACATTAGATTATACTTTAGATTGGAAAAACAAATTAAGCAACGGCATTAATCTTTCGGCAACCGATTTACATTTACTAAATATAGAATATACCTTTTTTTTAGGTGAATTATTAAACGATTTTTTAAACGATAATAAATTTAAAGTTGATTTTATATCATCACATGGTCACACCATTTTACATCAGCCTCAAAACGGTATTACTTTACAAATAGGAAACTTACCAATAATTAGCGATTTAGTTTCGTTGCCGTTTGTTTGTGATTTTCGTGTACAAGATGTTCAGTTAGGTGGGCAAGGTGCACCTTTGGTTCCAATTGGCGATCGACTGCTTTTTTCAAATTATGATTATTGTTTAAATTTAGGTGGATTTTCTAATATTTCCTATGAAGAAAACAATCAAAGAATTGCTTTTGATATTTGTCCGGTAAACACCTTATTAAATTATTTTGCTGAACAATTAGGCAAAGAATTTGATGAAAACGGAAATTTTGCATCCAAGGGAAAAATGCATCAACCTTTATTTAAAGCATTAAATGAATTAGCCATTTATGAACAAAAAGGACCAAAATCATTAGGGGTAGAACAAGTTAAAAGCATTTTTTTACCATTAATTTTAAATTATAAGATATCGGCATATGATGTTTTAGCAACTTTAACAGAACATATGGCCTATCAAATTTCAAAAGTTATAACCAAAACAAAGGCTAATTTATTAGTTACTGGTGGCGGCGCTTTTAATACCTATTTAATAGGTAGAATAAAATTTTACGCTCCAAATATTAATATTCAATTAGAAAGTAACGAAATAATAGCGTTTAAAGAAGCCATCATTTTTGCTTTCTTAGGCGTTTTAAAAGTAAAAAACATAAACAATGTATTAAGTAGCGTTACAGGCGCAATAAAAGATCATTGTTCAGGTGTAATTTTTAATGAGGATTTATTACAAAGGAATTGCTAATTTTATTTGTAATGAATTATATTTGTGCAGAAATAAAAAGTAATCAATAAAATGAAGGATTTATTAAAAAAGTTCGAAGATAAAAAACCTGAAGTTGTTTTCCATTGGTCTGATTCTGAAACAGAAGCAGAAGGTTGGACAGTAATTAACTCATTACGCGGTGGTGCTGCAGGTGGTGGTACACGTATGCGCAAAGGGTTAGATATGAACGAAGTTTTATCTTTAGCTAAAACAATGGAAGTGAAATTTACCGTAGCTGGCCCAGCTATTGGTGGTGCAAAATCAGGTATAAATTTTGATCCTGCCGATCCACGTAAAGAAGGTGTTTTAAAGCGTTGGTATAAAGCAGTTTTTCCTTTGTTAAAAAATTATTACGGTACAGGTGGCGATTTAAATGTTGATGAAATTCACGAAGTAATCCCTATGACTGAAGATTGTGGATTATGGCATCCGCAAGAAGGTGTTTTTAACGGACACTTTAAGCCAACCGAAGCTGAAAAAATTAACCGTATTGGTCAATTACGCCAAGGAGTTTTAATGGAAGTTTTAGATACAAACTACACGCCAGACGCAACTAAAAAAATTAAAGTAGCCGATTTAATTACTGGTTACGGTGTTGCCGAAGCTGTTCGTCATTTTTACGATATTTATGGTGGAAATGTAGCTGGTAAAAAAGTTATTGTACAAGGTTTTGGTAACGTTGGGGCTGCAGCAGCTTACTATTTTGCTCAAATGGGTGCAAAAGTAGTTGGTATTATTGATCGCGATGGTGGTATCATGAATGCTGAAGGGTACACTTTTGAAGAAATTAAAACCTTATTTTTAAATAAAAACGGAAATACATTAGTTGCTGCAAATATGATTCCTTTTGCAGAAATTAATGGTAAAATTTGGAGCATGGGTGCCGAAGTATTTGCACCTTGTGCAGCATCACGCTTAATTACTAAAGAACAAGTTGATGCTATGATTACTGCAGGTTTAGAAGTAATTTCTTGTGGTGCAAATGTGCCATTTGCAGATAAAGAAATTTTCTTTGGACCAATTATGGAATATGTTGATGCTAAAGTTAGTTTAATCCCAGATTTCATTTCAAACTGTGGTATGGCTCGTGTTTTCGCATATTTTATGGAGAATAGAGTTGAAATGAACGATTCAAAAGTATTTGAAGATACATCAAACACTATTAAAAAGGCGTTACAAAATGCACATTCATTAAACGCTTCTAAAACCGATATTTCGGCAGCTGCGTTTGAAACAGCTTTAAAACAATTAGTGTAAACTAAATATTCAATAAAAAAAGCAAGTAGTAATACTTGCTTTTTTTATGATCAATTTTAAATAAAATTAATCTTTATCATGTATATTTACCTAAAATTTAGCTTTTAAAAGTAATTATGATGCATTTTACAACAGAAGAAAAAAAATCAATGGTTTTAACAACTGCAGTTGCAGGCGTTTTATTGTTGATTTTACTATTTATTCGCTTTGCAAATGCTACAACGTTTCCAAATTTAGCTGGTGGCGGTGGTGGCGGTGTTGAAATTAATTTTGGAGATAGTGAGTTGGGAATGGGACCTGATTTTTCAAGCGAAATTTTAAATGTAACTGAATCTAGCAAAAATAAAACCACACAAGCTGAATCTGTTGAGGAGGAGGAAATTTTAGCTCAAGAAAATACAACTGATGCGCGTGATTTTACCGTTGTTAAAAAAACAACTACGCCAAAAGAAAAATTAAAAACGGTAACGCAACCTGTTAAGAATATACAAACAAAAAATAAAGTTTCAGATTTTACTAAAAATGCTTTAAGTAGTTTAAACGGTAATAAATCAGGAGGTGATGGAAACGATAATGTAGCGGGTAATAAAGGTAAGAAAGACGGATCGTTGTCATCAAATAATTATTATGGCGATGGTGGTTCTGGTGGCGGAACAGGTGGTGGACATGGAACTGGCAATGGTACAGGTGTTGGTGCAGGTTCTGGATCGGGTACCGGAGGTGGAAATGGGTACTCTTTGTCAGGTAGAAAAGCTACAACAAGACCAACGCCTCAAAATAATTGTAATGAAGCTGGTACCATAGTAGTTAGAGTTACAGTTGATAGAAACGGAAATGTTATAAGTGCTTTACCTGGTATTAAAGGATCAACCAATACTTCAAGTTGTTTAAAAGCTATAGCTAAAGATGCAGCATTACGTACCAAATGGGAACCAAAATCTACAGCGCCAGATAACCAAATTGGTAGTATTGTTTACAATTTTAAATTAAGGTAAAAATAAATAAAAAGTATTAAAAAAATCCGGTAATGATTGCTCGTTACCGGATTTTTTAGTTCTTATTATTTAACAATTACTTGCTTTGTGCTTGTTTTAAAACCTGCTTTTAATTTTAATAAATACGTTCCACTTTTTAAATTATTTATCATGAACACTTCATCATAAAATGGTGGATTCGATATCTTTTTAATTAATTTTCCTTGTATGTTATAAAGGGTAATAACATCTATTTTTTCTTTGGTAGAAATAAAAATGGTATTTTTTGGCGCTGGATTTGGATACACATTAAACTCTACCAGTTCTGCTTTGTTTGTATTTAATAATTGTGGGAACCAAACGGCTGTTACATACGTTGGATTATCAATATATGGATTGCGATTGCCTTGTACGCTATAAATGTAATCGTTTAAATTTGTTTCGCGAATACTAACCGGATCTTGCAAATGCCATTGGTATAAAACATCTAAAAAGCCTGTTACAAAAACTTTATCAATAGATCCATCAAACATTGCACGTACTTGTGTTTGGGTTTGAGTTGATCCATTAAAAAAGTCATCCATTAAATCTTCGTAACGAGTTGCAAAGTAAAAATATGCACGAGCAATATCGCCTTTAAACTCGTCAATTGGTTCAACCACAGTACCACTAAAACCATTAACAGCGCTTGATCCGCGTTTGGTACCGTTTAACGATGTGTAATTAGCAGTTGCTACTTTACCAAAAGGTAAATTTCCGCGTTCATTGTTAACTTTTCCATCACTAGGCCAAACATGAAAAGCATCAGTACGCATAGGTGTTTGGTCGTTAAAATATGATTGAGGTACCAAATGCTCTCTATTATAACAATCACCTTCTTTACCGTAATTACCACACTGATCAGAAATTACAGTATATACATAAGGGTCTGCAGCTGTTGGTTTTTCAGAATAAATGTCTAAAATTGTTTGGTCGTTTTCATAATACTTATCTCTAAAACCATTTTTAGCATTATTGTTGCTGTACAAATCCCAAAGCCCAGGTGTGTATGTTAAAACATTGTGATTGTTAGTAATTATTGTTTTTAATTGTGATTTTAACACATAGCCCGTTCCTGTAGCATTATTGTAATAATTAGCAGGGATTTGAGCCAACATTGCAACCGAACAACAAACGGTTACAAATAAAGTTGATATTTTTTTCATTTTAAAATTAATTAATACGTTCCATTAAACACATGTAAAAACCATCGAAGCCCGATTGCGATGCTAAAACCTTTTCGTCTTTAATAAATTTAAAGTTTTTACCAAAATCGGTTTTTAAAAAAAGTTCAATTTGTTTTTCGTTTTCAGAAGGTAAGATAGAACAAGTTGCGTAAACCAATTTTCCACCTAGTTTTACCATTTTAGAATAATTTGCTAAAACTTCTTGTTGGGTTTTCTTTATGTTTTCAATAAACTCTGGTTGTAATTTCCACTTGCTATCAGGGTTACGTTTTAATACGCCTAAGCCCGAACATGGAGCATCAAGTAAAACACGATCGGCTTTATCGTAAAGTTTTTTAATAACTTTTGTTGAGTCTATTATGCGGTATTCCACATTAAAAACACCGTTGCGTTTTGCCCTAATTTTCAACTGCTTTTGTTTACTTTCATATAAATCTAAAGCAATAATTTGTCCTTTATTCTGCATTTTTGCAGCAATATGCAATGTTTTACCACCGGCTCCAGCACATGTGTCAATAACACGCATACCCGGCTGTACATCTAACAAAGGCACTACTTTTTGCGATGAAGCGTCTTGAACTTCAAAATAACCTTCTTTAAATAAATCGGTCATAAAAACGTTTGCACGTTCTTTTAAAATTAAAGCGTCGGGATATTTGTCATCTAAAATTGTCTCAATATCCAAATCCATCAGTTGTGCACGCAATTTTTGTTTAGTAGTTTTTAACGTATTTACCCTTAAAACTACTTGTGCCTGTTGGTTTTGGGCTTCTAATTCTTTAGTCCAAACTTCTTCACCTAGTTCTTGAACACCTAATTCATCCATCCAATCAGGAATAGATTCACGGTATTTCCTAATTTTAGAAAGTTCGTCAAATTTACCTTTAATACGTCTAATAGGTGTATTTTCAAAATACTTCCAATCGGGTAGGGTAATTCCTCTTAAAACCGCCCAAACAGCAAAAATGCGCCAAACGGCATCACGCGTAAAAGGTTCCTTTACTTCGGCAATTTCGGTATATAATCTTTTCCAACGAACAATTTCATAAATTGTTTCGGCAACAAACTTACGGTCTTTTGCACCCCAACGTGGGTCTCTTTTTAGGGCTTTTGCTACTTCTTTATCGGCATATTCGCCATCGTTAAAAATATTTAACAACGAATCGATAACCGCAAAAACCAAATTTCTATGTAATCGCATTTTAAATTAAATAAGCTTACAAAGTTACAATTTATATGTTGGCTGTGAAATACTTTTTTTAGATAAGCTTTTTATAAATTTGCAAAAATTTTTTTTATGGTTAAAACCGTTATTTTTGATATGGATGGAGTTATTGTTGATACAGAACCTGTTCACAAATATGCATATTTTAAACATTTTGAGGAGTTAGGAATTAATGTTTCTGAAGAATTGTATGCTACTTTTACTGGAAATTCTACTCGAAATGTTTTTCAAAAATTGAAAGATCAATTTGGATTGAACGCCGATGTTGAAGATTTAATTTTAAGAAAACGATCGCTTTTTAACGATGCATTTGATACAAAACCCGATTTAGAATTAATTGCTGGGGTTGAAAATTTAATAAAAGATTTACATGCAAATGAAGTGGAATTGATTTTAGCTTCATCGGCTTCAAAAAGCACTATTACTAGAGTATTTAACCGCTTTAAATTAAATGAATATTTTACTCATAAGGTTAGTGGTGAAGATTTTCCTAAATCTAAACCAGATCCAACTATTTTTATTCATGCAGCTTCGCTATCTAAAAATAAAAAAGAGGAGTGTATTGTTATAGAAGATAGTACCAATGGTGTGAAAGCGGCTTGCGCAGCAGGAATTTATTGTTTAGGATACAATAGTGAAAATTCTAAACTGCAAAATTTAGAAGGAGCAAGTGTGTTGGTTGATGACTTTTTTAAGATTAACGCAAGTTTTATTAAGAGTTTAAAATAAAAAAATCCCGAATTATCGGGATTTTTTATGTTTTATTTTTATAAATTAAAACTGCTCTCTACCAGCAAAGTGGAAAGCTGCTTCAATTTCTGCATTTTCGTCAGAATCTGAACCGTGAACTGCATTTTCACCAATAGATTTTGCATATTTTTTACGGATAGTACCTTCTGCAGCATCTGCTGGGTTTGTAGCACCAATTAATGTACGGAAATCTTCAACAGCGTTATCTTTTTCTAAAATAGCTGCAACAATTGGACCTCTTGACATGAATTCTACTAATTCACCATAGAACGGACGTTCAGCGTGTACTTCATAAAATTTCTTAGCATCTGCAACTGTTAATTGCGTTAATTTCATTGCAACGATTCTGAAACCACCTTCAGCAATCATGTTTAAGATTCCACCAATACTACCAGCTTCTACAGCGTCTGGTTTAATCATTGTAAATGTTCTTGTACCTGCCATTTTTTTCTTTGTTTAATTTGGATGCAAAAATAACTATTTTATAAAATTATAAACTACTTTATGGCAAATAGTTTATAAATTTATATAAATTAAAAATAATGAAGCACGATATTAAAAACCGCAACGATTTGGAAAAAATAGTTCGAATTTTTTATGACAAAATTCGTAAAGATGAAGAATTAGGACCTGTTTTTAATTCTATTATTACAGATTGGGAACCACATTTACAAAAAATTATTAATTTTTGGGAACAACATGTTTTTGGTGTTCAAAAATACAGTGGCGATCCCATTGCTGCCCATAATAAAGTTGATGCTTTTATGAATTACGCCATTACACCCCATAATTTTGGGACATGGCTTTTTTATTGGCTACAAACATTAAACGAACTTTTTGAAGGACCAAATGTAGAAGTTTTAAAATTTAAAGCTCGTAAAATGCAAACTATTTTTTATGTGAGTATGGTTAAAGATCGCCCTAAAAGTTAATCGCAAATAGTAATAATATTTCCGTTATTATCGGCAAAAACAAATTCTTTATTTCCGTAAATTCTTAAAGTTATAGGCTCTAAAATGGTAATGTTTTTTTGTTGAATTTCGTTAAAAAACAATTCAATTTCTGGTATCCATAGAATAATGTGCTGTTTTTGGTTTTTATTTGGGAAATGGTTGTTAAAAACGGCAAAATGTATTTGAAAACCATTTCGTTCTACCATTCCATAAGTGTTTGGTATTTTGTTTATTAATGAAAAACCTAATTTTTCAATATAAAAAATTAAGGTTTTTTCTACATTTTCTACATATAAACGTGGTGCCGATGCAATTATTTGTGCTTTATTCATGTGTAATGTTTTCTCCAAATTGTAAAATATAACCGTTGTTGTCTTTAATAGCAAATTCGTTCATTGCCCAATCAAAAGTTTCAAGTGGGTAAACAATTTCTACACTATCTTTTAGAGCATTCCAAAGCTCTTCTATATTGGTAACGTTGAAATAAAACGAACCTGAAAAACCTATTTTTTCATAAACAGTATGTTGGTTTGGTTTTGCAAGCATAATTTCAGTTTTATCTTTACGCAAAGAAGCCCATTGCCAGCTTTCGTTATATTCACCACATGTAAAACCCAAAACCTTAGTGTAAAAATCTACAGAAGCTTGTAAATCTTCTGTCCATAACATTGGGGTAACTGAATTAAATTTCATAGTTGTTAAATTAAAATATCGCTTTCTAAATCAGATTTTTCAATGGTAAATTCAAAACCTAAGCGTTCAACTACTTCAATTACTAATTTTTTGTACCAATTTTCTGATTTAGGGTGAATGTACAATCGCTCAATCATTTCGTTAACATCAATTAACACTTTTACACCTTCGTTTATATGTAAATCTAAATGCGAAATATCGGTAATAACTCGAACTTCATGTTCGTACTGAAAACTTTTTCGTTTAAAAAGAAACGGAAAAAAATCGTCATTAAAAGGTATATGTTCCTTTTTATAATCAATGTAATTTACTTCACCAATATATTGATCTGCTTTAGGTTCAATCAACGCTTTTTTTAAGCTGCCAATGGTAGATTGTATTGCCAATCCTTCGTTGTTTTTTGTGAAAACTTGCCACATGGCGTAACTTTCGTAAGAATTAGCGTGCCAACTACTAATTACAATGTTTTTTCGTTTTGATTTGTAGGCGTCTAAATATTCGGGATTATCTGCCAACAGCTTTTTAATTTCTTCGTACGTTGGTTCGCTAAAAGTACCTTCGAACTGGTCTTCAAATTTATCAGATCGAGCCATAAACATTCGGTTAGATAATAGTAAATCTAAGAATTTAGACAAATCTAAATACTTCCATATTACGGTTTCGTCTGCTGGGATATGAAGTTTATGGTTTTCTTTGAACATTTTTTTATAAAGTTAGAATATTAGTTTAGAAAGTTAAAAGGTTATAAAGGTTGTTGGAAATAGCCTGTTTTTTTTGCGACTTTGAGTCAAGCTCAGAGTGACAGTAGCTTGGTCATGCTGAACTTGATTCAGCATCTCATATTAGTTGTATCGTTTCTAAATTTGGATTAACGTCTTTAATGAGTTTTAATTTCCAATCTTTTTTCCAACTCTTCAATTGTTTTTCTCGGGATATTGCAAGGTTAATGTCATTGTAAACTTCATAATAAATCAAATCTGTCAAATTATATTTTGATGTAAAAATGGAAGCTCTGCTTTCATTATGTTCCAAACTTCTCCAATTTAAATCATTAGTAACACCTACATAAAATGTTGTTCGATATTTATTTGTTACTATGTAAACATAAAATTGAGACATGATTTTATCGTTTGATGCGACTCTGAGTCAAGCTCAGAGTGACAGTAGCTTGGTCATGCTGAACTTGATTCAGCATCTCATAACACTTTGAGTCAAGCTCAGAGTTATAAGGGTTTAACAATCTATATCTTATAAATTTATAAAAAAAATGATTTAGTTAATTAAAAAATAAGGTTCTTCAATTAGAAACATACTCTAAAATATCACTTGGTTGGCAATTTAGTACTTTGCAAATGGCTTCTAAAGTAGAAAAACGAATGGCTTTTGCTTTACCTGTTTTTAAAATAGATAAGTTGGCAGTTGTTATACCAATTTTGTCTGCCAATTCTTGCGATTGCATTTTGCGTTTAGCCAGCATAACATCAAGGTTTACTATTATAGGCATTTATAATTTTTTTTAATTGGGAAATTAACTGCTGCTGCATTTTGTAAATTGCTTCTACATGTTTTTCATCGGCTGCGTTTGCAAAAATCGTGATTCCTAATTTATTTTCAGGAATTAAAATAGCGTGCGTGTAAAAAGTTGCGGTACTTCCATCGTGAAAACTCAACTTTTGATTGCCTTGAACGGCATTTCCCCAACCATAGCTGTAATTATCAACATCGAAGTGTATTTTTTTAAAGTTTTCTTGTTTTAATATGCCTGTTTCAGAATTATATCCTTTTAAATGCAGTTGCAACCACGCAGCATAATCGGTAATGTTCATTGATAAATCGCCTGCCGAAAGCATAAAATCTTCTAATTTGTACGAATGTGTTGGCGGCAAAGCTGTCAATTCATTATTTTCCAACCAATGACCCCACGCATGATTCAAGCTTTTTTTATTTGGAAACCCAAAACTGTAATCCCAATTTTGTTGCTTCATAAAATCTGCCAATAAATCTTCGTACGATTTTTTTGCTGATTTTTCAATCATCATAGCTGCCATAACGTAACCCGCGTTTGAGTAAGTTCCTTTTTCTACCGTTGGTTGTGCTAAAACTTGTTGTGCAAATTCAACTCGTTTTAATTCGGTTGTTTTAGCCGTTATTTTTAATGACAGAAATTCCGAACCGTCTGTGTATGGTTGAACTTGTGCATTGTGGGATAACAAATCTTTTAATGTTATGGAATGATATGCCGAGTTTTTATCGTTTTTCAATTCAGAAAAAAGCGAGTAAAAAGGAGTTTCTAACGATAAATTTCCTTTTTCGATCTGTTGAAATGCCAAAAACGATGTAAACGCTTTTGTGTTTGATCCTATATGAAACAAGGTTTTGTTAGTAACTGCCTCATTGCTTTTGTTTGAAATTGTTCCGGCTGTTCCGTAAAATATGTTATCACTATTAATTACAGCGGCTGCAATTGCTGGAATATTATTTTCTTTTACCGATGCTTGTAATAAACTGTCGATAATTTTACTGTGTTGTGTATTTTGTGCTAACATTATTGTTGTAGTTAATGTAAAACAAAGTGATATTATTTTTTTCATGATATTATATAGTTAGTTCGTTTTCTTGTTGTTGTTTTAAACCTAATTCGAATGCTTTGCCAATACCAAGAAGGAATATTCCTAAAAATAATTTGAAAGAAGTGTGTTCAAGTAACTTAACAATATTAGGGTCGTATTCCATAGCAGAAATAGAATTAAATAGCGGAAAACAATATTCTACAATAAAATCTTGTATAATAAATATTGAAATGACTAGCCAACCAATTAAACGGATGTTTTTTGCATTTTCTAAAGTAAAATAATTTTTTAAAGTGAATTGAGTAACTACCTTTTTCATTCGTAATAAAATTAAAAAGAAAAGTACCATAGTTATTATTTCAAGAAAAAAAGGAAAAGTAGAAAAGTAAGCAACGTTTTCCTCTTGATTTAATTCATTTGCTAATTCTTTTGGTGTATTTGTCCAAGTTATCATCAATATTAATAAGGCTAAGGCTGAAAGTACCAGAAATAAATAATAAATAAGAGATATAAGAATTTTTAAAAGTTTCATAAATTATATAGTTAATTCGTTTTCTTGTTTTAGCTCGATGTTTTCTTCTTTTTGAGTTTTAGCAATATGAAATACTTTGCTAAGTACAAGAAAGAATAATCCAATTATAAGACCGTTTAAAGGTGCTGTAAATAATGTGTTTAATACATTTTCACTTTTGTTAGTTTCTATAAATTCTTTTAAATCATTAAAATAAAATGGGTTGAACTTAGATAACATCGAAATTAAATATCCAAATAAGTAAATAAATCCAATAACTTTAAAATTTTTAATTACTGTATTTGTGAATATTTTTAATTGAATGAAAGATGCAATGTTCTGTTTAAATAAAAATATGGAATATACATACGATGCGTAATATGTAATTACCGTTAACAAAAGTATGATAATGGGGAGTTTGTTTTTTGTTGAAAAACTTGCAACTGAAGTTCCAACATCAAAACCTAAAATAAAAAATATAAAAAGTAAGCAACCAAAAATGCCGCCTATAAGTAAAGTAAAAAAAAGGATTGTAATAATAAGGTCTAACAAGTGCAATGTTTTCATATATTAAATTTTGATTATTTATCGACAAAGATATATAAATTATCGAAAAACAATAATTTTCTAATAAAAAAAATCACTCCAAGAGTGATTTTTAAAATTTATGTAATTGGTTATTAACTTTCAAATGATTGTAACGAAACTAATTTTGCGTACGTACCGTTTTTAGCCAAAAGTTCGTCGTGTGTACCTTGTTCGGCAATTTCGCCTCGGTTCATAACTACAATAACATCGGCTTTTTGTATGGTTGATAGCCTATGTGCAATTACAACCGACGTTCTGTTTTGCATCATTTTCTCTAATGCATCTTGTACCAAACGCTCGCTTTCGGTATCTAAAGCCGAAGTAGCTTCGTCTAAAACCATAATAGGAGGGTTCTTTAAAACGGCACGCGCTATAGAAATACGCTGTTTTTGTCCGCCCGAGAGTTTTCCTCCGCCATCGCCAATATTTGTGTTAATGCCATCGGGTAAATGTTGTACAAACTCATACGCATTTGCAATTTTTAAGGCAGCAATCACATCCTCATCAGTAGCGTTTAATTTTCCAATACGCACGTTATCTGCAATACTGCCGTTAAACATAATACTGTCTTGGGTTACTAGACCTAATTGTTCACGTAAAGCAAAAAGTTGAATATCTTTAATATTTGTGCCGTTTAACGTTATTGTTCCATTTTCAACATCGTAAAAACGCATCAATAAATTAGCAATGGTACTTTTACCAGAACCTGACTGACCTACCAATGCAACGGTTTTACCTTTTGGTATATCTAACGAAAAATTCTTTAAAACGTTTTGCTCCCCATCATAAGAAAAAGTGATGTTTTTTAATTGAATTTTATCGTTAAAACTGTTTATTGCGATTGATTTTTCGGTATCGCGAATAACATTTGGAGTTTCAATAATTTCAAAAACACGTTCTGCAGCTGCCGAACCATTTTTAACCTGATACGATGCTTTTGAAATAGCTTTTGCAGGTGTTAAAATATTATAAGCCATACCAATGTAACCTATAAAAGCACCGCCCGAAAGCGATCCGTCTTGTAATACTAAAGTACCACCGTAAATTAACAAAACCGCAATGGTTGCAATGCCTAAAAATTCAGACATTGGCGATGCTAAATTGTGTTTTTTACCTATTTTGTTGGTTAATATGTACAAACGATTAACCGATGCTGTAAATAGGTTTTTAAAATACGTTTCGGCATTATATCCTTTCACTACTTTTAAACCGGTTAATGTTTCTTCTACCACAGAAATCATATAGCCGTTTTCTTGTTGCGCACGTGCTGACTGTGATTTTAACGATTTACCAATTTTTGATATAATTAATCCAGAAATAGGTATAAAAATAAATACAAATAAGGTTAGTTTCCAACTTATTGAAAACATTATGCCTAAAGTAATTATTATAGTAAGTGGTTCTTTAACAATTAGTTCTAAAACGGCGAAAAAGGAATTTTGGACTTCGTTTACATCACCTAAAATTCGAGCCATAACGTCGCCTTTGCGTTTTTCAGAATAATATGAAACGGGTAAATCTACAATTTTAGCATACATTTTTTCTCTAAAATCGCGTAGCACACCTGTTTTAAGTTTCATTAAATGTTGTAAACCTAAAAATCCAAATAGGTTTTTTAATAAAAATATAATAATTATAATACTTATAATTAAATACAAAGCATAAGCAGCACCTTTTTGCTCGGTTAAATAATTTACATAATAGTATAATGTATCATTTAAATAGGTTTTAAGTTCCCAAATGCCGTTGTATGTTGGCAATTTAGTTACTTTTTCTTCTTCGCCAAATAAAACATTCATTACAGGTATAATCATTACAAAACCTAATGATGAAAATAAGGCGTACAAAACATTAAAAACCACATTCCAAATAATATTTGGTTTGTATTTTAATGCAAAAGGAATTAGTTTTTTTAAATTATCGTCCATTAATTCAAATTCATATCGTTAATAATGCGTTGAATTTTATTGGTTAAATATTCATCGGCATCTTTAATTTCTTCAATGTTTTCAATAGGAGTGTTGGTACTAAAATAAAACTTAATTTTAGGTTCGGTTCCACTTGGTCGTGCACAAATTTTAGATCCGTCTTCTAAATAATAAATCAACACGTTTGATTTTGGTAAGAACAAAGGCTCTGTTTCATTCGAAAATAAATTAGTTGCTATTGAACTTTGGTAATCTTCAATAAAAACCACACGTTCACCTGCAATTTCTTTTAAAGGATTGTTGCGTAATTCCGTCATCATTTTTGCAATTTCTTCAGCGCCGTCTTTTCCTTTTTTAGTTAACGAAATTAAATGTTCTTTATAATATCCAAAATCAACGTAAAGGTTTTGTAATTCTGTAAATACCGATGAACCTGCATGTTTAGCAATTGCAGCAATTTCACAAATTAATAGGGTAGAAGCTACGGCGTCTTTATCACGTACAGCATCGCCCACCATAAAACCAAAACTTTCCTCGCCGCCGCCAATAAATTTTTGTTCAGGAAAATCTTTAATAAATTTTGCAATCCATTTAAAGCCTGTAAGTCCTACTTTGCAATCAACTTCATACGCTTCGGCCAAAGCTAAAATCATAGGTGTTGAAACAATGGTTGAACCCACAAAGTGTTTTTTGCCTTGTAATTTTCCTGCACGTTTCCATTGTTCTAACAAAAAAGCAGTCATAACAACCATAGCTTGATTACCGTTTAAAAGCACCATTTTTCCTTCGGTATCGCGTACGGCAACTCCCAATCGGTCAGAATCAGGATCGGTACCAATAACAATATCTGCGTTGGTATCATTTGCCACATTTAAAGCCATTTGTAAAGCTTCAGGTTCTTCAGGATTTGGCGATTTAACGGTAGGGAAATCTCCGTTTGGTTCCGCTTGTTCCGCTACGATATGTACATTGGTATATCCGGCTTTTGCTAAAACATTTGGAATGGCTTTTATGGAAGTACCGTGTAATGCTGTATAAACAATTTTTAGGTTTTTACGGGCATTTTCGGGTACATTAAATGATGCGTTTTCTATAGTTGATTTTGCAAAAGCTTCGTCGATTTCCGAACCAATGTATTCAATTAATTCGTTATTAGCATCAAACAAAATATCACTATAATCTAAACTTTCAATAACCTGAATAATTTCTTTATCTTGTGGAGGAACCAATTGCCCACCATCTTGCCAATACACTTTGTAACCGTTGTATTCTGGAGGGTTGTGCGATGCTGTTAAAACTATCCCTGCATGGCAATTTAGGTAACGAACAGCAAAAGACAATTCAGGAGTAGGGCGTAAATCTTCGAACAAAAAGACTTTAATTCCGTTTGCAGAAAAAACATCGGCAACTATTTTTGCTAACGATTTACTGTTGTGGCGGCAATCATATGCTATAGCTACTTTTATTTGTTCGTCAGGAAAACTCTGTTTTAAATAGTGCGATAAACCTTGGGTGTTTTTACCCAAAGTGTATTTGTTAATACGGTTTGTGCCAACGCCCATTATACCACGCATACCGCCTGTTCCGAATTCTAAATTTTTATAAAAAGCATCTTCTAATTCTTTTGGTGCCGAAGTTAAAAGTGCTTTTACTTGGTTTTGAGTTTCGATATCAAAAGGATCTTGAATCCATTTGTTGCTTTGTTCTAATATATTTTTAGGGATATTCATTTAAAAAATTGATTATAAGTTAATTTGGTTTGAAATTTTGTAGCGCGATTCGTTGTTTTTGCTTCGTAAAATGATTTCGCCTAAAAATCCAGCTAAAAACAACTGGGTGCCTAAAATCATTGCGGTTAACGAAATATAAAACCACGGATTGTTGGTTACCAAAACAGCAGGTTGGTGTACCGATAATTTATATAATTTGTAGATACCAATAAATGCAGCACTACAAAAACCAACTAAAAACATAATTACACCTAATGCCCCAAATAAATGCATGGGACGTTTGCCAAATTTTGATAAAAACCAAATGGTAATTAAATCTAAAAAGCCGTTTACAAAACGGTTCATTCCAAATTTTGAAACGCCGTATTTACGTGCTTGATGTTGTACTACTTTTTCGCCAATTTTATGAAAACCTGCATTTTTTGCTAAAACAGGAATGTAACGATGCATTTCGCCATATACATCGATATTTTTTACCACCTTGTTGCTGTAAGCCTTTAAACCACAGTTAAAATCGTTTAATTGAACACCCGATGTTTTACGTGCTGCCCAATTAAATAACTTTGAAGGTAGGTTTTTAGCTACTACCGAATCAAAACGTTTTTTCTTCCAGCCCGAAACTAAATCATATTTTTGTTGAACAATCATGTTGTAAAGTTCGGGAATTTCGTCTGGACTGTCTTGTAAATCGGCATCCATAGTAATAACAACATCGCCTTTAGCAATTGCAAAACCAGCGTGTAAAGCCTGTGATTTTCCAAAGTTTTTCTGAAAACGAACTCCTTTTATTTGCGTATCGTTTGCTGTTAAGTTTTCTATAATTTCCCAAGAATTGTCGGTACTGCCATCATCAATAAAAACCACTTCATAGGTGTAATTATTTTGTTGCATTACTTTTGTAATCCAAATGTATAATTCAGGTAACGATTCGGCTTCGTTTAACAATGGAATAAGTATGGTAATATTCATTATTAATTTGCAGGTGAATTAAATTCTGATTTGTTGCGTATTGCCAATGCAATAATTAACCCAGGAATAGCCATTAATAACACACGAGTTGCTGCAGACATTAATAACGTACCAAAACTATATGGGTTAGAATCGGTAACCATAGCAACCGATTGTTCGGCCTGATCTTTAGGTACACCAAATTTTAGCATTTGTTGCTTAGTTAGTTCTATAGCATCAAGTTTTAGTAAATTTCCAGTTTCGGTATCAACCACACCATATAAAATAAATAAAAATACGGTGCTAATTAAAAGTCCCATTGCAATGGTTATAAAATAAGGTATAAAAGCTTCTTTTAATGTAATATAGCCACCTAATTTACGTTTTGCAATAAAAGTAGCCAACGCACCAAAAACAATTACTACAAAAAGCATTAAAAACCCACCGTAAATAGAATTCATTAATTTATAATTAAAAAAATAAATTAAAAGGTAAGTTAAAACCATAAATACAGCTATGATACTGCCAAATTTAATACCTGTATTTTTAAGTAAAGTATTCATTATATATGTATGTTATTATAAAATCTTACAAATATACAAAAATAGGTTGTAGATAATTTTGCATTTGTTGGATAAAAAAGTGTAAAGTTATTTTTGTAGATTAAAATATGTTATTAAATTTGCATTCTGAAAAATAAACAATTACATAAAAAGCTGTTTTTGGTTTATACCTTTTTGAAAGATAAAAGCATCAGAACAATTACAGCCATTAATTTAAAACAAGATTTACAATGAAACAAGGTCTTCACCCAGAAAATTACAGATTAGTAGCGTTTAAAGATATGTCTAACGATGACGTATTCATCACAAAATCAACAGTTGATACAAAAGAAACAATTGAAGTTGATGGAGTAGAGTACCCAGTTTATAAAATGGAGATTTCGCGTACATCGCACCCATTCTACACAGGTAAATCTAAGTTAATTGATACAGCAGGTCGTATCGATAAATTCAAAACTAAATACGCTAAATTCAAAAAATAATTTTTTGATTTATATTAAAAAAGAAGGATGTTTAATTTTAAACATCCTTCTTTTTTTATTTAGTTTATTCAGGGGTATTAATTTAATTACTTTTAACACGTTTGTTTATTATACTTTGTATGATAAATGCAATTATAATTACTGTAAAAACACCAATTGGATTAAGCCACATAAAACTTATAACATCTAAATTATAAATATAAATTACTACTAATTGTGCTAATAATGCGCCCCAAAATGTAGCTTTAGCTTTTATGTATTTGAAAAAGAATGCTATTAGGAAGATACCTAAAACCGGACCATAAAATATAGAACCTATTATGTTTACAAGTTGAATTAAGTTTTCAAACAACGTAATTAAGCAAGCAGCTAAAATACAAATGATGCCCCAAAAAACAACTAGATATTTGGTTACTTTTAAATAATGTTGTTCTGATAAATTGGGTTTGTATGTTTTGTAAATATCTATTGCGGAACTTGATGCAACGGCATATAAACCCGATGCCGAACTTGACATAGCTGCCGAAAAAATCATGGCTAATAAAAAACCAATAATTCCGTGGGGTAAATAATTTAATATAAAATAAATAAAAACATAGTCTTTATCATTTGTTTCAGCATTTTTATCAACCTTGGTAATAATATCGCGTGCATTTTGGCGCAATTGTACTTCGTGTTCATTTAAAGCTACTAATTTTTCTTCTAACATTTCGTTTTCATAGCCTTGGTTTAATTGCCCAGTGTAAATTTGTGTAATTTCTTTTTTTTCGTTTAATAAATCTTTTAATTCAATTTCTAAATCGCGGAATTCATTTTGATAAGTAGAATTTAAAACTTTTTGGGTGTTTACTGGATTAAAATGTATTGGCGATTGATAAAAATGAAAAAAGATAAATACCATAACACCTACCAATAATATAAAAAATTGCATAGGTACCTTTAAAACACCATTCATTAATAAACCCACTTGCGTTTCTTTTATGTTTTTGCCAGATAAATAGCGCCCCACTTGCGATTGATCTGTTCCAAAATAAGCCAACATTAAAAAGAAACCTGCTGTTATACCGTTCCAAAGAGTGTATGTTTCGGAAAAATTAGTTGAAAAGTTTAATAAATTAAGTTTTCCTTCAATTTTTGCAACATTAAAAACGTTTACAAAATTTACTTCTTGTGGTAATTTAAATAGAATGATAAAAAACGTTAAAAACATACCGGCCATTATTACAAAAGCTTGCTGTTTTTGGGTAATATTTAAAGCTTTTGTACCACCAAAATACGTATAAAAAATAATTACAATTCCTATTGAAACTATAATGAACGTTAAATCCCAATTTAAAATAGAAGATAAAATAATTGCTGGTGCATAAATGGTTATTCCTGTACCTATACTACGTTGAATGAGGAAAATAACCGATGCTAAAGTTCTTGTTTTTAAATCGAATCTGTTTTCTAAAAATTCGTAGGCTGTATATACTTTTAATCGGTGAAAAACAGGTATAAATACCATACAAATTACTACCATTGCTAACGGTAAACCAAAATAAAACTGCACAAAGCCCATGCCGTCGTGAAATGCTTGCCCTGGTGTAGACAAAAATGTGATTGCACTTGCTTGTGTAGCCATTACCGAAAGCCCAACTGTAAACCAGTTTGTGCTTTGGTTTGCTAAAATATATTCTTGAATGTTTTTACTGCCACGGGTTTTATAAGTTCCGTATAAAACAATAAACAACAAAGTGCTTAAAAGTATGATCCAATCTAATAATTCCATGTTAGCTGGTTAAATGCATTATAAAATAAAAAAGTATGATGTAAAAAACGTTAATTAAAAGTACAATACTGTAGCTTTTTCGCCATTTTATCCATTTAAAATCGTTCATTTTAAAGTTCAATTAAGTTTATAAATAATTCTAAAGCGCCTGTATTTCCAGCGGGTAATTGTCTAAAAAAGCTTAAACCAGTATAAATATAATTTCCTTTACCATGTTTTGCAATAAGTAACGCACCGTTAGTATCCTTTTCATCAAAATCGTGCGATGTAAAAACGGGGTGTAATTCAGTTGCAAATTCATCGGCATAATACAAACCTTGTTCTTGTACCCAATTTTTAAAATTCTCTTGTGTAATTTTAAAAGGTTCGTTTAAAACCGTTTCGTTAGGATTTATAAATTGTACAGTTGCGTTTTCATTTGTAATTCTGGTTTTACCAATTTTTAAATTATAAGGTGCAATTTCGTTGGTTTGTAAATTATTATTGGTTTGATATTGCACAATAACCGTACCGCCATTTTTAGTATAATCAAACAATAATTTGTTTTTAGTTTTTAACAAACTTTCAGTGTTAAAAGCTCGAATACCAACAATTATGGTTTCGTAATTTGATAATTCTTCAGCTTTTACACTTTCTAAATTAATAAAATCTACGTTGTAACCTACATTTTTTAAAACCTGCGGAATTTCGTCGCCTGCACCAACTATATATCCTATGTTCTTTTTCTTTAAAACACTTTTATTAAAAGATACAATTTTGGTTTCGGCAGGTTTAAAATAATAATTTAACGGAATGTGGTTGTAATCAACCCATTTTGTTTCTGCATTACTTAAAATTTTATTGTTTTCAAATACATTTACAGTATACGCTCCTTCTGCAAAATCATTTGGAATAATTATTTCTTTGTTTTTTTCGTTCGATTTTATTGAAAACAGAATAGATGGTGTTATAATATCTTTTTTGTTGTTTATAGCGTTGTTAAGGTCTAACTTTTTTAAGATTATTTCCCCGTTTATGTCTTCATCAGAATAATTACTCAAAACAACGGATACATTTTGGTTTTTATGATTGTTTGATATGTAAACAGGTTGCTTAAATTGTACCGAGACTGCTGGTACTATATGAAACGGTTTGTAAATTTCGCCTTTTACAACATCTTTATAATGGTATTGAATAGGCAAGGTGTACGATAAATACACGCCGTTAACTTCTAAACCAATAATGTTTTTTGGGTTTGCATTAAATTGTGTTTCAAAATCGTTAAAAGTGTTTATAAATTTAAAATTAGTAAAATCGTTGTTTGAAAATTTTGTTTGATAGTATTCATAAAAAACTTCTTGATTTGTAATTGTTTTATCAATACTTACTTTGTTGTTATTAATTGTAATATCTTTTACAACAATGTTTTGGTTAGATCTGTTAGCGATTTCAACCTTAACATCAACATTTTCGTTTGGAGTAGTGTACGGTTCGTTTGTAGTAATATCTAAAAACAAACCGGCGCAATTTTTAATAAGTTCTTTAACTTCGGTTTGTTTGCGTTTTTTCCAAATGGATTCAGGTAATTTATCAATTTCGGTGTAAATTTTTGTCAATAAATGAATAGATTTAGTAGGATCTTTAAAATCGTATTCTTTTAATAGTTGTGTAACTAAAGGTTGAATATTTTTACCACCTTCAATTCGGTTCCAACTTGTATCAATACCTTCAAATAGATTGTTCGATTTTAATCCATCGCCATCAACCAATTCTACATAATCAATTTCATCACCGCGTGACGAAATATCACCAAAACCTTGCGATTGATGTTGGCTGCGACTTAACGATGCAATTTCTTGATTGTTTTTACCTAATTGATTATAAAACACACCAATGTTTAAAGGAACGTACTTTGATTTATCGGCTTTTTCAAAAGCCTGTTTACTGCCAAAAAGGAACCAAGAAACATTAAAGAATAATCTTTTGGGTTGCCAAGTATTTGTGTTTTCTTTTAGTAAATCTTTATAATTTTTATCGTTTGCTAAACTAAAAGCCAGTTTAGAAAGTTGCGCCGATGCGGTATGATGGCCGTGAGTGGTGCCTTCGGTTCTATGATCAAAACGGTTTACAATAACATCGGGTTGTTCTTTTCTAATTAAATAAACCATTTGTTTAAGTAACAAATCTTTATCCCATTTTTCAAAAGCTTCTTTAGGGTGTTTTGAAAATCCAAAATCATCGGCTGTTGAAAAAAATTGTTTTCCTCCATCAATTTTTCGTGCGTTCCATAATTCGTTTGTGCGAATTACGCCTAAATCGGTACCTAGTTCATTACTTATTAAGTTTTGACCACCGTTGCCACGTGTTAACGAAAAATAATTGGTATATGCTTTATCGTGATGTGTTAAATAGGTAATTAAACGGGTGTTTTCATCATCGGGGTGAGCCGCAATATACAAAGCGCTTGCCAAAATGTTTAATTTTTCCATTTGAAAATAAATTTCAGACGGAGTAGGGGTTTGTGGTTTTTGTGCAAAACTGTGTTGTAAAAACAAACCACAAAATATATAGATTAGGTATTTATTCATTTTAAAAACTATAAAATAACAACTGCTTTTTGTAAAAATAAGTTGTTTGGATAAGAAATAATTTCGCCTTCAGGTGTTATTAATATGGTATGAAAAGCTTTAATATCATCAATTTCAGCTTCAATAGGAAAGTCTTTATCTTGTATTCTAATACGGTCGCCAATTTTAAAAGGAAACGAGAAAAACATAATTACTCCAGCGGTTAAATTACTTAAAACCGACCATTGTGCAAATAATGCTACGCCAATAAAAGTTATGGCAGCACCAATAAAACCAAATAATTGTGTAGTGTTAACTCCCCAAAATAAAATGGTAAAAATTAAGAATAATATATTTAAAAGCGAATTAAAGTATTTAATAATAAGCTTACTTCTATTATCAGATTTTGTAGAATACTCAGAAAATTTTAAAACAACTTTTTTAATTATTAAACGTAATATGTAAACCAAAATAAGTAAAATAACGGTAATAGCAATTTTACCGTAATAATTATGTAGATAAAAATCTTGAAACATTACCAATTTAATAATTCGTTATACAATTTTTCCATAGGCATACCCACAACATTTGTGTATGAGCCGTTAATTTTTTTTATACCAATTAATCCAATCCATTCTTGTATACCGTAAGATCCGGCTTTATCAAAAGGTTTAAAAGTATCTACATAATACGCAATATCATTTTTTTGGAGCACGTTGAAAGAAACTTCAGTAACATCGTAAAAAAGATGTTCTTTTTCGGCAGATTTAATACAAACCGCACTTATTACTTGGTGTGTTTTATTTGATAATTTTTCAAGCATTTCAATTGCTTCTGTTTTATTTTCGGGTTTACCAAGTGATGTTTCATCAACCCAAACAATTGTATCGCACGTAATAACAATATCGTTTGGTGCTAAATTGTTAAAAACCGATGCTTTTTGCAAAGCAATATATAAAGCAATATCCTTGCCCGTTAAATGGGAAGGATATTCTTCGTTTACGTTTGCTGGTGAAACGCTAAAATGTAAGCCTAAATCGGTTAAAAATTGTTTTCTTCTAGGTGAATTTGATGCTAATATTAGGTTTTTTTTATCGAATTTTTCTTTTAGAATCATTTTATTTTAAATTGAAAAATAAAACTACGATAGAAAAAATAGTTAACCAAATGATTATGTTTAAAAAATTATTAATGCTGTTAAATTCTTCGGTAGTTTTAGCTTTCCATAATTTTGTAATGTAAATTAAATAAGGAATAATAACAGCAATAGCAATGTAACCTATTAATAAAGTTAGGTTCGTGTGTATGATACAAAACAATACAATTAAGGCTAGTGGAATAATAGATAAATAAGTTGTACGTTTGGCACCTACTAATCTTCCGTGAATGGTTGCTAATGATTTACGACTGTGCTTAATATCTAATTCCATGAATTTTAAATCCATAACAATGGTTTTTATAAAATACAAAAGCCAAAGTAATGCGCAAATTTGTAGCGATATGTTTAGTAATTGCTGTTTTGCAGGGTTGTGTTCAGCGTTCATTTCTAACGATGGCATTAAATCCATCAATACCAAATTAAACAACGGAAAAGCAATTATTAATGAATAAACAACGTTATCAAAAACCAAAATTTTACGCCATTGAGTTATGTACAGGTATAAAATTGCGGCTAAAGCTAAGAAAAAACCAAAATAATAAGTTTTATCAATGTAACCTGCTACGGTAATAGCAATTGCAATTCCTATGGCGTTTACACCAAGATAAATATAGTACGATTTTTCGATGTTTTTTTCGATGCTTTTATCTGGAAATTCTTCTTGCAGCACAATTTTGTATAACAAAACACCACCATATAAAATAAACCCAATTGCAACTAAAAACGAAAAAAAGTGAAGCTTTGTGAGTCCTAAATCATTAATTAAAGGTTCAAATAAAACAAATCTAAAAAGTAAAACCGCTACAACAAGTTGTAACATCATTTGTGCTTGATCTTTTTTTAGAACACTCATAGCTTATAAATTTAAATGTTAGTCAAACTTTGCTTCGAAATGTTCAAGCCATTTGCCTTGAACTTTCATAACTTGTTCAATTACATCGCGCACAGCTCCTTTTCCACCTTTCACATGCGAAATGTATTTGCTTAATTGTTTAATTTCGGGTACTGCATCTTGCGGACAAGCAGGTAAACCTACTTTTTGCATAACCCAATAATCGGGGATATCATCGCCCATATAAAGAACATTTTCGGGTTTAATATTATTTACATGTATGTATTCTTGGTAAATAGCTACTTTGTCTGGCACTCCCAAATGTATATCGTAAATGCCTAGGTTGCGTAACCGTATGCGAACACCTTCGTTTGATCCGCCCGAAATAATACATACATTATACCCTTTTTCTATGGCTGCTTTCATAGCATAACCATCGCGTATATTCATTTCTCTTAATAATTCTCCGGTTTGTGTTACGTGTATGGTTCCGTTGGTTAAAACACCATCAACGTCAAAAATAAATGTATTAATGTGGTTTAAATATTCTTTGTAACTTTTAGACATTTTGTTGTATGCTTTGTGTAATTAATTTGTATATCTCTTTAAAAATTGGATTTTTTAAAAAGTCTTCATGTTTTTCTATTGTTTTACTATCAAATCTTATTGCAGGTCCCGTTTGCGCTTCTTTAGGGCTTAAATATCTAATTTTATCAGCTGTTTCGTTTATTAAAGGTTTTAAAATATTAAAAGATATGTTGTTATCAGTACAAATTTTATTACCTATTGTATATAAATGATTTGTGAAATTGCTTACAAAAACCGCTGCAACATGTAAACTTTTTCGTTGATCCGATGAAATTTCATACACATTGTTAGATAGTAAATTAGCTAACAATTTTAATTCGTTTAAATCACTATCGTTTTCAGCTTCTAAGCACAAGGGTACTTCTTTAAAATTTACCTCTTTATTTTTAGAAAAAGTTTGCAAAGGGTAAAAAACACCTTTTCTGTTTTTATTGTTTAAAACATCAATAGCTGTTGTTCCCGATGTATGTACAACTAACTTGTTTTTATAAGGTATTTTTTCGGCAACTTCTTCAATTGCTCTATCCAATACTGCAATTAATGTAATATCGGCAGGTTTTAAATCATCAATTTGTACCAGTAAATTAAGAGCAAAAAAATCATCTATTTTTTCCAAAGAACGTACCCCAATGTTTTGTATTTTATAATTGTTTAAGTTGTTTATGGCACTAAATAAATGATAAGCTACATTGCCCCAACCTATTAAATTTATTGTTTTCATACAACCAAAGTTACATTAAAGAACAATAGCAAACCGATTTTAATTAAGTTAAATTTAATATAATTTTAAGAAAAAAAACATACGAACGTTAATTTTAAGAAAAATTGAGCAAAATACTCAAATTCAAACCCTTTAAATAAAAAGCAATTCTTTAAAATCGATATAATTTTGTAAATTTGCAGCTTATAAAAAAATATAAGTATGTTAACAGTTTCAAATTTATCTGTACAATTTGGAAAACGTATATTGTTTGATGAAGTAAATGCTACTTTCACTCAAGGAAATTGCTATGGTATTATTGGTGCTAACGGTGCCGGAAAATCTACCTTTTTAAAAATTATTGCTGGCGATATTGATCCAACATCTGGCCATGTAATTTTAGAACCAGGCAAACGTATGTCGGTTTTAAACCAAAATCACAATATGTTTGACGAACATACCGTACTAGAAACTGTTTTAATGGGAAATAAAGTGTTATTTGCTGTTAAAAAAGAAATGGACGAATTGTACGCAGATTATTCTGATGAAAACGCTGATAGAATTGGTGAATTACAGTTGCAATTTGATGAAATGAACGGTTGGAATGCCGATTCTGATGCAGCTTCAATGCTATCTAACTTAGGTATTTCTGAAGATTTACATTACACATTAATGGGCGAGGTGGAACCAAAATTAAAAGTTCGTGTGTTATTAGCACAAGCTTTGTTTGGTAATCCAGATGTTTTGGTGATGGATGAGCCTACCAACGACTTGGATTTTGAAACAATTGGTTGGTTAGAGAATTTCTTAGCTAATTATGAAAACACCGTTTTAGTTGTATCGCACGACCGTCACTTTTTAGATGCAGTTTGTACACATATTTCAGATATCGATTTTGGAAAGATCAATCATTTTTCTGGAAATTATACCTTTTGGTACGAATCTTCGCAATTAGCTGCCAAACAACGCGCACAACAAAACAAAAAAGCCGAGGAGAAAAAAGCAGAATTAGAAGAGTTTATTCGTCGTTTTTCTGCCAACGTTGCAAAATCTAAGCAAGCAACTTCACGTAAAAAAATGATCGAGAAGTTAAATGTAAACGAAATTAAACCATCTAGCCGTCGCTATCCAGCTATAATTTTTGAACAAGAGCGTGAAGCGGGCGATCAAATTTTAAATATTAAAGATTTAGAAGCATCTGTAGAAGGCGAAACGCTATTTAAAGGTGTTGATTTTAATATGGCAAAAGGCGATAAAGTAGTTGTTTTTTCTAAAGATTCACGTGCAACAACAGCGTTTTACGAAATTTTAAACAATAATTTAAAAGCAGATAACGGTACTTTTGAATGGGGTATTACAACCAATCAATCGTATTTACCTGCTGATAATCACCACTTTTTTACCGATGATTTAACATTGGTTGATTGGTTGCGCCAGTGGGCTAAAACCGAAGAAGAACGTGATGAGGTTTATGTTCGTGGCTTTTTAGGTAAGATGATTTTTTCGGGCGAAGAAGCGTTGAAAAAAGGTTCGGTTTTATCGGGTGGTGAAAAAGTTCGTTGTATGATATCGCGCATGATGATGTTGCGTGCTAACGTATTAATGTTAGACGAACCTACGAACCACTTAGATTTAGAGTCGATTACAGCGTTTAACAACTCGTTGAAAAACTTTAAAGGTTCGGTATTATTAACCACACATGATCATGAGTTTGCACAAACCGTTGGTAACCGTATTTTAGAATTAACACCAAACGGAGTTATCGATCGTTACATGACTTTTGACGAATATTTAGATGATGAAAAAATTAAAGAATTACGTACAAAAATGTATTCTTAATTATTTTTTATGATATTTTTTAAAAACAGTTCCAAAACGGAATTGTTTTTTTTGTTATATTTATATGTTAAATTTAGATAGAAATAAAAGTTATGAAACAATATAAAAAAGATACTTTAACCATTAATTGGGAACCTGAAAAATGCATACATTCAACCAAATGTTGGCGTGGCGAAACAGGTTTGCCAACGGTATTTAATCCAAAAGAAAAACCGTGGATTAAACCAGAAAACGAAGAAATTGAAACCATTATTGCTCATATAAAACAATGTCCAAGCGGCGCTTTATCGTACAGTTTAAACGATGAAATTGTTGTTGATACCAATGCCGCAACTAGCATTACCATACTTGCCAACGGACCATTACTTTGTACGGGTAAAATTAAAATTATTTACCCTAATGGAAATGAAGAGGAAAAAACGAACAATACCGCTTTGTGCCGTTGTGGTGCATCGGCAAATAAACCATTTTGCGACGGTAATCATGCAAAAGTTGGTTTTAAAGGCTAATAGGTTATTTCATTTTTAGGGTTAGCTTTTCAATTTTTTCTGAAAGGTTGCTCATAAAAATCAACTGATCAATAATTAGTTGAGATTCCTCTAATTTTTGAATTTTTAATTGCGCATCAATATCTAAATCGTCTACTTCTTTTCGGCGAATACTTTTTAATTCGCTTATACTAATGTAGTAATCTTCGTTAGTATCTGTATTTAAGTCAGCATCAACATTTAAATTGTGTAATGCCTGACTTAAATTGTTATTGGTATAATCCATTGCCAATTTAAAGGCTTTAGATGCTTCGGAAGTTTTATGAAACTGAATGTAAGTACCAATACTTGCAGCGCACGAAACCAACGTTTGGTTTAAAATGGTAAGTTCGTATAATTCGGCACGATTTATTTGTTTAGCTTTTGGTTCTTGAATCATTCGTTGAAAACTAGCCATTAAATTTCCTACTTCAATAAATGCATTTTTACGTGCAATTTTGTACGATGTAGCTGGTTCGCCTTTTTTAATGTAGTAATATTTAACTTCAACAATATAAAATTTAATTGCACGTAATGTGTTTTCTAAATAAGAGTTTACAGACTGTAATTCCCAGCTTGGCCATAAAAACCGAGTTGCTAAAAAGGCAAGCGTTGCACCTACTAAAGTGTCTAGAATACGGTAAATTAAATGTGATTCTGCATTATCGGTTAACAATCCATAAATTAAAATGATATAAATTGTTATAAAAGTTACGCCAACTTTATAATCGGTTGCCGAAAACCAAAAACCTAGTAGCATTGATACAATTGCTAAAAGGCTTAAAACTAAATTGCTATCAATAAAAATTAAAGCTATAATTCCTAAAATACCACCTATAAGAGTGCCAATTACCCGGTGAGCAGATCGTTGTTTGGTTAAACCATACCCCGGACGCATAATTACTACTATGGTAAGTAAAATCCAATAGGCGTTTTCAAATTTAAAAAACACACCAATTAACAAACCCATTAACATGGTTATTGTAATACGAAGTGAGTACCTAAACGTAGCCGATTTAAAGTTTAAATGATTGGTGAAAGTTTTAAAACTATAGTGTTCTGGGGTGAAAAACTTTTCTAAATCTTTATATTTACCTCTTAATTCATCGGCGTTTACACGCTCTTTATATACACGTTCTAACCCTTTAATTTTTTCAATTTGTTTATCGGCATAAAAAAGTAAATTGTTAATATGTACTGCTTTTTCATCGTAAACCGATATGTTTTGGTCTGTTAAAAACGTGTTTATTTTTTGTTTTAATTTTTTAAAATCGTTAACTAAACTACCTTTTGAATGGTATTTTTTATTTGTTTTAATATGAAAGGCCAATCTTTTTAATGTATATGCAAAATTATCGGCCAAAGTTTTATATTCAGTAACTATAGAAGCATCGTTTTTAAAAAAATCAATAAATTCAGCATGATTAAAAGTGTTAGCCATTGCCAATTCTAAAATTTCAACAAGTGATGTTAATGCTACTAATTGTTTTCTGTTGTTGTTAGAGTTTAAAGTGTATGCTTTGTTATACACCAAATATTCGCGAATGTGTTCATGTAATTCGTTAATTCTTATTTGTTTTTCAAGTAATTGTCTACTAATTTTTTCACGATCAGCGCTATTCGTCCACAACGCAGCTCTTAAATTTAGGTAATCACCAGTAATTTCAATACATTCTGCAACTTCTAAATTTATGTATCGGTTGGGTTTAATAAAATAAAAAAGTATCGAAACAAATGTGTAAAACAAACCACCTAGCAATAAATAAAGGCAATTTGTTAATAAAATTTCGGGCTTGTCATGATGTATAAATGATAAACTAATTGTAAGTAACAACGTAAATGATAACAAATTAGCCCTATGTCCAAAGAGTGAAATAAACGCCGAAAGAAAAATAAAAGCACAAAATAGAATTGTAAAAACAAAAAAATATTGATAAGTGTAAGTTAATGATAATGAAATGATTGGAATTAAAAAAGCAACCAAAAGTAAGCCAATTACTTTATGTTTAAAGTTACTTGAAATATCAATAGGTGCGCAAAGTAAAGCCCCTAAAGTAACTGTAAAAGCAGCTGTGAAATCGGCTGCGTCATAAAATACAAAAAAGGCCACAATAGCCGTAAATGTAATTTTAATGGCGTTATAAAATTGGTTGTCACCAAACTTAATAATTAACTTGTCAAACATCACTTAAAGAATTGAAAAAAGAGATCTACCTAATCAGGTATTAAAGTTATTAATTATAACTACATTTTTTACTATAATTTGTAACTTTGCACAGATATTTTAAAAACAAAAAAATGATTTTACCTATTGTTGGTTACGGCGATCCGGTTTTACGTAAAGAATGTGAAGAAATTACAAAAGAATATCCACAGTTAAATGAACTTATAAAAAACATGTACGAAACCATGGATAATGCGTACGGCGTTGGTTTAGCAGCCCCACAAATAGGTTTGCCAATACGTTTGTTTGTTGTTGATACCAAACCTTTTAGTGAAGACGAAGATTTATCTGCTGAAGAACGTGCATTTTTAGCAAGTTTTAGTTGCACCTTTATTAACGCTAAAATTTTAAACGAAGAAGGCAAAGAATGGGCTTTTAACGAAGGTTGTTTAAGCATACCGGGTGTACGTGAAGATGTGTATCGTAAACCTAATATAACTATTGAATACTTTGATGAAAATTTTCAAAAGCACACTAAAGATTTCACAGGCTATGCGGCACGTGTAATTCAACACGAATACGATCATATTGAAGGGGTGTTGTTTACCGATAAAATTTCATCACTAAAAAAGAAATTAAACGCCAAACGATTACAAAACATAATGGAAGGAAAAGTGTTTCCTGATTATAAAATGAAATTTATAAACAAAAAAGGTAGATAATTTTGGATATTAAATTCAAATTATGATATTTGTGACCTTGAAAAATTTTAAACAATGAGCGTAGAGAAAGTTTTAGCTATATCTGGAAAGCCAGGATTATACGAATTAAAAATCCAAACAAGATCAGGATTTATTGCAGAATCATTAATCGATGGTAAAAAATTAACCGTTGGTTTACGTAGCAACGTAAGTTTATTATCAGAAATTTCTATTTACACAGAAACAGGTGAATTAAAATTATTCGAAGTTTTTGCACGTATTGCAACTAAAGAAAATAACGGCCCTGCATTAGATCATAAATCAACAAATAACGAATTATTAAACTATTTTGGTGAAGTAATTCCAGATTTTGATCGCGATCGTGTATATGTGTCAGATATTAAAAAAGTTTTAAACTGGTATAATATTTTACAAGGTGCAAATTACATTGCAAATTTAAATGCGCCAGCTGTTAGTACAACAGGTTCGGTTACCATTAACAACACTACCGAAGAAACTGCAGAAACAGTTGTTGCCGAAGAAAAGCCTAAAGCTAAAAAAGCAACAAAAAAGAAAACTGAAGATAAAGAATAATAACTAAATCCGGCTTTTGCCGGATTTTTTATACCATTTGTTATGAGTAAACGCGCACAACAATTAAAAGCTTTTGAACGTTTGTTAGATATAATGGACGATTTGCGTGAAAAATGCCCCTGGGATAAAAAACAAACTTTTCAATCGTTAAAACACTTAACAATTGAAGAAGTGTATGAATTGAACGATGCAATTTCGGAAAATAATGATACCGAAATTAAAAAAGAATTGGGCGATATTTTATTACACATTGTTTTTTATGCTAAAATTGGCAGTGAAACAAACGTGTTTGATATAGAAGATGTTTGCAACACCATTTGCGAAAAGTTAATTTCCAGACATCCGCATATTTATGGTGATGTTGTGGCTACCGACGAAAAAACTGTTAAAGAAAACTGGGAAAAATTAAAACTTAAAGAAGGTAATAATTCGGTGTTAAGTGGTGTTCCTAATTCACTACCAGCAGTTGTTAAAGCTTTTCGTATTCAAGATAAAGTAAAAGGTGTAGGGTTTGATTGGGATAATAAAGCTGATGTTTGGGCTAAGGTTGAAGAAGAGTTAGCCGAGTTTAAAGCAGAAGTTGAACAGAATAACCTTGAAAAGCAAGAACAAGAATTTGGCGATGTATTATTTGCACTTATAAATTATGCGCGTTTTTGTAATATAAATCCTGAGGAAGCTTTAAATAAAACCAACCAAAAGTTTATTAATAGATTCACAAAAATGGAAGAATTAATTAAACAAGATTCTAAAACTATTGGCAACTTACCTTTAAAAGAATTAGATGTTTATTGGAACGAAGTAAAAAAAACTGAAAATAATTAATTTTTTATTTAAATTGTATTAAAAACAAAAGCACTCTTTTTTTGAGTGCTTTTTTGTATTTAATCTTTAATAACCTTTGTAGGGTTTTTATCTTTATCTAGCGCAACAAAAGTAAATTCACCATTTATTGCTAAGTATCGTATATCTGTGTACATTTCTTCAATATAAATTTCAACCGAAACCTTTAAGCTTTTGTTACCAACGTGAGTCACTTTTCCTATTAACTCCACAATAGTTCCTGCCGGAATAGGTTTGGTAAAATCTATTTTATCCGATGAAACCGTAACCATCATTTGTCTTGAAAAACGAGTGGCAGTAATAAAGGCAACTTCGTCCATCATATGCATAGCAGTTCCACCAAAAAGGGTATCGTAATGATTGGTAGTATTAGGAAAAACGGCTTTAAAAATTCGTGTTTCACTGTTTTTAATTCTTTCTTCTAATGTCATTTTTTTAAAATTAAGCTTCGCAACTTGAACAAGTTACTAAATTATTTACAAATTCTTTTGAAACACTTTGGCTGCGTTGATAATACAATGTTTTTACGCCCAATTTCCAAGCTTCTATTAACAAACGGTTTACTTCTTTAACGGGTAAATTAGCAGGTATGTTTAAGTTTAAACTTTGCGCTTGATCAATGTATTTTTGGCGAATTGAAGCTTGCAAAATAATTTCGTACTGACTAATTTCTTTAAATGTTTTAAAAACATCTTTTTCTTCTTGACTTAATTCTGATAAATGTTGAACACTACCGTGATTAAGCATAATGCTTCGCCAGGTTTCTTCGGTATCTAAGCCTTTTTTTTCTAATAAATCTTTTAGATATTTATTTTTTCGCATAAAGTTTCCTTTTGCTAAGCCAGCTTTGTAATAATTGCTACTAAAAGGTTCAATTCCGGGCGATGTTTGTCCTAAAATTGCCGATGATGATGTAGTAGGTGCAATAGCTAATAAAGTAGTATTTCTTCTGCCATAACCTTTTAAAACAGATGGTTCACCATAAATTCGAGCCAAATCTTGCGATGCTTTTAAAGCTTTTTCTTCTATTTCTTTAAAAATTTTATTGGTAAGCATTTTTGCTTCTAAACTTTCAAAAGCAATCATGTTTTTTTGTAAGTATGAATGCCAACCCATAACACCCAAACCTAGTGCACGGTGGTTTTTTGCAAAATCATGTGCCGATTTTAAGTAATAATTCCCTTCTGTTTTAGCGGTAAATTCACTAATTACAGCATCTAAAAAGTAAGTGGCTAATTTTACGGCTTCGGTATCTTTCCATTCATCATATAATTCTAAATTCATTGATGATAAACAACATACAAACGATTCTTCTTTATTAGAAGGTAAAGCAATTTCTGAACATAAATTACTTGCGTAAATTTGCATTTCTTTGTCTTTGTAAACTTCTGGTTTATTACGGTTTACGTTGTCTGTGAAAAATAAGTACGGTAGGCCTTTTTGTTGACGGCTTTCTAGTACTTTAGCCCAAACTTCGCGTTTTTCTTGGTCGCCATCTATCATATCTTGCATCCAATAATCGGGAACGCAAACACCGTAAAATAAATTTTGTATAGGATTTCCAATGTTTTTAATATCTAAAAACTCTTTAATATCATCGTGGTCAATATCTAAATAAGCTGCAAAAGCACCCCTGCGTACACCACCTTGCGATATGGTGTCCATAGCTGTATCAAACAATTTCATAAAACTTACCGCACCACTGCTTTTTCCGTTATCGGTTACAGCGCTTCCGCGCTCGCGTAATTCACCAAAATAGCCACTTGTACCACCGCCAATTTTAGTTTGCATAATTACCTCGCCTAATTTATGCGTAATGCCTTCAATATTATCGGGTACATAAACGTTAAAGCACGAAATAGGTAAACCGCGTTCGGTGCCCATATTTGCCCAAATAGGCGATGATAAACTCATCCAGCCTTTTTCAATCATTTCAATAAAAGCCTCGGCAAGTTCGGGTTTATAAAGTTGCTTTGCAGCTGCGTTTGCAATGCGTTCAATTGCTTTTTGCGTGGTTTCACCTTTAAGTAAATAACCACGGTTTAATATTTGTTCGCTTTCTTCGTTAAGCCACCATAATCTTTCCATAATTATTGTTTTTTTTTGAATTAAAATAAATCGTCGGCAGTAATACTTTTATCGTGTTTGGTATAATCAACAGGGCGTTTAGCAAAAAAATCGTCTAAACTATTTGCAAAAATTTCTTCTTCAAACCAAATCATGGGTTGGTAGGCATCGTTGTTCACAAAAAATAATTTGCGTAACCCAATTTTAACCAAACTTTCGTCTAAACGAAATTTCATAAAGTTTAATAAATTGTTTTTTGAAATGGTTTCAAGTTCGCCATATTCAAAAATCCAATCTAAAATTTCGCTTTCGATTTCAATAGATTCCTTTACAATTTCGTTTATTTCGTTAACAGTTGCTTCATCAAAAAAATCAGGAAATTCTTCTTTAATTTTATTAATGGTAAAAATACCAGCATTTGCATGAATTTGTTCGTCTACCGATGTCCATGCAATAATATTACTTACATTTTTCATGGCACCTTTAAAGCGTGTAAACGATAAAATAATAGCAAATTGACTGAAAAGCGATACGTTTTCTATTAAAATGGTAAACAAAATCAAAGATTTTAAATAATCTTTTTTGTTTTCGGCTTTTGAATGTTTTAAAGCATTTGAAAGATAATCGATGCGTTTTTTTATCACCGGAATTTCAATTACATTTTCAAAAGCGTTGTTATAGCCTAAAACTTCAAGTAAACGCGAATACGCTTCGGAATGGCGAAATTCACATTCGGCAAACGTGCTTCCCAAACCATTAAATTCGGGCTTAGGTAAGTGTAAATACAAATTGCCCCAAAATGTTTTTACGTTTACTTCAATTTGGGCAATAGCAAGTAAACTGCGTTTTACAATTTCTTGTTCTATTGGTGAAAGATGTGAATGAAAATCTTGAATATCGGCTGTGAAATCAACTTCAGAATGTACCCAAAACGATTTGTTAATAGCGTTTGTAAACTCTAAAATTTCTGGATACTCAAAAGGTTTGTAATTAATACGTTTGGTAAAAATACTCATGCTTTAATTTTTTATATGGAACAATTTGTGTAAACAGATAAGAAAAATCCATATAAAAAAAGAAGGTTTCTTAGCAGTTTACTTTATATGCGAAAGCAACGCTTTTTTTACAAGAGGTCTGACTTTTAAGTGGTTTGCTTAATTTACAGTTGCGCAACAGTTCAAGATTTACACTTGATTCTCTATTTTGTAAAAAATGTTATCAAATTTAGTTTTTATATTTTACTTTTCGATGCTTTTTTTTAATGAAATTATGAACAATTTTTGTTTATAACCTTATTTGCTTGATTTGCAATACTTTTTAATTTTTTAATTTTTAATTTCTTATTAATATTAAAAAAATGTAAACTTTTTTACTTTTAGTTTTTTTTAAACTGTTGATTTGTAGTTTTTTATTGTGTAATTTTTGTAAACTTTTAAAAATAAGTAGTTATTAACGCTTGTTGATAACTTTTATTTTTTTTTGAAATAAAAATTATTTTTAAAGCAAAAAGTTTGTAATTTTATAAAACAAACAAATGAAATAAGAACCTTGTTTAGTTGTTTGTTTTTGAATAGTTTAAACCGATCTACAAATTTAAAAATATACTATGGAAATAGCACCCGACGTACTAGAGGCAAAAAAAACATACACCAATGAGGAAGCCATTAACGCATCAACAGCATATTTTAAAGGCGATGTTTTAGCAGCTACAGTTTTTGTAAATAAATATGCGTTGAAAGATTCGCACGGAGCTATTTACGAAAAAACTCCTGATGATATGCACCGCCGAATTGCTTCAGAAATTGCACGTGTTGAAGCAAAATATGCAAATTCGTTAAGTGAAAATCAAATTTTTGATTTAATTAAAAACTTTACCTACATAATTCCGCAAGGAAGCCCAATGACGGGTATAGGTAATCCTTTTCAAATAGCTTCTTTATCAAACTGTTTTGTGATTGGTAACAATGGTGAAAGTGATTCGTACGGTGGTATCATGAAAATTGATCAAGAACAAGTACAGTTAATGAAACGCCGTGGTGGTGTAGGTCACGATTTATCACATATTCGCCCAAAAGGATCACCTGTTAAAAACTCCGCTTTAACATCAACAGGTTTGGTTCCTTTTATGGAGCGTTTTTCAAATTCAACTCGCGAAGTTGCCCAAGACGGTCGTCGTGGCGCTTTAATGCTTTCAGTATCTATTAATCATCCAGATGCAGAAGGGTTTATCGATGCAAAATTAGAACAAGGCAAAGTTACAGGAGCAAATGTTTCGGTACGTATCGATGATACTTTTATGCAAGCTGTAAAAAACAATACCTTATATACACAGAAGTATCCTATTTTTTCACAAAATCCTAAATATTCAAAAGATTTAAATGCAGCAGAATTATGGAAAAAAATAGTTCACAACGCTTGGAAATCTGCAGAACCAGGAATTTTATTTTGGGATACAATTATAAATGAATCGTTGCCTGACTGTTATGCAGATTTAGGTTACAAAACCCTATCAACAAACCCTTGTGGTGAAATTCCTTTGTGTGCTTATGACTCTTGCCGTTTGTTAGCAATAAATTTATTTTCTTACGTTGTAAATCCATTTACAGCCGATGCGTATTTTGATTTTGAGTTATTTAAAAAGCACGTTGCCATTGCGCAACGTATGATGGATGATATTATTGATTTAGAATTAGAAAAAATTGATACGATTATTGAGAAAATTGACGAAGATCCAGAAGATGCTGAAGTAAAGCGTATAGAGCGTAATTTATGGATTGAAATTCGTAAAAAAGCCGATGAAGGTCGTAGAACAGGTGTAGGAATTACTGCAGAAGGCGATATGTTAGCAGCTTTAGGCATTCGTTACGGTTCTAAAGAAGGTAACGAATTTTCAGTTAACTTACACAAAACATTAGCTTTAGCGGCTTATCGTTCATCGGTAGAAATGGCTAAAGAACGTGGTGCTTTTGCAATTTTTGATGCTAAACGAGAAGTAAAGAACCCGTTTGTATTGCGAATTAAAGAAAACGATCCGCAGTTATTTAACGATATGCAAGAATACGGACGTAGAAATATTGCATTGTTAACTATTGCTCCAACTGGTTCAACATCAATTTTATCGCAAACAACTTCGGGTATCGAACCTGTTTTCTTACCTGTTTATAAACGTCGTAGAAAAGTAAATCCAAACGATAAAGATGTACGTATTGATTTTGTTGATGAAGTAGGTGATTCATGGGAAGAATACGTGGTTTTTCACCATAAATTTAAAATGTGGATGGAAGTTAATGGAATTGATACCAATAAAAACTATTCGCAAGAAGAAATTAATACGTTAATTGAACAATCACCTTATTACAAAGCAACTTCTAACGATGTAGATTATATTAGTAAAGTTGAAATGCAAGGTGCTATTCAAAAGTGGGTAGATCACTCAATTTCTGTAACAATTAATGTTCCAAACGATGTTACCGAAGAATTAGTTGGACAATTGTATATGAAAGCGTGGGAAGTAGGTTGTAAAGGGGTAACCGTTTACCGCGATGGTTCACGTTCGGGCGTTTTAATTTCAAACGATAAAAAAGAAGAAAAGAAAAAGACCGAAAACACCAATGAAGACGAAGTTTCTTTTCCTACTAAACGTCCGCATGCTTTAGCTTGTGATATTGTACGTTTTCAGAATAACAAAGAAAAATGGATTGCGTTTATTGGTAAAATTGACGATAGACCTTACGAAATTTTTACAGGTTTAGCCGATGATGAAGATGGTATTTTATTACCACGTTGGGTAAATGATGGTTTTATAATTAAAAATCGTGATGAAAAAGGAAATTCTAGATACGATTTTCAATATGTAAATCAACGAGGCTACAAAACAACTATCGAAGGATTGTCGTACCGTTTTGATCCTGTTTTCTGGAACTACGCTAAATTAATTTCTGGAACATTACGCCACGGAATGAAAATTGAAAACGTGGTAGATTTAATTAACTCGTTACAATTAGATAACGAATCAATTAATACATGGAAAAACGGAGTTGCACGTGCTTTAAAACGATTTGTACCCGATGGTACCGAAGCGAACGGCCAAAAATGCAGCAACTGTAATTCAACTAACTTAATGTACCAAGAAGGTTGTTTAACATGTAAAGATTGTGGTTCATCAAAATGCGGATAAGCAATTAAAATATAAAAAAACGGAACTTTTTAGTTCCGTTTTTTTGTTTATATTTAAAATTAGAGATGAAAATTATAGTTGATAAAATAAATACGAAACCATATCATAGTTTATCGAAAAAAGATATTCAATTAATTTTAAGTAAAATACCAGTTAATTGGGTACATAATTTTACTATATTTAAAATTTCTGCTCAATTATTTACGAGTAGTGGTTGGGATAGGCCGGTTATAATGAATGTGAGTAAAAGAACTTTTAATATTTTATCACGAGGGTTAAAGAAAAATGATATAATAAAAGAGCTACTTATTGAGGTTTTTCTTTATTACACAAATATCAACTCCCAAGCCCAAGGGCATAAATTAACTAATAAACAACGTAAAGAGTTTGAGGGAATAATAGCTCCATTTTATGAAGAAATTCTAAAAGATATTTAAACAATTTAAAATATAAAAAAGTCAATGCATTAAACATTGACTTTTTTATATAATTTATGATTTTTTTCTACGTTTGTTTTGCCAAATTATAAACCCCGTAATTGGTAACGAAGCACAAATTAACGCCGCAAAAAAAGCAATTAATTTAGTTGTAAAACCACCAATGTTACCCGTATGTAAATCGTAATTATAAGAAGTAATTTTAGTACCTAAACTTAAATTTTTGTATGATTTAATATTAATTATTTGACCACTTGTTTGGTTTATATAATACCAAAAAAAAGCACTAGTTTTACCTTTTTGTAAACGGACTTGAAAATCATGTGGTTCGTTTTTATCTTTTAAACGAATAGAAATTTGGCTTGCATTTACATGATTTTGTAATATATATGCTAATCCGTTATTTAAGCTATTTGCTTCTTTTTGTGGAATAAATTCATACGAGTAGCTTTTTACTTTTTTATTTGATTGGAATACATCAAAACTTTTAGTCACTACATTTTTAAAATCAGGAAAAGCAAAAATCAATCCTGTAAAACAAAAAATTAAAACAAAAGGCAGTATGTAAAAACCTAAAACGTTGTGTAAATCATAATTCAAACGTTTAATTTTTGCGTTTGTTTTTATTGTAAAAGCTTGTTTTAAATTTCGTTTTTTTAGATTTTTAGGTATCCATAAGCACAAACCACTTAAACCAATAATTACAAAAAGCAAAGTTGCAATACCAACAATTAGCGAACCGTATTTTTTACCTAAAAGTAAATTCATGTGTATTTGTAGTACAATATTAAAAAACTCCTTTTTTGAATTTTCAAAATGTTGCACTTCGCCAGTATAAGGATTTAAAAATACCTGTTTATGATATACATGGTAATTTGTATAAAACAAAGCATTATTGTTGGTTTTTAGTGCTTTAAAAACCCAAGTTCTGTTTTTTTGAGGGAAAACTTCAACCCGAGAAATTATTTGGTTATTAGGTAATGCTTTTTCTGCAATTGCAATTAAAGAAGTAAGTTCAATTGGCTTATTTTTATTATGATTTTCAGATATAATAAAATATTTTTCAGGATAAAATAAAACCTTTAAATCGTCTTGAAAAACATATAAACAGCCAGAAATACTTACAAGTAAAACAATGCTACCTGTAAGTATTCCTAACCATTTGTGAAGCCAATTTATTTTTTTTCTCAAATTATATTAAAATTTGTATTGTAAATTTAAACTAGTAGTTATACCGTTACCTAAAACATATTCTGCATCAAGTGCACGGTATTGGCTAACAGTAGGGTAGTAATAGTTGTTTAAAAGATTTTCTACACCTAAACTAACAGTCCAATTTGTTTTAAAAGCATAACTTCCTGAAAAATTAATTGTTTGAACCGCTTTTATTGGTCCTTCGCTATTATTATATTTCCCTTTTTCATTCTTTTCAAAACGATTTCTAGCATCGGTATGTAACCATGAAAGTTGCAAATTTAAGTTATTTATTGGTGAATAGTTTACATAAGCAACTGCTTTTGCTGGTGCAATTCTAGATCCATTTAAATATACTTTAGATCCGTCGTCAAAAGTAGCTTTTCCTTCAACAAACGAATAATTTCCACCAAAACTAAGTTTGTCATTTGTAAAATAATCTAAAGCAATTTCAAAGCCATATACACGTTCAGGTTCGCGTTGTGGGGTTAAATATCCACCTACATCAACTAGATTTACACCTAATTTAGAAGTGCTTATAAAATATGCTGCCGAAAAGTTAAATTTAGAAAAACGACTACTAAAACCTGCTTCGTAATTGTTTGTTATGATAGGGTCGGTAGCTAAACTTTCAATTGTGTTTTCAGTCGCTTTACGTAAAATTCTACCTAATTCATTAATTGCAAATCCTTGTGAAAAACTTACAAAAGGGTTAAAATAAGCATATTTTTTATAACGTAAACCAGCGTTAAACATTGTTGCTTCGTAAGGTATTTTTCCACCTTGAACAAAAATACTTCCTTCGTTATTTGGTCCGGTAGCAATTGTTTGGTAATCTTTTACATTTACAGTTGCATTTTCGTAACGCACGCCTCCTTTAAAAATTAAATGATCAAAAAAGTCTATTCTAACTTGGGCATAAGGCGCAATATTTGCCATATCCATTTTTGGAATATACACACGACCATCAACTAAATCTTGGTAAGTCACGTCGTTTAAAACATCTAATCCATACGTTAAATCAATTGGAAATTTGGTATTAATAGGTGTGTTTAAATTAATACGCAATCCTTTTTTATTTGAGTTAATTTTAGTTTGACCAGCACCATACCAAGCACTTGAATTGGCAACGTATCTGTTCATTGATCGAAACGAATTTACATAAGCGGTAACATCTAATTTAGTGGTATTAAATAGATTATCTTTTGTAAACGTAAACATAAAATTGTGGTTGTAAGGCGTTCCAGCATTTTCACCAGGTTCTGTACCTTTTATACCAACTGTAGGTGTTTGACCATAAACGCCTGTTTTGCTAATGTATTTTGCTTTTTGTGTACTGCCGTAATAATTGTAAAGCATTGTTAAGTTGGTATGATCGGTAAAATCATATCCTAATTTTGTAAAACCATTTATTTGATTAGTGTTTGATAAGCCATCGGTTTGCCCTAAAGGTTCACCTTTAGCATCACGTTGTAAGCCTGTATAGGCATATGATGCGCCAGCAACATAACTGAATTTATTTTTACGACCGTTAAAGTACTGTGATGCGCGATAGCCTAGCGTTTCATTTCCATGAATTGGATTAAAATTTGTACCTAAAATTGACGTTCCGTGAAAACTATTTGTTTTTGGATTTTTTTTAGTAATATAGTTAATAATACCGCCACCAGAACCGTTTCCGTAAATTGAAGTTGCTCCTTTTATAATTTCAACACGTTCAATAGCTTGTGCGTCAATAGTTCTTATGTCTCGTTGCCCGTTCATTAGTGGTGTAGATTGTGGTACCCCATCAATTAAAACCAAAACTTGTCGTCCGCGTAACGTTTGTCCTGCATTTGTTGCTTTGTTTGTTGTTGTACCTAAACCAGGAACTAAATTTCCTAAAATAGATGATAAGTTGTTTGATATGGCACTTTGCAACGCAATATCTTCTTCATTTAAAATTGTAATCGATGAAGGTACGGTAGTTATATGTTCGGGTTTTCTACCAACTGTAACCACTATTTCATCTAAATTAGTACTTTGATTTTCAAGTACAATAACATACTCGTTAATGTCGTTTATCGATCCAAATAAAAAGTAAGTATCGCTATAATTTGGTGCCGAAACAATAACAGAATTATCTAAAATCTTAGCAGCATCTAGCTGCGCTTCTCCTTTTTCGTTGGTAAGTGCAATAACTTCATTTCCAGATGAAACGGTAGCATTTGCAATTGCCGTTTTTAAGTTGTTTTCAACTTTAATTTTTACTGTTTGTGCAATTATAACTTGTGTGAAGAACAAAACTATAATCGAAATAATAAATCGCAATTTCATTTTATATTAATTTAGACTGAATCTATTGGCAAATGTAAGCTGTAATGTAGAATTGTTCCAAATAAAAATAGATAAAAATAAACGTTTAATTTTAATTTAAAATTTAATAGTTTGTAAATCAGTAAGTAGGGTGTTTTAAAAAATCTGACTTCAACCAATAAAAGTTTTTATACAGCAATGCTTTTGCTTGGGCAATTTTTCTTAAATTTGCAAACTGAAATCTTTAACTATATGATGTTAGATCGTTTACAATATGTAAAACAACGTTTTGATGAGGTGTCTGACTTGATTATTCAGCCAGATGTAATTGCCGATCAAAAACGTTATGTGCAATTAAATAAAGAATACAAAGACTTAAAGGCCTTGGTTGAAAAACGCGAGGAATATATTAATGTAGTTGGAAATATTAGCGAAGCCAAAGAAATTATTGCCGATGGGAGCGATGCTGAAATGGTAGAAATGGCTAAAATGCAGTTAGACGAAGCGCAAACGCGTTTACCTGAACTTGAAGAAGAAATAAAGTTCATGCTTATTCCTAAAGATCCAGAAGACGCTAAAAACGTAATGGTTGAAATTCGTGCAGGTACAGGTGGTGATGAAGCTTCAATTTTTGCTGGCGATTTATTTAGAATGTACACCAAATATTGCGAAAATAAAGGTTGGAGAACTTCGGTTGTTGATTTAAACGAAGGTACTTCGGGCGGTTTTAAAGAAGTTATTTTTGAAGTAACTGGAGAAGATGTTTACGGAACGTTGAAATACGAAGCCGGCGTTCATCGTGTACAGCGTGTTCCACAAACCGAAACACAAGGGCGTGTGCACACATCGGCAGCAACGGTTATGGTATTACCTGAAGCGGAAGAGTTTGATGTGCAAATAGATATGAACGAAGTTCGTGTTGATTTCTTCTGTTCGTCTGGTCCAGGTGGGCAGTCGGTAAATACCACAAAATCGGCGGTACGATTAACACACATTCCAACAGGTTTGGTGGCACAATGTCAAGATCAAAAATCGCAACACAAAAACAAAGACAAAGCGTTAATTGTATTGCGTTCGCGTTTATACGAAATGGAATTGGCAAAGAAGCAAGCAGAAGACGCTACAAAACGATCTTCTCAAGTTTCATCGGGCGACCGTTCTGCTAAAATTCGTACCTACAATTATCCGCAAGGTCGTGTTACCGATCACAGAATTGGTTTAACAATTTACGATTTAGACGGTGTTATGAATGGAAACATTCAAAAAGTAATTGATGAGTTACAATTAGTATCAAATACCGAAAAGTTAAAAGAATCAGAAGTATTTTAATTTATTATATTTGGAAAGCCTCTATTTAAGAGGCTTTTTTTTAAGACTTTAAACAATGACAACAAAACAACTAAACGAGCAAATTCAACAAAAAAAATCATTTTTATGTATTGGTTTAGATGTTGATTTAACTAAAATTCCTCAACATTTATTAAATACAGAAGATCCAATTTTCGAATTCAATAAAGCTATTATTGATGCTACGCATGATTTGTGTGTATCATACAAACCAAATACTGCTTTTTACGAAGCTTATGGTTTAAAAGGATGGTTGTCTTTAGAAAAAACCATAAAATACATAAACGAAAATTATCCAGAAATATTTACAATAGCAGATGCAAAGCGTGGCGATATTGGAAATACATCAACTATGTATGCTAAGGCATTTTTAGAAGATTTAAATTTTGATTCGGTAACTGTAGCTCCTTATATGGGCAAAGATTCGGTTGAACCTTTTTTAGCTTTTGAAAACAAACATACCATTTTGTTGGCTTTAACTTCAAATCAAGGTGCTTTTGATTTTCAAACAAAAGAAGTTGAAGGTAAACCAATGTACCAAACCGTTTTAGAAACTTCTAAATCTTGGAAAAATAGTGAAAATTTAATGTATGTTGTTGGCGCTACAAAAGCAGAATATTTTACCGAAATTAGAAAAATTGTTCCAGATAGTTTTTTGTTAGTACCAGGCGTTGGTGCACAAGGTGGTAGCTTAGCCGAAGTTTGTAAGTATGGTATGAGTGCCAATGTAGGTTTGCTAATAAACTCATCACGAGGTATTATTTATGCATCAAACAACGAAAATTTTGCAGAAGCGGCCCGTGCCGAAGCCTTGAAACTACAAAGCGAAATGGCTTTACATTTACAAAATAATTAATATGTTAGTAATTACGGACGATTTAGGAACCGTGCACACGTTTAGTCAAACTCCCAAACGCATTATTTCGTTAGTGCCTTCACTAACAGAAACTTTATACGAATTGGGTTTAGAAGATGAAATAAAAGGAATAACCAAATTTTGTGTACATCCTTTTCATTTAAAATCGGTTAAAATTAATGTAGGCGGTACAAAAAACGTGCATGTTGATAAAGTTAAAGCGCTTACTCCAGATATTATCATAGCTAATAAAGAAGAAAATACGTTAGAAATAATAAACAGCTTAAAAGATATTTGTCCTGTTTTTGTTACTGATATTGTAACTGTAGATGATACATTAAAAACTATTGCCAATTTTGGAACAATTTTTAAGCGTACCACCGATGCAAAAAAATGGATTGATAAAATTAGTTTTGCTTTTAACGATTTTAATGCTTTTATGGCTAATAAAGCATGGCAAAAAGCTGCTTACTTAATTTGGCGCGAACCCTATATGGCAGCTGGCAACAATACGTTTATTAACGAAATGTTACTTTTAAATAAGTTTACAAATATTTATAGTAGCCTTGAAGGTAGATATCCCGAGGTTGAGATTAGAAAAATGCGTATTCAAGGCGATCCTGAATTGGTGTTTTTATCATCGGAACCTTACCCTTTTAAAGAAGAACATGCTTTTGAAATTGGTAGAGCCACACATCATGCTAAAACTGTTTTTGTAGATGGTGAAATGTTTTCGTGGTATGGTACTCGTCTTTTTAAAGCATTTCAATATTTTAAAACGCTCCAAAATCGTATTAGCGATTAAAGGGAAATAGGGCAGAACATAAAGATTTTTAAAAAAGACAAGATACAATATGGGTGTAGCAGAATTATTACTTAAAAGAAAGCAGGAATTAGCCGAAAAAAACAAACGTGAAGGTAATTTATATCAAGAAAATTTTAAAAACGAAAATAACGTTACGCTTTTACCAAGCGGTGTAATGTTTAAAATATTACAGCAAGGTACTGGTAATTTAGCATTGATAAGTGATACAGTACGCTGCCATTACCACGGTACAAATGTGTACGGCGAAGTTTTTGATAGTTCGGTTAACAGAGGTAAACCAGCAGAATTCCAAATTAGTAAACTTATAAAAGGTTGGCAAGAAGTAATGCCTTTGTTGCAAATAGGTACAAAAGCACAAATTGTTATACCTTCAGATAGTGCTTACGGAGATCAGCAAATTTCAAAAGAAATTGGTCCATTTAGTACTTTAATTTTTGAAGTTGAATTATTAGAAATTCTTTAATATAACAAAAAACGCGATGAATTAATCATCGCGTTTTTTTGTTATATAGAAAATAAATTATCCTAAAACTTCTTTTACTTTTTTACCAATTTCAGCTGGTGAATCTACAACGTGGATACCACATTCTCTCATGATGCGTTTTTTAGCTTCTGCTGTATCATCAGCACCACCAACAATTGCACCTGCGTGACCCATTGTACGACCTTTAGGAGCAGTTTCACCTGCAATGAATCCAATAACTGGTTTTTTATTACCGTTTTCTTTGATCCAACGTGCAGCATCTGCCTCTAATTGACCACCAATTTCACCAATCATAATGATAGCTTCAGTTTCTGGATCGTTCATTAACAATTCAACAGCTTCTTTAGTAGTTGTACCAATAATTGGATCACCACCAATACCAATAGCAGTTGTTATACCTAAGCCTTGTTTTACAACTTGGTCTGCGGCTTCATAAGTTAATGTACCCGATTTAGAAACGATACCAACTGAACCTTTTTTGAAAACAAAACCTGGCATAATACCAACTTTTGCTTCACCTGGAGTAATAACACCAGGACAGTTAGGACCAACTAAACGACAATTTTCTCTTGTTTTTACATAGTTGTAAGCAGTAACCATGTCGGCAACCGGAATACCTTCTGTAATACAAATAATTACTTTAATGCCAGCTTCTGCAGCTTCCATAATTGCATCTGCAGCAAATGCTGGTGGAACAAAAATAATAGATGTATCTGCACCTGCTTTTTCAACAGCATCTTTTACTGTATTAAATACAGGACGATCTAAATGCATAGTTCCGCCTTTACCAGGAGTAACACCACCTACAACATTTGTACCGTATTCAATCATTTGTGAAGCATGGAACGTTCCTTCGCTTCCTGTAAATCCTTGAACTATTATTTTAGAATCTTTGTTTACTAATACACTCATAATTTATTTATAATTATCGTTTTTTGAATTATTTTACAAAAATAATGTTTAATGAATAATATTAAAATTTTTTGGTTTAATTTTTTACAAATTTGCCAATTGACTCATTTGAACCCCTTTGTATAATTTGTTGTCTTTTAGTTCCCATACATTAAAAAACGTAGCTAAAACCAATTCCTCATCGGGATTTTCAAGCGTACGTACGTAATAGGTATAACGAATCATTACTTTATTGTTTTCACTCATTACATCATGAACTTCGGCACGTAAATCAAAGTAAGAATGTTTTAAATCTTTTGAAAGAGCCATTAAATCGGCATGTTCTAACAATAAATGTCCTTTAGAACTGTGCCATTCTAACTGAATATCTTCATGAAAAATATCTAAACAATAAATTTTGTTTAAAATACCTGCCGATTCGTAAAACTTTTTTACAATTTGTAAAGGGTTGTTCATAAGTTGTTATTTTACTAAATTTTTAACCTTAGCAACGTGTTTGTAATATTCACGCGCTTCTTCGGCAGGAACACCAAAATACACTTTATTACCTTCTAAATTTTTAGAAACACCTGCTTTTGCTAAAATTACGGCATTTTCGCCTATGTTAATTCCACTTGTTGTTCCAACTTGCCCCCAGATGGTAACATTATTTTCTATTACTACACAACCTGCAATTCCGCATTGTGCAGCAATTAAGCACATTTCACCAATAATAGTGTCGTGTCCAATGTGTACCTGATTATCTATTTTGGTACCTTTTTTAATGGTTGTGTCTCCCGTAACTCCTCTGTCAATTGAACAAAGAGCTCCTAGTGTAACATCATCTTCAATAACTACAGCACCAGAAGAAATTAACGGGTCGAAAAAATTGGTACGTTTTTTATAATAAAAAGCATCGGCACCTAAAACGGTTCCTGCATGTATTACAACATTATCGCCAATTATTGAATGATCGTTAATAACAACATTTGCATGTATGATGCAATTTTTGCCAATTTTTACGTGGTTGCCAATAAATACATTCGGTTGTAAAATGGTACCTTCGCCTATAGTTGCTGTTGATGAAATTGCTGCTGATGACGCTTGAAACGGACGGAAATAAGTTGATAATTTATTAAAATCGCGAAAAGGATCATCTGAAATTAACAATGCTTTGCCTTCAGGGCATTCAACATCTTTATTAATTAAGATAATAGTTGCGTTTGAATTTAAAGCCTTATCGTAATATTTCGGGTGGTCTACAAAAACAATTTCTCCGGGTTGAACTACGTGAATTTCGTTCATTCCTAAAACAGGAAAATCGGGTGAACCAACAAAAGTACACCCAATTATTTCTGCAATATTTTCTAAACGATATGTTTTAGGAAATCTCATTTGTTATTTATTCTTTAATACGTTCAATGTAACTACCTGAAGCTGTATCAATTTTAATTTTATCGCCTTCGTTTATAAATAAAGGTACGTTTACTTGAGCACCCGTTTCTACAGTTGCTGGTTTTGTAGCATTTGTAGCAGTATTTCCTTTCACACCTGGCTCGGTATAAGTTACTTCTAGTACAATAGAGGCTGGCATATCAACAGATAAAGGCGATTCGGTTTCGGTATTAATTTGAACCATTACGTTGGTACCTTCTTTTAGTAAATCGGGTGCATCAAGGATATTTTTATCTAACGTAATTTGTTCAAAAGTTTCGTTATTCATAAAATGAAAATCGTTTCCTTCGTTGTATAAGTACTGAAAAGTATGTGTTTCAACACGAACAACATCAATTTTATGTCCTGCTGAAAAGGTGTTGTCTAACGTTTTACCCGATGTTAAGCTTTTCATTTTTGTACGTACAAATGCAGGTCCTTTACCTGGTTTTACGTGTAAAAATTCTACAATTTTAAAAATATCGTTGTTGTATTTAATACATAATCCGTTTCTAATATCTGATGTACTTGCCATAATTTATTTTTAATTTAATATATTTTTTTAATAAACACCTGTGTAACCTTTCATAATTCCGCGAGAAGAATTACGTACAAATTGAATAATTTCATCGCGTTCAGGAGTTGCTTCCATTTCGGTTTCAATAAGATCTATCGCTTGTGAGTTATTGTAGTTTTTTTGATACAGTACGCGATAAATATTTTGTATTTCTCTTATTTTTTCTGAATCAAAACCTCTTCTACGTAATCCTACAGAGTTGATACCAACATACGAAATTGGTTCACGTGCTGCTTTAATATATGGTGGAACATCTTTACGTACTAATGTACCACCTGTTATAAATGAGTGCGAGCCAATTGTGCAAAATTGGTGAACAGCAACCATACCTGCTAAAACTACAAAATCGCCAACAGTTACATGCCCCGCAAGGGTACTTGAGTTAGAGAATATGCAGTTATCGCCTACAATGCAATCGTGTGCAATGTGGCTGTATGCTTGAATTAAACAATTTTTACCTATTATAGTTCGGTATCGATCTTTTGTACCACGGTTAATGGTAACACATTCGCGTATAGTGGTATTATCGCCAATTTCGGCAGTAGTATCTTCGCCTTCGAATTTTAAATCTTGTGGTTCAGCCGATATTACCGCTCCTGGAAAAATTTTACAGTTTTTTCCAATGCGTGCCCCTTCCATAATGGTAACATTCGATCCTATCCAAGTTCCTTCACCAATTTCCACATTGTTGTGTATGGTTGTAAAAGGTTCTATTACCACATTTTTAGCAATTTTTGCTCCGGGATGAACGTATGCTAATGGTTGATTCATTCTATAAAATATTAATTACTACTTTGCTTTTACTATTTGAGCCATTAATTCGGCTTCGGTAACAATTCTTCCGTTTGCATAAGCTACTGCTTGCATGTGGCAAATACCTCTACGAATAGGACTGATTAAATCTAATTTAAAAATTAATGTATCGCCTGGTAATACTTGTTGTTTAAAACGTACATTATCTATTTTCATAAAATAGGTTAAATAATTTTCAGGATCTGGTACCGTGCTTAACGCTAAAATACCTCCGGTTTGAGCCATAGCTTCAATTATTAAAACCCCTGGCATTACTGGTGCACCTGGAAAATGGCCTTGAAAAAATTCTTCGTTCATGGTTACATTTTTCATACCCACCACGTGCGAGTCTGATAATTCTATTATACGATCTACCAAAAGCATTGGAAACCTGTGTGGTAACATGGCCATTATTTTGGTAATATCCATTAAAGGCTCTTTATTTAAATCAAAAACAGGTACTTGATTTCTGCGTTCGGCTTTTATAATTTTAGACATTTTTTTTGCAAACTGTGTGTTTACAAAATGTCCGGGTTTATTTGCAATTACTTTTCCACGAATACGTGTGCCAATTAAGGCTAAATCTCCTACTACATCTAACAATTTATGGCGAGCTGCTTCGTTTGGATAATGCAGGGTTAAATTATCTAAAATTCCGTTAGGTTTAACGGCGATATCGTCTTTACCAAACGCAACTTTTAGGTGTTGTAAAGTTTCGTTTGATATTTCTTTATCTACATAAACAATAGCATTGTTTAAATCGCCACCTTTAATTAATCCGTGTGCTAATAAGGTTTCAATTTCGTGTAAAAAGCTAAAAGTTCTTGCTTCAGAAATATCTTTTTTAAAATCGCCCATGTTTTTTAAGGTTGCATTTTGTGTACCTAGTACTTTGGTACCAAAATCTACCATGGTTGTGATTTGATATTCGTCTGCAGGCATTACTATAATTTCGCTACCGGTGCGTTCATCGGTATACGAAATTACTTCTTTAACGATGTATTCGTTGCGTTCGGCATCTTGTTCAACGATACCTGCTTTTTCTACAGCTTCAACAAAAAATTTAGATGAACCATCCATAATTGGTGGTTCAGAAGCGTTTAATTCAATAATAACATTGTCTAAATCGCAACCAACAAATGCTGCTAAAACGTGTTCTGTAGTGTGTAATTGTACGCCTTTACATTCTAAATTTGTACCACGTTCTGTTGAAACTACGTAATTTGCATCTGCTTCAATTACCGGACTTCCAGGTAAATCTACTCTAACAAAAGTAAAACCATTGTTAATGGGTGCGGGTTTAAAGGTCATTACTACTTGTTGCCCTGTGTGTAAACCTACACCTTCAATTGTTATTTCTTGGCCGATGGTTTTCTGTTTAACCATAACTATTTAACTTAAATTTGCTTTATCGGTTGTTTTTTTTATTTCTTCAAGATCTTTTACGATGCTTGGTAATTTTCTAAAATAGACATACGATTTTGAAAAATCGTTGTATCCCATGGCAGGCGATCCTTGTATCATTTCACCATCTTTAATGCTTTTACCTACACCAGATTGTGCTTGTATACGTACGTTATCGCCAATTGTAATATGACCAACAATGCCTACTTGTCCGCCAATTATACAATTTTTACCTATTTTGGTAGAACCTGCAATACCTGTTTGGGATGCAATTACAGTATTTTCGCCAACTTCTACATTATGTGCAATTTGTATTTGGTTATCTAATTTAACCCCTTTGCGAATTACGGTTGATCCTAATGTAGCTCTGTCTATGGTTGTACATGATCCAATTTCTACATTATTTTCAATTATAACATTTCCAATTTGAGGTATTTTATCGTAGGTGCCATCTGGATTTGGTGCAAAACCAAAACCGTCAGAACCGATAATTGTTCCAGAATGAATCACGCAATTTTCACCAATAATGGTTTCAGAATAAATACGTGCACCTGCATACAAAATGGTGTTATCGCCTATTTCAACGTTATCGCCAACAAATGAATTAGGGTATATTTTTACATTATTGCCAATTTTTGTGTTTTTGCCAATATACGAAAAACTTCCTAAATACAAATCGGTTCCGTAAGATACACCTTCTGAAATTACAGATGGTTGTTCGATACCCGATTTCATTAATTTTATTTGGTTGGCGTATTCTAATATTTTGGTAAATGCTTTGTACGAATCATCAACCTGTATCATGGTTGCTTTTACAGGTTGTGTGGGCTGAAAAGTTTTATTTACGATTACAATAGACGCGTTTGTTGTGTACAAATAGTTGTTGTACTTAGCGTTTGATAAAAAAGTGATTGCCCCTTGTTCACCTTCTTCGATTTTGGCTAATTTAAAAACCTCTACCGTAGAATCGCCCACAACGGTACCGTTTAAAACTTCGGCAATTTGTTCTGCTGTAATCTTCATTGAGTACAAAAATATTAAATTTTAATTAACTTTAGCTAATCCTTTTGGGTAGCATATAAAGTATTTATATACTGGTTCTGCTAAAGCCTTTAAATTGTATTGGTCTGATGCTTCTAACACATCAACAATTTCGTTATTTTTCTTGTAAATAATTATAGGGTCGGCTTTTAAATCATAAGCCTGATTTTTTAATTTATCGCCAAAAACAAAGTAATCTATTTCGTTTTCGTTAATTAAAAAGGTTTCTTTACACCATTTTTTATATTGTTGCAATTTGCCCGCTACTTCATTTTCTGGTATCAATTGTACATTAAATAACTTTCTGTTTACAATTGCACTACTTAAAAAGGAAAGAACTTTATCATTATGAAATTGCCAATTTTTTAATGCTGTGTAAACATCGGCATCATCTAACAAAGCAAAGTTTTCTAAAATTTGGTTCGTAAAGTTTGCTTTAGAAACCGAATTTTGTAAAAAAAAGGTTAAGGCGTTACTTGCTTGTAAATCTACCCCGTTTAAAGTTAGTTGTTTGGCACGTTTTAAAATTTTTGAAAGCAACAATTCGGCTCCAACACTTGTTTTGTGTAAGTAGCATTGCCAATACATTAAACGGCGTGCTACTAAAAATTTTTCTACAGAATAAACTCCTTTTTCTTCAACTACTAAAACATCGTTATGAACATTTATCATTTGAATTAAACGTTCAGAATTTATGTTTCCTTCGGCAACACCGCTGTAAAAACTGTCGCGCTTTAAATAATCCATTCGGTCCATATCTAGTTGAGAAGATATAAGCTGAATTAAGAATTTACGTGGATAATTTCCTTTAAAAATTTCGATAGCTAACGATAATTTTCCATTAAATTCAGTATTTAAAGCTTCCATAAAAAGCAAAGAAATTTCTTCGTGATGAATGTTTTCTACAATACTATGTTCCATTGCGTGCGAAAAAGGTCCATGACCAATATCGTGCAATAATATAGCTATGTAAAGCGCTTCTTCTTCATCTTTAGAAATGGCTACATTTTTAAAGCGCAATACTTGTACTGCTTTTTGCATCATATGCATACAGCCAAGCGCGTGATGGAAACGTGTGTGTTCTGCACCTGGATAAACTAAAGACGATAACCCCATTTGTTTAATTCTACGCAAACGCTGAAAATACCTATGCTGAATTAAATCGTACAACAATGTTGTTGGTATGGTTATGAAGCCATAAATTGGGTCGTTTAAAATTTTTAATTTATTTTCTGATGTCAAAACTTTGTTTTTGTAATATCTGGCAAATATAACTATTTTAATAAAAGTAAAATGCACTTTTATTTAACAAAAAGTGCATTCGTTTTTTTTAATTAAAAGGTATGATTATTTAAAAATTGTATACTTTTTTGAATGTCATAATGCAAAATTCGGTCTTCTTGCACTGTAGGAACTTCTTTTCTAAAAGCTGCAACAAAATTTTCAATAAATTCACTTGATTGTAATGGTCGTCTAAACTCTAAGGCTTGTGCTGCGTTAAATAATTCAATTGCTAAAATTCGCTCTAAATTTTCAACAATTTTTAAAGTTTTTGTTGCCGCATTAGCACCCATACTAACGTGGTCTTCTTGGCCGTTACTAGAAACAATACTATCAATACTTGCAGGTGTAGCCAATTGTTTGTTTTGACTTACAATGCTTGCAGCAGTATATTGTGGTATCATAAAACCTGAATTTAACCCTGGATTATTTACTAAAAAAGGTGGTAAATTACGTAAGCCCGATATTAATTGATAGGTTCTGCGTTCTGAAATGTTTCCTAATTCGGCTAAAGCAATTGCTAAAAAATCTAATGCTAAAGCCAAAGGTTGGCCATGAAAATTTCCGCCAGATACGATTAAATCTTCGTCAACAAAAATATTTGGATTATCGGTAACCGAATTAATTTCGGTTTTAAAAACTTTTTCTACATAATCAATTGCATCTTTTGAAGCCCCGTGAACTTGTGGAATACAACGGAAAGAGTAGGGGTCTTGTACGTGTTTTTTTGGTTGATTGATTAAAGAACTGCCTTCTAAAATACTGCACATGTATTTAGCAGTTGTTACTTGCCCTTTGTGCGGACGTACCATGTGAATTAGGTTGTTAAAAGGATCAATTCTACCATCGAAACCTTCTAAAGAAACGGCGCTAATTGTATCGGCTAATTTAGATAGTTTTGCAGTTTTTAGTAAAATATAAGCACCGTATGCACTCATAAATTGGGTGCCGTTTAATAATGCTAAGCCTTCTTTTGATTGTAACGTAATCATATCCCAACCTTTTTCGGTTAGCATTTGTTTAGCAGCAATAGTTTCACCATTCATGTAAACTTCGCCTTCGCCAATTAATGGCAAACACAAATGTGCAAGTGGTGCTAAATCTCCCGATGCCCCTAATGAACCTTGTGTGTACACTATTGGTAAGATATCGTTGTTGTAAAAATCAATTAATCGCTCAACAGTTTGTAATTGCACGCCCGAATTTCCGTAGCTTAACGACTTAATTTTAAGCAACAGCATTATTTTAACAATTTGGTGAGGCACTTGGTCGCCAGTACCACACGCGTGTGATTTCATTAAATTTTCTTGAAGTGTAGTTAAATCTTCGTTCGAAATTTTAACACTATATAATGACCCAAATCCTGTATTTATTCCATAAATAGGGTTGGTTTGTGTTTGCATTTTATTATCTAAATACGCACGGCATTTGTTAATATTTGCAATAGCTTCTTCCGATAAGGCTAATTGGTGGTTTTCACTAATTATTAAGTTTAATTCTTCTAAACTTAAGATATTGTTACTGATATAATAGGTAGTTAACATGGGTTTGTTTTATTGATTGCCAAAATTCTTAAAACTTATCTATATAACAAAATGTTTTAATGTTTAAAATATACATTGTTGTAAAAGTACTGGTAAAATTAAGTAAAATAAAGATAATGAAAGAATTAAATAAAAAGTAGACCTATAAGCCGGGTTCTGTACATTGCTAAAAGCAAGTCCTTATCATTTATCTAGACTTTTAATTACTTAAAAGTTCAATCTGCCTACCCTCCAACTTGCGCGAGCAGCACTTAACGTTGGTATACATGGCATTTCACCGAATAGAGTTTACCTGGTTTCACTACAGCCTAACTGTACATACTTTCTGTTGCACTTGTCCTCACCTTACGGCGGACGGGCGTTACCCGCTATTCTGCTCTATGGTGCCCAGACTTTCCTCTGACCTAAGCCAGCGATAAGGTGGTCTACTTGCTGCAAAAGTACTATTTAAAATTTGTTTTGTAAGTATAAATTAAACCACTTAGTTATTTTTCTTTAAATTTGTGTTCAAATATTTATATATGTCGTTTGATAAAATTACTGAGTCTGATTCGAAATACAATCATTTAGAACAAATGAGTGTAAGCGATTTGCTTTTAAATATCAACAAGGAAGATCAACAAGTACCATTAGCCGTACAAAAAGCCATTCCCCAAATAGAAATTTTAGTACATAAAGTAGTTGAACAGCTAAAAAAAGGTGGGCGTTTGTTTTATATTGGTGCTGGTACATCGGGGCGATTAGGTGTTGTAGATGCATCTGAATGTCCACCTACATTTGGTGTAGCTTATGACAAAGTAATAGGTTTAATTGCTGGTGGCGATACTGCCATACGTATGGCAGTTGAAAATGCCGAAGATAACGAAACACAAGCCGAAATTGATTTAAAAGCGTACCAAATTAACAGCAACGATTTTGTTATTGGCATAGCTGCATCAGGTACTACGCCTTATGTATTGGGTGGTTTACAATTTTGTAACAATAACCAAATACCAACTGGTGCTATTACATGTAATCAGGGAAGTCCGGTTGCGCTTTTAGCAAAGTACCCAATTGTTGTAGTTGTAGGCCCTGAATTTGTTACAGGAAGTTCGCGAATGAAAGCTGGTACTGCTCAAAAATTGGTTTTAAATATGATATCAACTGCTACCATGATTCAATTAGGGCATGTAAAAGGAAATAAAATGGTTGATATGAAACTTTCAAACCATAAATTAGTCAACAGAGCTATAAGTATGGTTATGAATGAATTAAATGTGTCATTAGATAAAGCTACTCAGCTTATTGAAACTTATGGAAATGTGCGTAACGCAATTAAAAATTACACCAAATAATGGAAACTCCTAAAACCGATAAAACCAGAATTTACAAAGGTTTACAAAAAATTTTTATTGCCATACCTTTAATGTTTGTAGGTCCTATTATTATAAATTCATCTTTTAAAAACAAAGAACATCTATTGTATTATCCAGTTTTAATATTAGGTTGTTTAATTTGTTTATACGCCATGTATTTATTTTTTAAAGGATTAAAAACCATGGTAAATGGTTTATTTAATGATTAATTATGAAAAAACTTTTATTTATAACTGCAACTGTTTTACTTACAAGTTGTTACCAGCAAGAGCGAAATTGTACCGATTTTAAAACTGGAACTTTTTTGTTTGAACAAGAAATAAACGGAGTTAAACATTCTTCAACTTTTGTACGTACAAATCAATATGAAATAGAAACGTATCAAGGAAAAAAAGATACGGCAACTATTCGTTGGATTAACGATTGTGAATACATTTTACAAAAAATGCATCCTAAAAATATGGCTGATAAAAAAGCAGTTCAAATTAAAATCTTAACTACAAATGATGATGGGTACACGTTTGAATACAATATTGTTGGCGATACCAACAAACAAAAAGGGACTATAAAAAAGCTAGAATAAAAATGAGTTCATTTTAATGAACTCATTTTTTATTACTGTTAATCAGAAACATATCTCTTTCCGATTTTCTATTTCGGTACTTAAATTATTTAAGTTTACAATAATTAAAAAAACACTTACTGTTTGTAAAAAAATAATTGGGATATAGTTTTTACTATCCATTCTTAATTCTTCATATACAAATAAATAAGCAAAAAAGGCACAAGCTAAAAAATCTACAATTACTAAGCCAATTAATACATATTTAAGTGTGTTTTTTTTTCTGACTAAATCCTCGGTTGAAGTGTTTTTGTATTTGCTATTTTTCATAATTTTTTTTTCAACCATTCCCATTTTAATAAAGAATAACATTCAGAATTTTCATTAACCGATTCAACTACGTAATCTTCGCGTATGGTACCTTCTTTTAAAAATTGATAACGGTTAAGTAGTTTTATCGATGCGGTATTTTCTTTAGCTACCAAAGCTTGAATTCTGTGCAAATTCATTTCGTTAAAGCCAAAATTTAAAACAGCTTGTAAAGCTTCGGTCATAAATCCTTGTTGTTTATCCTTTTCGTTTCTTAAACCATAATAAAGTTCGGCGCGGTTGTGTGTTTTGTTCCAAGTATGAAAGCCACAATCGCCAATAGGTAAATGGGTTTCTTTATTAATTAACAAGAAAAAAAATTGCGAAATCCTAAAAGTTTCCATACCGTTTTCGTGCATGTTTTTAAAATGATTGTATCCGTTTTCATCTACCCCAAAAAAATTTATAATTTGTTGTTTGGTTTTGGATTGAAATAATTGATGGATAAACGCAGGAGAAATACCTTTTAAAATTAACCTTTTAGTTTCAATTTCAATTTCTTGATTCATTTTAAATAATTAATGTTATTTTTTTACCGCTTTTGGTACCAATAAACTGTAATCGCCATTGTTGCGAATAAAATCGCGTACAATACTTGAACTAATAAAAGACGTGTCAACTGCTGTTAACAAAAATACAGTTTCTATACCCGATACCAATCGGTTGGCATGTGCAATGGCTTTTTCAAATTCAAAATCGGCCGGATTTCTTAGTCCTCTCAATAAAAAATCGGCATTTTGTTCTTTGCAAAAATCAATAGTAAGTCCGTGATAATTGGTAACTTTAATTTTTGGTTCGTTTGCAAATGTTTCTTGAATAAACCGCATACGTTCTTCAAGAGTAAACATGTATTTTTTATCGGCATTGCTACCAATGGCAATAATAATTTCATCAAACAAAGGCAAAGCACGTGTAATAACATCAACATGGCCATTGGTTATGGGATCAAACGAACCTGGAAAAACTGCTTTTTTCATTAAAATTTATTTCGTGTTAAGGCTAATTCAATTGCATTCTCAAATAAATCGTTTAACGAAATACCTGCTTCGCGCGCTTGTTGTGGTAAAATACTTTCTGTTGTTAAGCCAGGTACTGTATTCATTTCTAATAAAAAGGGTTCGCCACCAGCTAAAATAAATTCTGAACGCGAAAAACCATCCATTTTTAAAATGGTGTAAATGCGTTTGGCAACATCTTCTATTTTTGTTTTTTCTTCTTCTGAAATTCTAGCAGGTGTTATTTCGCTAGACTTACCTTCGTATTTTGCTTCGTAATCAAAAAAGTCGTTTTCTGATACAATTTCGGTTATAGGTAAAACAATGGTATCGTTTTTATACTTTATAACACCAACCGAAACTTCTGTACCTTTTAAATAACTTTCAATAATAATTTCATCGTCTTCTACATAAGCTTTTTCAATAGCAGGTACTAGTTGTTCACTTTCTTTAACCATTGAAATTCCAAAACTAGAGCCCGATTTATTAGGTTTTACAAAACAAGGTAAGCCTACACGTTGTATAATTTGTTCTGCATTTATAACATCACCTTTATTAAGGTAATACGATATTGCCGTTTTTATACCATAAGGTTTAAGAACCGAAAGCATATCGCGTTTATTAAAAGTTAATGAAGATTGATAATAATTACACGATGTTTGCGGAATATTTAGCAATTGCAAGTAGGCTTGTATCAATCCGTCTTCGCCCGGTGTACCATGAATAGCGTTAAAAACAACATCAAAAGTTATTTTTGTACCATTAACCGTAACCGAAAAATCATTTTTATCAATTACAAATCTATTTTTATTTTCGTCTACATAAAACCAACCTTCGGTTAAAATGTGAATACTGTATAAATTATATTTAGTTTTATCTAAATGATTATAAACAACTTCGCCGCTTTTTAAGGATATTTTATATTCGCTAGAATATCCTCCCATAATAATTGCTACATTTTTCATTTAATAATGTATTTTTATATTTTTATTTTTGTAACGTGTATTTTTTGCTAGTTTGAACAAATTTATAAAAATACACGAAACATAATTGATAACTTTGCTAAAATTAATAACACTATGGGTATTATATCATTCATAAAAAGTAAGCAGTTTTTTTTCTCTTTAATTTCGGCAATTGTAATTGTTGTATTACTAGGTTTTGGAACACTACAGTTTTTAAATATTTTTACGCGTCATGGGAAAGAAATTGCAATACCCGATTTGCGTAAAATGAAAGTTGAAAAAGCTATGGATGCAGTTGCTGAAAATGGTTTTGAAATAATTGTTATAGATACCATTGATTTTAACCCTAAATATCCACCGTATACAATTTCAGAGCAAGATCCTAAACCCAATGATGCTGTTAAAGAAGGGCGCAAAATTTATGTAAAAATAAATGCAAAAGGTTATTCTTCTTTACGTTTACCTAATTTAGATGGACGTACGTTGTGTCATGCTACTTCAATTTTAGAATCGTTAGGTTTGAAAAAAGGCGAAGTAAAATACGAACCCGATTTTGCCAAAGATGTGGTTTTACGTGTGGAACAAGACGGAAGAATTTTACGTGCTGGAGATAAGGTACTTAAAAATTCAAAAATTAATTTAATATTAGGCGATGGCATGCTGGGGTACAAACCCGAAGTTGATTCTTTAGGTGAAATGTACGAAGATGTAGCACCAGCAATTGACTCAATTTTTTAAAATGATAGACGATACTAACTTACTAGAAGACGATTTACACGAACATTATCGTTTTGAAGCAGGTAAAGGACAAGCACCTTTGCGTGTTGATAAATTTTTAATGAATTTAGTTGAAAACGCAACTAGAAACAAAATACAAAAAGCGGCAGAAAACGGAAACATTTTTGTGAACGATGTTCCTGTAAAATCAAACCATAAAGTAAAAGCAAACGATGTGGTACGTGTGTTAATGGAGCAACCGCCTTTTGAAAACATTATTATTCCCGAAAACATTCCTTTAGATATTGTATATGAAGACGATGATTTATTGGTAATTAATAAACCAGCTGGTTTAGTGGTACATCCGGGGCATGGTAATTACACGGGTACTTTAGTGAATGCTTTAGCCTATCATTTTGAAAATTTGCCTTTAAATAGTTCAGAACGCCCAGGTTTAGTTCACAGAATTGATAAAGATACAACAGGGTTACTGGTAATTGCCAAAACAGAATGGACAATGACCGAATTGCAAAAACAATTCGCCGAAAAAACAACCGAACGCGAATATATTGCTATTGTTTGGGGGAATGTTGAAGAAGATGAAGGTACAATAGAAAGTTATATTGGTCGCCATAAAGTAGATCGTATGCAAATGGCATCGTTCCCTGATGATTCAAACGGAGCAAAACATGCCGTTACGCATTACAAAGTAATAGAACGTTTGGGGTATGTAACACTGGTTTCATGTAAATTAGAAACAGGTAGAACGCACCAAATTCGTGTACACATGAAAGCAATTGGGCATACTTTATTTAACGACGAACGTTACGGTGGCGACAAAATTTTAAAAGGAACTACTTTTACTAAATACAAACAGTTTGTTGAAAACACTTTTAAAGTTTTACCACGCCAAGCCTTACATGCAAAAACTTTAGGTTTCATGCATCCTATAAAAAAAGAGTACATGCAATTTGATACCGAAATACCTGCCGATATGGTTGCTGCCATAGATCGTTGGCGCAATTATTCAAATAATCACGAAGTTGTTGAAGAAGAAGATTAATGATGACGATAATTAATTTAAGAGGAGTAAAAAATTTAGCAAGCGATGTAAAATTAAATCAGCTTTACAATCAGTTTGATACATTGTTAAGTGAATTAAGAAAAAAGGAAATACCCGATTCAATAATTCAATTAATTAATAAAGAAGTTGAAGAAATTAATACTTCTAATTCTTTAACAACAAACGATTTAAGAAAGGTTATTAAGAAAAAACAAACTGCTATTTTAAGGTTAATTGAAAAAGAAATACAATTAGTTCCTAAAAATTATTACCGCACACTTTATTTAGCACTAGGGATGACTGTTTTTGGTATACCAATTGGGGTACTTGCAGGAGTTTTTTTAGGAAACCCTGGTTTATTTGCGTTAGGTCTACCCATTGGTGTAGCAATTGGCGTAACTGTAGGAACTGCAATGGATAAAAAAGCAGTTAAAGAAAACAGGCAATTAAATGTAGAAATTAAATATTAAATATGTTAGTTTTTGTAGGTAGTAATTCATCAAAATCAATCAATGAACAGTTAACAAAATCGGTTTTAAAAGAACTGAATATAAACCACACTTTTCTTGATCTTAAAACATTAGATATTCCTTTATTTAGTGAAGATTTAGAACGTGAAATTAAATCACCTAAAGGAATTGAATTGTTATTAGGTGAAATAAATACTCACGAACATATTTTTATAGCTACCAATGAACACAATAGCAATTTATCGGCGTTTTTTAAAAATATTTTAGATTGGTTATCACGCGCAAATAAAAGCTTTTTGTACGGAAAAAAAGTATTTATTTTAAGTACATCAAACGGTAAACGCGGTGGTTTAAGTGCCAATGAAATTCTACAAAATATGGTAAATCGTTTTGGTTGTCAAGCAGTTGTAAGTTATGTGTTTACATCTTTTTCAGAAAATTTTAATACAGAAAATCAACAAATTACAAATAAAGATTTCTTGAAGGAAATTGAAGATAAGCTAAACATAATTTTAAAAAATTAATGCAACGGTTTTCTAAAACGTATCAAATAAAAAATTGTTCACATTTTAAAAAGCAATTGCTTTTGTGGGCACAACAATTTCGCGAAGTTGTTTTTTTAGAATCAAACAATCACAAAGCCAAATACAGCACACACCAAGCTGTTTTGGCTTTTGATGCTTTTACTTTGTTGCAAACCGATTACGAAAATGCGTTTGAAAAACTGAAAGAATATCAAAAAAACACCAACGATTGGCTTTTTGGATATTTAAGTTATGATTTAAAAAACGACGTAGAACAGTTGCAATCGAATAACTTTGACGGATTACATTTTCCTGATTTATTCTTTTTTCAACCTAAAAAACTCGTTTTTTTTGAAGAAGAATCGGTTCGTTTTGAATATTTAAAAATGTGCGATGATGAAATTGATAGTGATTTTAGCGAAATTACTGCTGTTAAACTATTTGAATCGCATCAACCTCAAATAAGAATTAATAATAGAATTCAGTTTAAAGAATACGAAAATGGTTTTCAAAGAATCATAAATCACATTCAACGTGGCGATATTTACGAAGCCAATTATTGTATGGAATTTTATGCTGAAAATGTTTCGTTGAACACCAATGAATTATTTTGGAACTTAAACAAAATTTCCGAACCGCCTTTTGCATGCTATGCTAAATTTAATAAGCATTTTGTAATGAGTGCTTCGCCCGAAAGATACATAAAAAAGCAAGGTTTAAAAGTAATTTCGCAACCTATTAAAGGAACTGCAAAACGCGGAATTACAGCTGATGAAGACACACTTTTAAAGCAAAATTTAGCTGAAAACAAGAAAGAACAAACCGAAAATGTAATGATTGTAGATTTGGTTCGGAACGATTTGTCTAAAACTGCTACAAAAGCTTCGGTTCAAGTAGAAGAATTGTTTGGTATTTATACGTTTAAACAAGTACATCAAATGATTTCAACTGTAGTTTCTGAGGTTTCCGAAGATCAAAACCCCGTAGATATTATAAAATCTACTTTTCCAATGGGTAGTATGACGGGGGCTCCAAAATTATCGGCTATGAAAATTATCGAAGAGGTAGAGCAATCCAAACGCGGCGTTTACAGCGGTGCCATTGGTTATTTTACACCTAGTAACGACTTTGATTTTAATGTAGTAATTCGTAGTATATTGTATAATAATGAACAAAAGTACGCATCGTTTAGCGTGGGTAGCGCCATTACAATTAATGCAAATGCAACCGATGAATACAACGAGTGTTTGTTAAAAGCACAAGCAATGAAAAATGTATTACAACAATGTTAAACCAATTTAAGCAACATATAACGCAAATTTTTCCCGAAGTTTTTACTAACAAAACCTTGTTGGCTGTTAGTGGTGGGGTAGATAGTATGGTGCTTTTGCAATTGTTTATTCATTTAAAAGTAGAATTTGCTGTTGCACATTGTAATTTTCAGTTACGTGATGCCGACAGTGATTTAGACGAAAAATTGGTTACAGATTTTTGTAATAAAAACAACATTACCTGCTTTGTTAAAAGGTTTGATACCATGCAGGTTGTTAAAAGCAAAAACGTTTCCATACAAATTGCAGCACGCGAACTAAGATATAATTGGTTTAAGCAGCTTTGTACTACTAATAACTATCGGTTTATAGCAACTGCGCACCATTTAAACGATCAAGTTGAAACGTTTCTAATTAATTTTACTCGCGGTACGGGTATTGATGGTTTGGTTGGAATTCCTGAAAAAAACCAACAAATAATACGGCCGATGCTCCCTTTTTCTCGTGATGAAATTTTAAATTTTGCAGTTGAAAATGGAGTAGAGTGGAGGGAAGACCAATCTAACGCTACAACAAAATACTTACGTAATAAAATTAGGCATTTAATAGTGCCAGTTTTAATGGAAGAAAATCAGCAATTTTTGCAAACTTTTCAAAACACATTGCATTTTTTAAAGCAAACGCAGCACTTAGCAAACGATGCTATGGTTTATTTTGAAAATGAATGTGTTATAAAAGAAGCCGATTTTGTAAAGATCGATTTAGATAAATTACAAAAATTTAATAATAAAACCGCCTATTTAGTACAATTTTTAATGTCTTACGGTTTTTTTTCATCTACCGAAATAGAAAAAATTTGCGTTGCATCTACAGGTAAATTCATTAAAAATAATAATTATACACTTTTAAAAAACCGCAATGAATTGTTAATTTATGATGAAAAATTAATAAATAAAGCAGTTTTTTTTATAAAAAATGAAAATGATGTTTTGCAACTTCCTTTTTTTATGAAAATTTTAAGGGTAGAAAACGCAGAAATTAACACAGATAAAGATACTATTTTCGTAAATTCGGAGCTTTTAAAATGGCCATTGGTTTTACGCAAAATAAATACAGCCGATGTTTTTCAACCTTTTGGTATGAAAGGTTTTAAAAAAGTATCAAAGTTTTTTAAAGATGAAAAACTATCTAAAATAGAAAAAGATAACACGTGGCTTCTTGTTAATGGCGATGATAAAATAATTTGGATTGTGGGTATGCGTGCCGACAATCGTTTTAAAATACTAAATAACAGTAAACAAAACCATATAATAACGTTAAAACAATGAGAAATTTACTCACTTTACTAGTACTTTTTGTTACTGGTTTAGGCTTTTCACAACAATTACAAGATCCAGTTAAATGGAAATCAAGTATCGAAAAAATTTCAGATACAGAATATCAAATAAAGTTAGACGCTACTATTGAAAAAGAGTGGCACATGTACTCTCAATTTACTCCTGAAGGTGGAGCCTTGCCGTTAGAATTTATTTATAATAACGCAAAAGGTAATTACGAACCACAAGGTAAAGCAAAAGAAAGCGAATACACTAAAAAATTCAATGATATTTTTGAAGTAGATGAATATTATTTTGCTAATGAAGCGCATTTTACACACACTATTAAAGTTACAAACCCAGCGGTTAAAAATATTCAGTTAGAATTATCGTACCAAGCATGTGTTGAAATGTGTATTCAATTAAACAAATTTTTTGTTTTTGATTTAGAAACATTAACAGCTACCGAAGTTCAAAATTTTGAAAATTTAACTGCAGTTACACCTGTAAAAAACGATACCATTAATAAAATAAAAGAAGTGCCAGCAAAATCGGCAACTTCTAAGCATGAAAAAAAAGGATTGTGGTCTATTTTCATCATTGCATTTTTTTCAGGTTTTGCAGCATTGTTAACACCATGTGTGTTTCCAATGATACCTATGACGGTAAGTTTCTTTACAAAACAAAGCAAATCGCGTGCAAAAGGTATTAAAAACGCAATTATTTATGGGTTATCAATCATTATTATTTACGTTTTATTAGGTTTAATTGTAACTAAAATATTTGGTGCCGATGCGTTAAATGCCTTATCAACAAACATATGGTTTAATATTGTATTTTTTGTTTTATTAATTGTATTTGCATCATCGTTCTTAGGTGCTTTTGAAATTATGTTGCCAAACTCATGGGCTAATAAGGTTGATCGTCAAGCAGACCGTGGCGGTATGATTGGTATCTTTTTTATGGCTTTAGCATTGGCAATTGTATCGTTTTCATGTACCGGACCAATTGTTGGAACCTTGTTGGTAGAAGCAGCATCTAAAGGCGGAACAGCTCCTTTAATTGGTATGTTTGGCTTTTCATTAGCATTGGCATTACCGTTTATGTTATTTGCCATGTTCCCAGGTTGGTTAAATTCAATGCCACGTTCAGGTGGATGGATGAATACTGTTAAAGTTTCTTTAGGATTTTTAGAATTGGCTTTAGCATTTAAGTTTTTATCAAACGCCGATTTGGTTTTACAAAAACATTGGTTAGAACGCGAGGTGTTTTTAGCTATTTGGATTGCTGTATTTGCTGCATGGGCTATTTATTTGTTTGGAAAAGTACAATTGCCACACGATTCTAAAATCGAAAAAATTTCGGTAGGTAGGTTGTTTATGGCGTTGTTAGTATCAACTTTTACAATCTATTTAATTCCAGGATTATGGGGTGCGCCTTTAAAATTAATCTCTGGTTTTCCACCGCCAATGACATATTCTGAAAGTCCGTATGGTGTAGGAAATTCAAAAGGAGGTGCAGGCTCTGTTTCAGCAATACCTAATGGTGCTAAAGAAGGTCCACAAGGTATCATCACTTTTACAGATTACGAAAAAGGTATGGCTTATGCTAAAGAAGTTAACAAACCTGTTTTATTAGATTTTACAGGCCATGCGTGTGTTAACTGTAGAAAAATGGAAGAAAATGTGTGGTCTGAAACCAATGTTTTAAAAATATTAAATGAAGATGTTGTTTTGATATCTTTATATGTTGATGAGAAAAAAGAATTGCCACAAGCAGAACAATATGTATCTAAAACAACAGGTAAAAAAATTAAGACAGTGGGGAACAAATGGAGCGATTTTCAAATTGAAAAATACCAAGCAAACGCACAACCTTACTACATTGTTTTAGATAACGAAGGAAATTCTTTAAACACGCCAGTTGGGTACACACCCGAAGTTACTGAATATGAAAATTGGTTAAAAGAAGGAGTTAACAACTATTCAAAATAAAATAAACGTATGAAAAAGTTAGTATTAGTAGCAGCAATGTTTGTAGCCATACAAGCAAATGCACAAATTAAAACACCACAAGCAAGCTTAAAAGCCGAAGTAGAACAAGTGGTTGGTTTAACCGATTTTGACATTAACTATTTTCGTCCGGCTAAAAAAGGACGTTTGGTTTTTGGCGATTTAGTGCCTTATGGTAAAGTATGGCGTACGGGCGCAAACCAAAACACAACTATTGAATTTAATACGCAAGTTGAAATTAATGGTATGGCGGTTCAACCTGGTAAGTATGCGTTATACACAATTCCTAAAGCTGAAATGTGGGATGTTGTGTTATACAAAACTACCGATAACTGGGGCTTACCTAAAACTTGGAACGATAGCGACGTGGTTTTAAAAACTTCGGTTAAACCTTATGCTTTACCACACGATGTAGAGTATTTAACTATTAACGTATCGCCAAAAAATAACGAACAAGGTACCATTGATTTATCTTGGGAAAAAACCTTAATTCAAATTCCGTTTACTGTTCCTACGCACAAAATTGCAATGGAAAGCATCAACACAAATTTAAACGATGCTGCTAAAGCTAACGATTATTATGCGGCAGGTGTGTATTTATTTAACACAAATACCGATATTAAAAAAGCGTTAGAATACGTAAATAAATCAATTACAATGCAAAATGGCGAAGCACCTTTTTATATGTTGCGTCAAAAATCATTAATTCAGGCTGCAAATGGCGATAAAAAAGGAGCTGTTGAAACCGCTAAAAAATCATTAGAACTTTCTGAAAAAGCAGGTAACGAAGATTACATTAAAATGAATCGAAACTCAATTTTAGAATGGAGTAAATCATAAAGTAAAAGAGAAGCAGAAATGCTTCTCTTTTTGTTTAATTCAATTCAAAATAAGTTTTTTTAAACTATAAAACCTCTGTATATTTGTAGCTTTAAAAATTGGGAATATTTATGTTAACAGAATTAAATGCAATTTCGCCAATCGATGGTCGTTACAGAGCAAAAACAGCTCCTTTAGCAGATTTTTTTTCAGAAGAAGCACTTATAAAATACCGCGTTTTAGTAGAAGTTGAATACTTTATTGCATTGTGCCAATTGCCTTTGCCACAAGTTGCAAACGTTTCTAAAGACTTATTTGCTGAATTACGCAAAATTTATAATGATTTTTCTACCGAAGATGCACTTTGGATCAAAAATACAGAAAAAACGACCAACCACGATGTAAAAGCGGTTGAGTATTTTATAAAACATAAATTTGATCAATTAGGCTTACAAGATTATAAAGAGTTTATTCACTTTGGATTAACTTCTCAAGATATTAATAACACTGCAATACCTTTATCTACCAAACATGCATTTGAAAAAGTGTATATGCCTACATTTATTCAATTAATCAACAAATTAAAAGAATTAAGTGTTGAATGGAAAGATATTCCTATGTTGGCACGCACGCACGGGCAACCGGCATCGCCAACGCGTTTAGGTAAAGAAATTTTGGTTTTTGTGGTGCGCTTAGAAGAACAATTACGTTTGTTAAACAACATTCCTTTTGCAGCAAAATTTGGCGGTGCAACTGGTAATTTTAATGCGCATAAAGTGGCGTATCCAACAAATGATTGGCAAGCTTTTGGTGAAAATTTTGTTGAAAACGTGTTGGGCTTAAAACATTCGTTTCCAACTACACAAATAGAACATTACGACCATTTTGCAGCTTTTTGCGATGCTTTAAAACGTATTAATAACATTATTATAGATTTAGATCGTGATGTTTGGACTTACGTTTCAATGGAGTATTTTAAGCAAAAAATTAAAGCAGGCGAAGTAGGTTCATCGGCTATGCCACACAAAGTTAACCCAATTGATTTTGAAAATTCTGAAGGAAATTTAGGTATTGCTAACGCTATTTTTGAACATTTAGCTGCCAAATTACCTATTTCACGTTTACAACGCGATTTAACCGATAGTACTGTATTACGTAATATTGGCGTTCCTTTTGGGCATACTATTATTGCTTTTGAAGCTACTTTAAAAGGCTTAAACAAATTGCTTTTAAACGAAGCTAAATTTATTGAAGATCTTGAAAACAACTGGGCTGTTGTTGCCGAAGCTATTCAAACTATTTTGCGAAGAGAAGCGTATCCTAACCCATACGAAGCTTTAAAAGATTTAACACGTACGAACGATGTAATCAACCAAAAATCAATTCATGCATTTATTGATACATTAAATGTTTCTTCGCAAGTTAAAGACGAATTAAAACAAATAACTCCACAAAACTATTTAGGAGTTTTAATATAAAAATTTATGAAAAAAATTATTGTTGCATTATTTTTAGGGCTTTCATTTGTTGCATGCGATAACAACGATGATGAAGTAAATAAGTTAGAAGGAAAATGGTTTCCTGAAGCAGTTGTAGTTAATGGCGAAAGTATAGCTTATGTAGGCAATACTAGTTGTGGTAACGATTATTTGCAGTTAAATGCTTTTAATACGTTTGAAATTGCCGATTTTTATGAAGATGATACCACTGCAAAAAATTCACCAGTAGCACCTTGTCCGGTTACTAAATTTTACGGATCGTACAATGTATTAAACAACGAATTAAAACTGTATGGTTCTAGCTTTTTTCAAGGTGGAACTATTGTAGAAAATTCAGCATCGCGTTTACAATTAAAAAGAATGATTGATGTAGACGGTAATGGAAGTTTAGATGAAGTTATTGAAGTTTACAGAAAATAAATTTTAAAATACATACCCCAAAAAGTAATTATTTTTTGGGGTATTTTATTATTCTTCAACAAAATTTTCGTTTTTAGGAATTTTGTTAATCAATGCAGCAACAATTTCGGGCAACGCTGTTAATTTTCTGGTTTCTAAATTAAACCAAGCACCATCTACATTTACAGTTGCACATTTAGTACCATTAGCTTTATAAACAAAATGTGTAATAGAAAAACGGTTGTTTTGTCTGTTGTGTTTAGTCATTTCAACAGCAATAAACACTTCTTCGTCCATTTTTACCTCTTTATGAAAAATAGTTTCTTCTCTAAAAAGTATAGGAGCAACACCATACGCAGCACATTCGTTTACCGATAAACCTAATTCAACCATTAAATTGTTACGTGCTTGTGTGCACAAATCACTGTAAGCAGAATGTCTTAAATGTCGGTTGGCATCTATCATGCTCCATAAAACCTGGCCTTTAAAAAAAATGTGTTCCATATAAATTAAAAAATTTACTCAAAAATACAAATTTGTTACTTGTTAATTCATTTTTGGCACGATTAATGAATTTAAGTTTATACAAACAAAAATTAAAAAACATACATCATGAAAAAGATTACCCTACTTTTAGCCGCTTTTATAGGATTAGCAACTTTACAAAGTTGTACCATAGAAGAATATTACGACGATAGTTATGCAAACAATTCACAAGTTTTTGAATTGCCAAATGAAACTTTAAGTACCATAGAAGATGATTATACCTATTCTGCAACTTGGAATTTTACCACACCTATATATGATAGTGATAATGTTTTAGTTTACAGATGGCAAGGAAATTCTTGGACGTTAGTTCCAGTTACTTATAGTCTTGGTGGTAGCGATGTTGTTAAATACGATTACGATTTTACAAGATATGATGTTAAAGTATATTTTTCGGCAAATTTTCCTTTAAGCCAATTATCAAGTGCAGAGTATAACGAATTTGTATACCGCCAAACATTTAGAGTGGTAATTGTACCAGGAGGTTTTGCTCAAAAAATGAATTATAGTGATTACAATGCGACAATTTCGGCATTAGGATTAGAAAATGCACCAATAAAAACCTTGAATTTAAAGAAATAATACAAATGTTTGTGATGCACCCCCTAAATTTTAGGGGGTGTTTTATTTTTGTATGTATTTTTTTGTATTTTTGCATGGTATAACTACACAATAAAAAAATATGGCAACTTTTCGTTTTGAAGCTTTAAAAGCAGCAAGTAACCGTCCAGCTGTAGCAGTAGCTGAAATAGGTAAAAAATCAGAAATTTTTGGTAGCAATGTGTTTAATGATAAAGCTATGCGTCAGCATTTAACGCCTGAAGCATACAAAGCGGTTCGTTCAGCAATGGATTTTGGTGTGAAAATCGACCGTAAAATGGCCGATTATATTGCCTTAGGTATGAAAGAATGGGCAATGACCAAAGGTGTAACACATTATACACACTGGTTTCAGCCTTTAACGGGTACAACTGCAGAAAAACACGATGCTTTTTTTGAAACTTCTTTCGATGGGTCAGATCCAGTAGAAAAATTTGGAGGTTCGCAATTAGTTCAACAAGAACCAGATGCGTCTTCTTTTCCTAACGGAGGTATTAGAAATACTTTTGAAGCACGTGGTTATACCGCTTGGGATCCAACATCGCCGGCATTTATTTTTGGTACAACTTTATGTATTCCAACCGTATTTGTATCGTACACAGGTGAAGCGTTAGATAACAAAGCACCTTTATTAAGAGCTTTATCTGCAATTGACGAAGCTGCAACAGAAGTTGCAAAATTCTTTGACAAAAACGTAAAAAAAGTAACACCAACTTTAGGTTGGGAACAAGAATATTTTTTAATTGATGACGCATTAGCTGCTTCACGCCCAGATATTTTACAAACTGGTAGAACATTATTAGGACACGTTTCAGCTAAAGGTCAGCAATTAGAAGACCATTATTTTGGATCGATACCAACTAGAGTTTTAAACTACATGCGCGATTTAGAAAACGAATGTATGTTGTTAGGAATTCCAGTAAAAACACGTCATAACGAAGTTGCACCTAACCAATTTGAGTTAGCCCCAATTTTTGAAGAAACCAACTTAGCGGTAGATCACAATTCATTATTAATGGATGTTATGCAAAAAGTTGCAGAACGTCACCATTTTAAAGTGTTGTTTCACGAAAAACCATTTAAAGGGGTAAACGGTTCAGGTAAACACAACAACTGGTCGTTAGCTACAGATACAGGTGTAAATTTATTAGCGCCAGGTAAAACACCAAACAGTAACTTGCAGTTTTTAACGTTTTTTATAAACACTATTAAAGCAGTTGCTATTTATGAAGAGTTGTTACGTGCATCTATTGCATCGGCATCAAACGACCATCGTTTGGGTGCAAACGAAGCGCCACCTGCAATTATTTCAATCTTTATTGGCCAACAATTAACTAAAGTTTTAGAAGATTTAGAAGGTGTTTCAACTGGTAAATTATCACCAGAAGAAAAAACCGATTTAAAATTAAACGTTGTTGGAAAAATTCCAGATGTATTGTTAGATAATACCGATCGTAACCGTACATCACCGTTTGCTTTTACAGGTAATAAATTTGAATTCCGTGCAGTTGGTTCAACAGCAAACTGTGCTACTTCAATGACAACTTTAAACACTATTGTTGCTAAACAGTTAAATGATTTTAGAAAAGAAGTTGAAACATTAGTTGAAAAAGATGGCTTGAAAAAAGACGAAGCTATTTTTAATGTTTTACGCGAATATATTAAGCAAACAAAACATATTTTGTTTGAAGGCGATGGGTACAGCAAAGAATGGGAAGAAGAAGCGGCACGCCGTGGGTTATCTAACCATAAAACAACACCTGCAGCATTAAAAGCAAAAGTTTCTAAAAAAGCATTAGATGTTTTTGCTGAATTAAACGTAATGAACCACACAGAAGTTGAAGCGCGTTACGAAATTGAATTAGAAGAATACATTAAAAAAGTTCAAATTGAAGGTCGTGTTTTAGGTGATATTGTGCGCAACCACATTATACCAACTACTTTTAAATACCAAAATTTATTAATTGAAAATATTAAGGGTTTAAAAGAAATTTTTGGTGCTGAATACGAAGAATTTGCTACAGAACAAATTATTATTTTAAAGAAAATTTCGATGCACATAAACGAATTAAACGCAAAGTTACACGCTATGATGGATGCGCGTAAAGATGCAAATGCGTTAGCATCGTTAGAGGAAATGGCACATGCGTATTGCGATAACGTTAAACCTTACTTTGATGAAATTCGTTACCATGCAGATAAATTAGAGTTAATGGTTGATAACGAATTGTGGACATTAACAAAATACCGCGAATTGTTATTTACTAGATAATTTACTATTTATAATATTTAAAAACCTCCGATTTGTATTTTCAAATCGGAGGTTTTCGTTTTTATTGGAAGTATTTAAAGTGAATTATCTATTAAAGTTAAATACAAAAGTATTGCCGCCACCTGCGTAAGCCCGACGCTCCCATAAATGGTATTGATCACGCGTTAAAATTCTACGCATATCGCCACGTAAACGGTATTCGTAATCTCTTGGGCCGTAATCGTTAGAGATTAAAAAATTTAGCGAAACTTGTAATTGCGAACGTTGTGCACGGTTTAAACGTAAAAATTCGTAACGGTTCATTTCACGGGCAACATAATAATGGCAATCGCGGTGGTTATCGTATTTTCTACGTTCGGCGTAATGCTTTTGGTGTTTATAGTGTTTTTTGTAATGTCCATTGTGTCGTCCATTATCATGGTCGTTATGATGTCTATTGTGGTGTTTGTGTTGCGCACTTGCAATTGTTGTAACTGCTAGTAGTGCTAGGGTGATTAACGTTTTCATGGCAAATTTTTGTTTTAATAGTTTGAATAAATTGTTTTGTTATTTATTTAAAACCAAATGTTGTGCCAAAAAATGTTAAACATAAAAAAAGATGCTATTTTAACAAAAGCATCTTAAAAAATTTAATTATTAATGGTTTTACATTTGTTTTTTTACATATTTTGTAAGAATAACAATTTGTTGGCCATCGATTTTTCCCTCAATTTGTTCTGTATTATCGTGTACCAAACGAATATTTCGTACAGCAGTACCAATTTTAGCATTTAAAGTAGATCCTTTTACATCTAAATCTTTAATAAGCGTAACAGTATCGCCTCCAACTAAAATATTACCGTTGCAATCTTTGTGTAAATCAATACTTCCATCGCCTTCATGATCACCTGTTTGTTTCGCCCATGCTAAAGTTTCGTCGTCTAAATACATCATATCTAGCAAATCGGCAGCCCAACTTTCGTTTCTAAAACGATTTAGCATACGCCAGCTTACCACTTGTACAGGTAAATTTTCGTTCCACATAGCAGTTGATAAACATTGCCAATGATTCGCGTTTAATTCTTCCTTTTTTTCAATTTGATTTAAGCAGGTTTCACATGCTAAAATTTCACGATTTGGTAAGTTGCTTGCAGTTGGGGGTACATCATATATTGATAATTGTTGGGTTGCTGCACACAATTCACATTCGTTATTGCTTCGTTGTTTTAATTGCTCTAATGTTTTCATGGAGTATATCTATTATTTTGTGGCAAATATATTAATTCTGTTTGTTTTTTGTAAGAAATTGAATTAAATCAATCAATCGGGCAGAATATCCAATTTCGTTATCGTACCAACCTACTATTTTAACCATTCTTCCTAAAACAGTAGTTAACTGCGCATCAAATAAACAAGAATGGGTGTTTTCTAAAACATCAACAGAAACAATTGGGTCTTCAGTATATTCAATTATTCCTTTCAATTGATTTTCAGAAGCATATTTAAACGCTAAATTTATTTCTTCTATCGATACGTCTCTATTTACATAACAAGTAATATCGGTTAACGAACCATCGGGAACAGGAACACGTATACCGCCTCCGCCAATTTTTCCGTCAAATTCAGGAAAAATTTTTGTCAATGCTTTAGCAGCGCCTGTTGTTGTAGGTATGATTGATTGTGCTGCAGCACGTGCTCTACGTAAATCTTTATGGGGTTGATCGTGTAAACTTTGATCGGTAGTGTAAGAATGCACCGTTGTAATAAATGCCTTTTCTAAACCACACAACTCATTAATTACTTTAAGCATTGGCGCTGCATTGTTGGTAGTACAACTGGCATTTGATACAATTAATTCTGTTCCATTTAAAATATGTTCGTTTACACCTAAAACAACGGTTTTAATTTCGTTATCGTCTGGTGGAACCGAAAGAACTACACGTTTTGCTCCGTTTTTTATATGAAGTTGCAATAAGTCTGCGGTTTTGTGTTTTCCGGTTGCTTCAATTACAAAATCAAGATTATAGGGTTTCCAATTTAAATTGGAAAGCTCTTTTTCATGCAGAAAATCAATTTTTGATTCATTTATAATTAATTGATTTTCGTTGTGCGAAACCTTTGCAGCCAATTTACCATGAACACTATCGTATTTTAACAAATGTGCCATGGTAGCGATATCGGCTAAATCGTTAATAGCAACCACTTCAATTTGCGGATGATTCATTAGTAAACGAAAAAGGTTTCGCCCAATGCGCCCAAATCCGTTTATAGCAATTTTTATTTTCATAATTTTAATAGAAAATAAGTAGGTCGTTCCTTTACGAACGACCTTTAAATTTTACAAAATATGTTTTTGTGCTTTGTATGATGAGCGAACTAAAGCGCCACTTTCAACATGACGGAAACCAAGTTTTAAACCTATTTCTTCGTATTTTTTAAACTGATCTGGCGTAATAAACTCTTTTACAGGTAAATGTTTTTTACTTGGCTGTAAATATTGACCGATAGTTAAAACATCTAAACCAACATTTCGCAAATCGTGCATAGTTTGGATTACTTCTTCTTCAGTTTCGCCCAAGCCTAACATAATTCCAGATTTGGTTCGTTTAGCTCCGTTTGCTTTTAAATAACGTAAAACTTCTAGACTTCTGTCGTATTTTGCTTGAATACGCACTTCACGAGTTAAACGGCGAACGGTTTCCATGTTATGTGAAATAACTTCTGGCGCTACTTCTAAAATACGGTCTATGTTTCTTTCAATTCCTTGAAAATCTGGTATTAAAGTTTCCATAGTAGTTCCTGGACTCATTCTGCGAACCGCTTTAACCGTTTCGGCCCAAATAATAGAACCGCCGTCTTTTAAATCATCGCGATCTACCGATGTAATTACGGCATGTTTAATATTCATTAATTTAATAGAGCGTGCTACTTTTTCGGGTTCGTCCCAATCTACCGTTTCTGGTCGGCCTGTTTTAACACCGCAAAAACCACATGAACGGGTACAAATGTTTCCTAAAATCATAAAGGTAGCGGTACCTTCGCCCCAACATTCGCCCATATTTGGGCAACTGCCCGATGTACAAATAGTGTGTAGTTTGTATTTATCAACTAAACCACGTAATTCTGTATATTTTTTGCCGGTTGGTAATTTAACGCGTAACCATTTTGGTTTACCAGTAGCCGGTTTGTTTGTATCTAAAACCGATTCCATATAAGTTAATCAAAAATAAGTAACAAAGTTAATGAAAATTGATGGTTAATAATTGTAAAAAGTATGATTTATGAAACACCATGTTTTTTTTAACTACATTTTTGGAGTTTAGGTTAATGAATTGCAAAATTCAAAAGTTTGGATTTGTTAATTAATAATAGTTTTTTTGTTGTAAATATTTAATTTATCAAAATTTTTAAACTTTTAATCAATGAAAAAACTTTTACTTGTTGCTTTAATAGCAAGTAGTTTTATGAGTCTGCAAAGTTGTGGTGGAGAGGATAGTGTTGCGCCAAACGGTACTAACGGAGGTGGAAACAACGGAGGCGGTGGTAATACTACTACAGCTATTTTACCTACAAGAATAACAAGGGACTACAAAAGATATGAAACCTTTAAGTATGATGATAAAAATAGAATCATTCTGCACAGTAAAAAATTAGATAATTATTATTGGGAAGATATCACATTTAATTATTCTAACGACACACTTTTAGGAATGAAAAGTATAGGCGATTGGCCAGTTAAGGACACAATATTTTATACATTTAAATACTCTACCAATGAAGTCCGGTATGATTATACAACTTCTAAAGGTAATTTAAAAGGATATGCCATATTGAAAATAGATAATAATGGTATATTACTTGAAGATCTTCTTGATAACGGAACAAAAAGAGAATATTTTTACGACAGCAACAATAATCTTATAAAAATAAAGGTAGGGAATTGGGAAGGAAATTATAGTTATTACGCTAATACTAATGGCATATTTAAAAATGTAAATATGCCACAATGGGCTTTTTATTCTGTTATTTATACAAGACCACAAAATTCACTTTTTAATAATATGTCTAAGTCAGTAAATAATTCAAGCACTCAAAATACTTTTAATTATAACTATAAATATAATAAAGACGGTTATCCTGTGATAATGTATGGAGATGGGCAAGATGATCTTGACATAGAATACACTAAATAAAATTATAACCCAAACATCCGATTCATTACTTTTTTTAATAGAATTACATTCAGTCCAAAAATATTCAACACGATTCATTAATACAATAATTCCAAAAGCTAACTAACCGTTAGCTTTTTTTTATCACATCTTATTTTATCTTTGCACAACTTATTTTAAAGAAATGATTACAGTAAACGATATAGCCGTAAATTTTGGCGCAACCACCTTATTTAGTGGTGTAAGTTTTGCAATTAACGAAAACGATAAAATTGCATTAATGGGTAAAAACGGTGCAGGAAAATCTACTTTATTAAAAATTGTAGCAGGCATCAATAAACCGTCGTTAGGGAATGTTGCAGCACCTAAAGATGCCGTAATTGCCTATTTACCGCAACATTTATTAACGCAAGACGACAGCACCGTGCGCGAAGAAGCTGCAAAAGCGTTTAAGGAAATCTTTTCGATGAAAAACGAAATCGATGAGTTAAACGAACAACTTACCGTGCGCACCGATTACGAAAGTGATGCTTATATGAAACTAATTGAACGCGTTTCGGAATTAAGCGAAAAATTTTATTCTATTGAAGAAGTAAATTACGAAGCCGAAGTTGAAAAAGTTTTAAAAGGAATGGGCTTTTCGCAAGAAGATTTAGACCGCCCAACTTCTGAATTTTCAGGTGGATGGCGTATGCGTATTGAGTTGGCTAAAATTTTATTGCGCAAACCTGATTTAATTTTACTAGATGAGCCAACCAACCACTTGGATATTGAATCGATTCAATGGTTAGAGGATTTCTTGGTAAATTCGGCTAAGGCTGTTATGGTAATTTCGCACGACCGTGCTTTTGTTGATAATATTACCAACCGCACTATAGAAGTAACTATGGGTAGAATTTACGATTACAAAGCAAAATATACCGATTACTTAGTTTTGCGTCAAGACCGTAGAATTCACCAACAAAAAGCATACGAAGAACAACAAAAGTTTATTGCCGAAAACAAAGCGTTTATTGAACGATTTAGAGGAACTTTTTCTAAAACCGAACAAGTTCAATCGCGCGTGCGTATGTTAGAAAAATTGGTTTTGGTTGAAGTTGATGAAGTAGATACTTCGGCATTGCGATTAAAATTTCCACCAGCAGCACGTTCAGGGCAATATCCAATTATCGTAAAAGAATTGACTAAAAAGTACGACGAACACGTGGTTTTTAACGATGCCAATATGGTTATAGAGCGCGGGCAGAAAGTAGCTTTAGTAGGTAAAAACGGCGAAGGTAAGTCTACCTTGATTAAAGCAATTATGAACGAAATTGATTTTCAGGGAACTGTAGAAATTGGTCACAATGCTAAAATTGGGTATTTTGCTCAAAATCAGGCATCGTTACTTGATGAAAACCTTACCATTTTTGAAACCATTGACCGTATTGCCGAAGGTGATATTCGTACCCAAATTAAAAATATTTTAGGTGCTTTTATGTTCTCTGGCGAAGATATCGATAAAAAAGTAAAAGTACTTTCTGGTGGTGAAAAAACTCGTTTAGCAATGATTAAATTGCTTTTAGAGCCTTACAATGTGTTGATTTTAGATGAGCCAACCAACCATTTAGATATGAAAACCAAAGATATTATAAAAGAAGCTTTGAATGAGTTTGAAGGGACTGTAATATTAGTATCGCACGATAGAGATTTTCTTGATGGTTTGGCCGAAAAAGTTTTTGAATTTGGCAATAAACGTGTTAAAGAACATTTTGAAGACATTAAAGGTTTTTTAGCAATGAAAAAAATGGAATCGCTAAAAGAAATAGAAAAATAAACGTTACAATCCTATCAATATTTGGTAGGATTTTTTTTGTTTTTAATAATCCTTCGAGTTTATTATTTAAAAAAAGTTTCAATTTCAATTAATAAACATAAAATTCTGTAAAATAATTAAGTAATGAAAATATATCACTTTTAATTCTGCATAAAAATCTTTATTTTTACACAAATTCACTACAATTTATGCAACAAGAATCTCAGTATACTGAAGATAACATCCGATCGTTAGATTGGAAAGAACATATACGCACGCGCCCCGGAATGTACATTGGTAAACTTGGCGATGGCTCATCACCAGACGATGGTATTTACATTTTAATTAAAGAGGTGTTAGATAACTGTATTGATGAGTTTGTAATGGGTGCTGGTAAAACCATTGAGGTTACTATTAAAGATCGCACCGTATCGGTACGCGATTACGGTAGGGGTATACCGTTGGGTAAAGTGGTTGAGGTAGTTTCTAAAATGAATACTGGTGGTAAGTACGATTCTAAGGCCTTTAAAAAATCGGTAGGTTTAAATGGGGTAGGTACCAAGGCAGTTAATGCATTGTCATCATATTTTCGTGTAGAATCGGTTCGTGATAACCAACAAAAAGCAGCCGAATTTAGTGCGGGAAACTTAGTTTTAGAAGAAGATTTAGTTGAAACTACAAAACGTAAAGGTACCAAAGTAACTTTTACTGCCGATGATACCATTTTTAAAAACTATAAGTTTCGCAACGATTATATTGTGCGCATGCTTAAAAATTATTGCTACCTAAACAAAGGATTAACAATAATTTATAACGGTGAAAAATTTGTTTCAGAAAACGGGTTAAAAGATTTGTTACAAGAAACCATTTCTGAAGACGATATGATTTACCCAATTATTCATTTAACAGGTAATGATATTGAAATTGCTTTAACACATAGTAAAACGCAATATTCAGAAGAATACTATTCGTTTGTAAACGGACAAAATACCACGCAAGGTGGTACGCATTTGGCAGCTTTTAAAGAAGCTATTGTACGTACATTAAAAGAGTTTTACAACAAAAACTTTGAAGCTTCAGACATACGTAAATCTATTGTTTCGGCTATATCGGTAAAAGTTGAAGAACCTGTTTTTGAATCGCAAACTAAAACAAAATTAGGTTCAACAGACATGGGACCTAATTTGCCTACCGTGCGAACTTTTATTAATGATTTTATTAAAACAAATCTAGATAATTTTTTACATAAAAATCCTGAATTAGCTGATGCCTTGTTGCGAAAGATTTTACAAGCCGAACGCGAACGTAAAGAGCTTTCGGGTATTCGTAAATTAGCAAAAGATCGCGCTAAAAAAGCATCGCTTCACAATAAAAAATTACGCGATTGTAGGGTGCATTTAACCGACGCTAAAAATCCGCGAAGTTTAGAAAGTACTTTGTTTATAACCGAGGGTAATTCGGCATCGGGTTCTATAACAAAATCGCGCGATGTAAACACACAAGCCGTTTTTAGTTTACGTGGTAAACCTTTGAATACCTACGGAATGTCTAAAAAAATTGTGTACGAAAACGAAGAGTTTAATTTATTACAAGCTGCTTTAAATATTGAAGACGATTACGAAAATTTACGTTACAACAACATTGTTTTAGCAACCGATGCCGATGTTGACGGAATGCACATACGCTTGTTAATGATTACGTTTTTCTTGCAATTTTTTCCCGAATTAATTAAAGAAGGCCATTTGTATATATTGCAAACTCCACTTTTTCGTGTACGAAATAAAAAGAAAACTATTTATTGCTATTCCGACCAAGAACGTATAAATGCCATTGAAGAACTTAAACCCAAACCAGAAATTACCCGATTTAAAGGTTTAGGTGAGATATCGCCCGATGAATTTAAAAATTTTATTGGCGAAGATATAAGGTTAGAACCCGTAATGCTTGATAAAACATCATCAATAGAAAAATTATTAGAGTTTTATATGGGTAAAAATACTCCCGATAGACAAGAATTTATCATTGATAATTTAAAGGTTGAATTAGATAAAATAGAAGCTTAGCTTTTTTATATGACTGAAGAAGAATTAAACAACTTAAATGAAAATTCAGAAAACAATCAACACGAACCTGAATTAGAACATAATAGTTTACAAAATACCGAAACAGAAACCATTAAAAAGGTTTCTGGTATGTACCAAGAATGGTTTTTAGACTATGCTTCGTACGTAATTTTAGAACGCGCAGTACCCGCAATTGAAGATGGTTTTAAACCCGTTCAGCGACGTATTATGCATTCAATGAAAGAATTAGACGATGGGCGTTACAACAAAGTTGCTAATATAGTAGGTCATACCATGCAATACCATCCGCATGGTGATGCAAGTATTGGCGACGCTATGGTACAAATTGGTCAAAAAGATTTATTAATTGATACCCAAGGTAACTGGGGAAATATTTTAACGGGCGATGAGGCTGCTGCTTCGCGTTATATTGAAGCGCGTTTAAGCAAATTTGCTTTAGATGTTTTGTATTCGCCAAAAATTACGCCGTGGCAATTATCATACGATGGTCGTAGAAACGAACCTATAAACTTACCTGTAAAATTTCCGTTGCTTTTAGCGCAAGGTGGCGAGGGTATTGCTGTAGGTTTATCAACTAAAATTCTACCACATAATTTTATTGAATTAATTGATGCTTCAATAAAAATTTTAAAAGGAAAATCGTTTGTTATATACCCCGATTTTCCAACAGCAGGTATTGCCGATATTTCAAACTACAACGACGGTGCTCGTGGTGGTCGTGTACGCCTACGTGCACGAATTTCGCAACACGATAAATCAACCTTAATAATTAAAGAAATTCCTTTTTCTACTACTACTACTACATTAATAGATAGCATTTTAAAAGCCAACGAAAAAGGTAAAATTAAAATTAAAAAAGTTGAAGACAATACGTCTTCCGATGTTGAAATTGTAATTCATTTACCACCTGGAGTTTCGCCCGATAAAACCATCGATGCCTTGTATGCTTTTACTAGTTGCGAAGTATCTATTGCTCCGCTAGGTTGCGTTATTCAAAACAATCGACCATTATTTACAGGGGTTTCCGATATGTTAAAACAATCAACTAATAGAACTGTTGATTTGCTAAAGCAAGAGTTAATAATTGAATTAGGTGAACTTGAAGAACAATGGCACTTTTTATCGCTTGAACGTATTTTTATTGAAAACAGAATTTACCGTTTAATTGAAGAAGAAGAAACTTGGGAAGGTGTTATTACTGCAATTGATAAAGGTTTAGTGCCTTTTACTAAAAATTTAAAAAGAGCTGTTACTACTGAGGATATTGTAAGATTAACCGAAATTAGAATTAAACGCATTTCTAAATTTGATTTAGATAAAGCACAAGAAAAATTAGATGCTTTAGAAGGCGATATTGAAAAAGTTAAACACAATATTGAATTTATTATTGAATTTACCATTGCCTTTTTTAACAATTTAAAAGAAAAATACGGTAAAGGCCGTGAACGCAAAACCGAATTACGCAGTTTTGATAATATTGAAGCTACTAAAGTAGTGCTGCGCAACCAAAAATTATATGTAAATAAGGAAGAAGGCTTTATAGGAACCACCTTACGAAAAGATGAATATGTAGGCGATTGTTCGGATATTGACGATGTAATTGTGTTTTTAAGAGATGGAAGCATGATTGTTTCTAAAATTGAAGAAAAAAAATTCGTAGGAAAAGACATCATTCACGTTGCTGTATTTAATAAAAACGATAAACGCACCATTTACAATATGATTTATCGCGATGGCAAAGCAGGTGCATCCTATATAAAACGCTTTAACGTTTCAGGAATTACGCGTGATAAAGTGTACAATTTAACGCAAGAAAAACCTGGTTCACAAGTACTTTATTTCTCTAGTAACCCTAATGGCGAAGCCGAAGTTGTTACTATTTTACTAAGACAATTATCAAATGTAAAAAAATTAAAATTCGATTTTGATTTTGCCGAATTACTAATTAAAGGTCGCAGCTCTAAAGGAAACATTGTTACAAAATATCCAATTAAAAAAATTGAGCTCAAAGAAAAAGGTATTTCAACCTTACGCCCAAGAAAAATTTGGTTTGACGATGCTGTAAGTCGTTTAAATGTAGATGGCAGAGGCGAATTATTAGGTGAATTTAAGCCCGAAGATCGTATTTTAATTATTACCCAAAGTGGTAAAGTAAAAACCATTGTACCTGAATTAAGCACCCATTTTAGCGACGATGTTATTGTGTTAGAAAAATGGAAACCAACAAAACCAATTTCTGCCATTTATTTTGATCCAGAAAAAGAAAGGTATTTTGCAAAGCGCTTTTTGGTAGAATCGGTAAATAAAGAAGAAATTTTTATATCAGAACATCCTTATGCACGTCTAGAAATTGTTTCTACAGATTATCGTCCAATGGTCGAGGTTTTATTTGCAAAAATTAAAGGGATAGAAAAAGAACCATTACTTATAAATTTTGAAGAATTTATTGCTGTAAAAGGCATTAAAGCACAAGGTAACCAAGTTACAACCGATAAAGTGAAGTTGATGAATTTGTTACAGCCATTACCATTTGAAGAAATTCAGGATGAGGAACCAATAGAAAAACCAGAGTTTAATGATACGGTTGACGAAAGCACGTTAACTATTGAAGAAGACGGTCAAATTGGCTTTAATTTAGATTAATAACAAACCAAAACAACTAAACAAATAATGAATTTTGTAATAATAGACGATCATCCATTTATTTTAGAAGGTTACGGAAGTGTAATTAAACAAAATTATCCCAATAGTCAAATAGAAAAATTGTCAAATTGCCAAGATGTGTACCAATATTTTGCAAACAATCCAAATGCAAAAAGAACAGACATTGTTTTGGTAGATTTTAACATACCAAGTTATGAATCGCAACAATTAAAAAACGGTATTGATGTTTCTAATTTTATTCGCAATATAATTCCATATTGCAAAGTAATTTTGTTAACAGCTCACACAGAAAAAATTTATATTTTAGACATTATAAAAAATGCTAAACCCGATGGTTTTGTTACAAAAGGTGAATTAACACCAGAATATTTGGTAGAATTAATAAAAACAGTTCTAAATCAAGATAAATTTTACAGCGATTTTATTCAAAAAATTTTAAATGATTCTTTAAACGATAAATCTTTAATTGACGATTACAACCGTCAAATTTTATACTTGCTTTCAAAAGGATATAAAATTGTAGAATTAGATAAAATTATACCTATATCATACAGCGCTATTCAGAAGCGAATTGCAAAAATGAAACAAGTTATGAACGTACAAGACGACAAAGGTTTGGTAAAAGCAGCCATTGAAAATGGGTATTTGTAGAATACGATACTACAACAATTGAGTGTTTTGCTCATATTATGTTAACATTTAAACCATAAGTTGCAGGCAAACAATTAGCACCCTACATTTGTATAACATTTGAGCAAGATATTAAAAATTATTGGGCAAATAATTAGGGAATATTAAGGTTTTCGCGTTTTAATAAGGTTAGATTAGGTTTAGAACGTATATGTTGTTTTGTTGATTACTTAAGGTTCAAATGAAAAAAATATCCTGCTTGTTTAGCAGGATTTTTTTTTATATTTTTGTAACACTTTTCAAGGGGGCCGATCGGTTTTGACAGCAGGTGGAATTGAGAAGTAAGCACGTCGAGCGCTCATATACAGCTCGTTAATCTCATGAATGAACTTTTTTTTACACGGCGAAGAAAACTACGCTTTAGCTGCTTAATTCTGAATTATAGTAAGATCAAGCCTTGTCCTATTAGATAGGAAAGCTGAATTCCTTAAAAAAGCCTTGATTTATGGCGTTTTGTATTAAGGAACCGTAAAAATAAATCTAGGATAAATAGCATCTCGGAAGTTATCCGAAATTTTAAGAGGTTAAGTGTATGGTGGCTGTTTTTGGCAAAGCTATACAACGAAAATTTAAACAAAAACTAAACGTGTAGAAAGCTTTTTGATTGCTTGTTTGGACCAGGGTTCGATTCCCTGCGGCTCCACTGAAACAAAACATAACGCATTGATTTTTATATCTATGCGTTTTTTATTGACAAATAATGAGCACAAAATGAACTCCCCTGCTGCGCAAAGTTTGAACCCCGCTGCGCAAAGTTTGTAACTTTGAACAATAAAAAGATAAAACAAATGAATTTTGGAAATATAATAATTATGATGAGTAAGTGGGCTCAAAGTCGGGAGACTTTGCGCAGCGGGGTGAATTTTGGAAATATAATAATTTATGGGTAATGTATCAGATTTGTTGGTTTAAATACAAAACACTGAAAATCAATTGTAAATAAAATAGAGATTAGAAAAAAACGAAAAATAAAAGATAGTAAGCTATCAAAACAATAAAAATAATAGAAAACCAATAGCCTAAAAAGGCAAAATACCGTATAGTTGTATCAAAAATGTGGGTATGATAATAGAGCTAGAAAATTACAGACAAGAAAAATTTAAACAATGTTCACATAAAGGAACAAAACACGGCAAAAATGCCAATGGTTAGACTGCACAATAAAATTTAGACAGATTAAAAATTAATTATAAAAATGAGTTCGAAATTGTATCGGACTCATTTTATTTAAGTTCGATTTTATTCTTTTTATTAAACACTAAATAAATTTAATACAAAAGAAATATTCAATATATCGTGTTAATTTTTAAGTGCTTTTAATAAGTTGATATAAAATATATTACATTTGACGCTGTTTATATTTTTTTAAATCATTTTATAAAATATAAAAAGTTAAAAACAATAATTTGTTGTAACTATGAAACTAAATAAAGTATTTTTCATAAATAAATTCAGTCAAAAATCGACAGAAAACACTGGTGTCAATTTTCTTTTAAAATTTGTTACTATTACAATTTTACTATTTTCTACAAGTAATTTTGCACAAAATTTTCCTATACGAAATTCTATTACAACTAATCCCCCAATAGTTCCAACAGCAATAGGTAGTTTTATCGAGGTTAACAATAGCGCAAGTCCACAATCGGCTTATACTATTTCGCAATTAATTAACAACGTTTTAATTTCGGGTGGGGGTAATTGTACAAGTGCAAATGCAACAAATGTTGTTGTTTCGCCCAATTTACAAGCAACAAATACAAATCGTTCGTGGGGATACTTTCATAAAGCGGCATCAAATTTCCCTTTTCAATCGGGTATTGTATTAAGTACGGGTTTTGCACGTAAAGCAGGTAATAATTTTATAAACCCAACACTTTCTGATAATTTACCAACGGGTGGTGATGCCGATTTGGCTAGTGTTTTAAATGTTTCATCTTCATTATTATATAATGCAACCTATATCGAGTTTGATTTTGTTCCCATTACCAATCAAATTACATTTAATTATTTGTTAGCTTCGGAAGAGTATGGAGATGGTTTTGAATGTAGCTTTACCGATGCTTTTGCTTTATTGTTAAAAAAAGTAGGCGATCCTACCTATACCAATTTGGCTGTTTTGCCTAACAACGGCGGTGTAGTAAGTACATCAAACATTCACCCCGCAATAAACGGGGCTCAAGGTAGTTGTGGTGCTGTAAATCAACAATATTTTGGTGGTTATAATACCAGTAATTCCGATACTAATTTTCAAGGCAGAACCGTACCTTTAACGGCTACAGCAACTGTTATTCCTGGCGAAACCTATCATTTTAAAATGGTAATTGCCGATTTTCAAGATGAGAAATATGATACTGCCGTTTTTTTAGATGCAGGATCGTTTGATATTGGTGTAAAAATTACAGATACTTCAGGAGCTGTTCTAGGTTCGAATATGAAAGTATGTGATGTAGGACAAACTATAAAAGCGAGTGTTTTAGCTACAAACGCTACATATAAATGGTTATTAAACGGTACTCAAATTCCAGGGGCTACAAGTAGTTCGTACACCGTTACACAACCAGGCGTATATACGGTTGAGGTTACCGTACCTTCAAGTACATGTGTAAGTACAGCAAGTATAACTGTTACAAGTGGTTCGGTACCACCTGTAGATATTACCGATTTAAACGGAAATGTATTACCTGCATCAATTTTGTCATGTAATACTGTAAATACGGCTTTAAAAGCAACTACAACTGCTGTAAATCCTACGTACCAATGGTATTTAAACAATACTATAATTGCAGGTGCTACTTTAGATACATATGTAGCTACACAAACGGGTACCTATTCTGTAAAAGTAAGTTCTGCTAATTATGATTGTTCTGTTACAAAATCAATTGATTTTACTTTTACCGATTTAATCATTAACACACCTGTTGATATACAAGCTTGTTCACCAACAAGTTCTACAACATTTAATTTAACACAAACGCAAGGCCAAATTACTGCAAATACAAATGCTACGTTTACCTATTACGAATTGTTAAGTGATGCACAAGCTGCAAATACAAACGTTATTGCAAACCCAACTGCATTTGTATCAATTCCTAAAACTGTTTATGCATTGGTACAATGGAGTGGTTGTTCTAAAATTGCATCTATAAATTTACAAACTGTTTTATCGCCAACAATTACATCACAACCTACTAATAAAATAGTTTGTGTTGGTAATTCAGTTATTATAACAGCAACAGCAATTAATGATGCTGGTTTACAATGGCAAGTAAATGCAGGAAGTGGTTTTACCGATTTGGTAAACAATTCAACATATAGTGGTGTTACAACAAATGCGTTAACTATAAATAATGTTGCGTTGGCTATGAATGGTTATACTTATAAATTAATTGTAAAAAGTACTTGTTCTCAAAGTTTAGAATCAACAGTAGCAACAATTACAATTCCGCAAGTTAAGGGAACACTAACAAAAACAAATGTGTTTTGTTTTGGCGATTCTAACGGAACTGCAACTGTTGTTGGGTATGGTGGAACAGCTCCTTATACTTATTTATGGAGTACAAACGCAACTACAGCAACAGCTACAGGGTTACAAGCAGGTACTTATACAGTGAAAATTACCGATGCAAATGGATGTTTTGGAACAGAATCGGTTGTAATTACTCAACCAGCAGCTTTAACAAATACGTCTGTTCTTAAAAATGTAAGCTGTAAAAATGGAAACGATGGTTCAATAGAAATAAAACCCGCAGGAGGTACATTACCTTATTCATATACTTGGTCGCACACAACTTTAGATGCTGCTAAAGTAGAAGGTTTGGTTGCAGGTACTTACAACGTAATTATAAAAGATGCAAATAATTGTATTAAAACAGAACAAATTACTATAACAGAACCTACAAGTTTAAACGCGACTTTAACGGTAAAAAATGTGACTTGTTTTAACACTGCAAACGGCGAAATAACAGCAAATGTTTCTGGCGGAACAGCACCTTATACATTTAATTGGAGCAACGGAAAAACGTCTCAAAACAATACCGATCTTATACCAGGTGATTATACCGTTATTATTATTGATGCAAAAGGATGTTCAATTACCAAAACGGCTACTATAACACAACCACAAGTTTTACAATTAACATATACACAAACTAAGGCTGGCTGTAATGGTGCACTTGCTAATTCTGTTATTGTAACTCCAACTGGTGGTGTTTTGCCTTACACTTATTTATGGTCAAACGGAGCCACAACAAATATAGTCGACGATTTATTGCCAGGAAACTATACCGTAAAAGTTACCGATGCAAATAATTGTGTGTTAACAGAAAATGTCACTGTAATACCATCAACAAACGTTTCAATAAGTTTTAATAAAAAGGATGTTTCTTGTAATGGCTTGATAAATGGTTTTATAAATACAACTGTAACAGGCGGTAAAGCACCTTATTCATATAGTTGGTCAAATGGTGTAAGCTCTGCATCAATTACTAATTTAGCAGCAGGTACTTTTACGTTAACTGTAACCGATGGTTTTGGGTGTGTTTATACCGAAAGTGTTACAATTAATCAACCACAAGATCTAACGGCTTCGTTTCAGCAAACCAATGTAACATGTTATGGTACAACAACAGGTAGTATTACTGTAAATGTAACAGGTGGTACACCGCCGTATTCATATCAATGGTCAAACGGAAGCAATTCACAAGTAATCGATCAACTTCCTGCTGGTTTGTATACCGTTTTAATTACCGATAGTAAAAATTGTACGCTTACAACTAGTACCTATATTTCACAGCCAAATGATATTGCATTACCAGTAACAACCAACCAGGTTTTTTGTGTTAATCAAAACGCTACAATTGCTAATTTAGCAGCAAGTGGTTCTAATATTCAATGGTATACAACGCCAATAGGTGGTAGTCCACTTAATTCAACACAATTACTTTCAAGTGGTAGTTATTACGCATCGCAAACTGTTAACGGCTGTGAAAGTTATGGCAGGGCAGGAATAAATGTATCAATAAACAGTACGGCAATACCTTCGGGCTTAAACATTCAAGAATTTTGCGAACCTACTATTCCGTACATTTATAATTTACAATTAACAGGGCAAGACATTAAATGGTACGATAGTGCTACAAACGGTACTTTGTTGTCTGCTAACACTTTGTTAGTTAACGGAAAAACATATTACGCATCACAAACAATAAATGGTTGTGAAAGTGTAAATCGCTTTGCCGTTTTAGTTAATATTTACCCAAGTGTTGCAATAAAAACAAGTAGTTTGGTTGTATGCAATACTGCAGCAATTCAAAACATTACTATTGATAATTTTACAAGTGCGCAACTTAAATGGTACAGTAGTTTAACAAGTACACAACCATTGCCTAGTAGTTATTTATTACAAACAGGTACCTATTATGTAAGTACATTAAATCATAATTTATGCGAATCTGTTCGAAAACCAATTCAAATAATTACCACAGCAGGTGTAACCATTCCTACAGTTATTACGCAACAAGTATTTTGTAATGCAGCATTAGTTTCAGATTTAACAGCTGTGGGTATGCCAGGCGCAACTATTAAATGGTATAATTCGGCTCAAAGTGTAACACCTTTAACTGCAAATACACCTTTACTAACAGGAACGTATTATGTTGAACAAGAAATAGCACCTTGTGCATCGCCGCGTGTTGCTGTTGCAGTTAGGGTATATTCATCTACACCGCCAACGATGACCGATTTTGTTTTATGTGATGGTGCAACAGTTGCCGATTTATTTCTACAAGCATCAACTACAACAAAATATGTATGGTATTTAGATAATACTTCAACAACACCATTACCTAATACTTATAGTTTAACAACAGGGTATTATTATGTAGCTATTGATTATACAGGCTGTGTATCTGATAGAAGAAAAGTACATGTAAAAGTTAATACACGACCAAGTTCACCTACGGGTGCTACATCTCAAGTGTTTAATAAGGCTTCAACAGTAGCTAATTTAGTTATGAATCAACCTAATGTAACGTGGTATTTAAGTTATAACGATGCTGTTAATAGAATGAATCCGTTAGATATTACCGATGTTTTAGTTGATGGAACTATTTACTATGGCGTTGTAATTGACGCTAACGGTTGTCCTAGTTACCCAACTGCTGTTAAAGTGACCCTTTTATTAAGTACGAATACTTTTGATACAACCAATTTAAAATATTATCCAAACCCAGTTGTTAATGAATTAGTGATTAATTATTCAGAAAACATAAAACAAGTTGAGGTATATAACATGGCTGGTAAGCAAGTTTTTAAAAACACATATGATGATTCCACAATTAAAATTGATTTTTCTCATTTTAGTTCGGGCACATACATTGTTAAATTAGCAACCGAAAATCAATCACAAACAATTAAGATTATTAAAAAGTAAACATAAAAAAATCCGTTTCAATTAAGAAACGGATTTTTTGTATGAATTAATAAGCATTATTTACTTAAGTACATTTTTCTACGTGTGTACAAATCGTAAAAAGCATCGTCTTTTAAATTATCAATAAATAAGATACTTTCACCAGTTGATTTCATTTCTGGTCCTAAAGCTTTATTTACTTTAGGGAATTTGTTAAACGAGAAAACAGGTTGCTTAATTGCGTAACCTTTTAACTGCGGATTAAAAGTAAAATCGGTTACTTTAGCACCTAACATTACTTTTGTAGCGTAATTTACATAAGGTTCGCCGTATGCTTTTGCAATAAAAGGAACGGTACGTGAAGCACGTGGATTTGCTTCAATAATATAAACGGTATCGTCTTTAACAGCAAACTGTATATTAATTAAACCTTTAGTTTTTAAGGCAACTGCAATTTTTTTGGTATGATCTTTTATTTGTTCTAACACAAATTCACCTAAGTTAAACGGAGGTAAAGTTGCGTTTGAATCGCCAGAGTGTACCCCACAAGGTTCAATATGTTCCATAATACCAATTATGTACACATTTTCACCATCGCAAATTGCATCTGCTTCCGCTTCAACAGCACCTGCTAAATAGTGGTCTAACAATAACTTATTGCCAGGAATCGATTTTAATAAATCAATTACGTGTTCTTCTAATTCTTTTTTGTTTATAACGATTTTCATTCCTTGACCACCTAACACATAAGAAGGGCGTACTAATAAAGGAAAATCTAATTCATCGGCTAATTTTGATGCTTCTTCGGCAGTTGTAGCCACACCAAATTTAGGGAAAGGAATATGTAAATCGGTTAATAATTCAGAGAAACGTCCACGATCTTCGGCTAAATCTAAAGCCTCAAAACTTGTTCCAATAATTTTAATACCGTATTTATCTAATTTTTCGGCAAGTTTAAGTGCTGTTTGTCCACCTAACTGCACAATTACACCTTCTGGTTGTTCATGGCGAATAATGTCGTAAATATGTTCCCAATAAACAGGCTCAAAGTATAATTTATCTGCAGTATCAAAATCAGTCGAAACCGTTTCTGGGTTACAGTTAATCATAATAGTTTCATATCCGCATTCTGCAGCGGCTAAAACTCCGTGCACACACGAATAGTCAAATTCAATACCTTGGCCAATACGGTTAGGACCTGAGCCTAATACAACAATTTTCTTTTTATCGGTACGTACCGATTCGTTTGCTGTATACACCGTGCCGTCTGCTTTTTCAATTGCTTCTTCAAAAGTAGAGTAGTAGTAAGGTGTTTGTGCAACAAATTCTGCAGCACAAGTATCTACTAATTTATACACACGATTAATGTTCATTTTCTCGCGTAATGTATAAATTTCACTTTCTAAACAACGTACCATGTGTGCAATTTGTCTGTCTGCAAATCCTTTTTGTTTTGCTTCTAGTAACAAATCCTTAGGTAAAGTTGTTAAGGTGTATTTAGATATTTCTTGTTCTAAAGCATACATTTCTTCGTATTGCTTTAAGAACCACATGTCAATTTTTGTAATTTGTTGAATAGTGCTAAGCGGAATACCTAATGCAATGGCATCGTAAATTACAAAAACACGATCCCAAGAAGCATTTTGTAATTTGTCTAAAATTTGATCGTAATTGGTATACCCTTTACCGTCGGCACCAATTCCGTTGCGTTTAATCTCTAATGATTGAGTTGCTTTTTGTAAGGCTTCTTGGAACGAACGACCAATACCCATTACTTCACCAACCGATTTCATTTGTAAGCCCAAAGTTCTATCTGCACCTTCAAATTTATCAAAGTTCCAGCGCGGTATTTTTACAATTACGTAATCTAAAGTTGGTTCAAATAAAGCCGAAGTTGATTTTGTGATTTGGTTTTGTAATTCGTCTAATGTATAACCTAATGCTAATTTTGTAGCAACTTTAGCAATTGGGTAACCTGTTGCTTTTGATGCTAAAGCCGATGAGCGCGATACACGAGGATTGATTTCAATTGCAACAATATCTTCTTTATCATCAGGCGAAACAGCAAATTGTACGTTACAACCACCGGCAAAATTACCAATAGAACGCATCATTTTTATTGCCATATCGCGCATGCGTTGGAATGTACGGTCTGATAATGTCATGGCTGGTGCAACAGTGATAGAGTCACCTGTGTGTATTCCCATTGCATCCATGTTTTCAATGGTACAAATAATTACAACGTTATCATTTTTATCGCGTAATAATTCTAATTCGTATTCTTTCCAACCAAGTAGTGCTTTATCAATTAAAACTTCGTGAATAGGAGATGATTCTAAACCATGAGTAAGCAAAGCGTCAAAATCTTCTTCTTTATGAACAAAAGCAGCACCAGTACCACCTAAGGTAAACGAAGGACGAATTACTAAAGGAAAGCCAAATTCTTGAGCAATTTCTTTACCTTCTAAGAACGAAGTAGCCGTTTTTGCAGGTGCAAACGGAATGTCAATTTTAGAAAGTAGTTGTTTAAATTGTTCGCGATCTTCGGTAACATTAATGGCATTAATATCAACACCAATTAATTTCACGTCAAAATCTTGCCAAATTCCTTTTTCATCGGCCTCTAAACATAAGTTTAAAGCGGTTTGTCCACCCATTGTTGGTAAAACTGCATCAATTTCTGGGTGTTCTTTTAAAATTTCAATGATTGATTTGGTAGTTAGTGGTTTTAAATACACATGATCGGCCATTGATGGGTCGGTCATGATAGTTGCAGGGTTAGAGTTTATCAAAATTACTTTGATACCTTCTTCGCGTAACGAGCGTGCCGATTGCGAACCTGAATAGTCAAACTCACAAGCCTGACCAATAATAATTGGACCAGAACCAATGATTAAAACTGTTTTAATTGAATGATCTTTAGGCATTTTATATTAGGGTGTTGTTATATTTGTGAAACAAAGTTACTTAATATCAATGAAATACTTGGTATTAAATGTTTTAAAATAAAAGATATAAAAAAAGGCGACACTTAAAGTAACGCCTTTATTTATGATGAACTCATCATTATTTTTTGTGTCTTGGTTCGCTAGAAACCGTTAACTTATGTCTTCCTTTAGCTCTTCTACGTGCTAATACTTTTCTTCCGTTAGCACTTGCCATTCTGTCCATGAAACCGTGTTTGTTTCTTCTTTTTCTTTTTGATGGTTGAAACGTTCTCTTACTCATTGCTTCTTATCTTTAAATATATATTTTATAAATGTTCAGCTTTGAAAACAGTGCTCCAAAACCGAGTGCAAATATACAAATCCTTTTAATACCTACAAATTGTTTTTAAAAATTATTTAAAATTTATACTAACTATTGTTGTATTATTGTATTGTATTTTTTGTGAATGCTAGTATTTTACTACATTTGCAAAATTAAAACAAAAATAATTATGATTAACAAGAATATAAAAATTATTGTTGCTGCCATTTTGTTTGCTACTGCTATTTGGCAATTTACCGAAAAAAATATTGGAAATGGTATTTTTTTAATACTGTTAACCGCATTAGTTGCATTGGTTTATTTTAAAAACGAAATGCTTATAATGACTTTGTTTAAGTTTAGAAAGCAAGATATGGAAGGCGCTAAACGCATTTTAGCAAAAATTAATCCTAATACAGCTTTAATAAAAAACCAACAAGGATATTATTTTTACTTAAACGGAATTATTAATGCCCAAAATAATTTAAACCAAGCCGAAAAAGATTTTAGAAAAGCTGTTGAATTAGGTTTAAACCAAAAAGAAGATTTAGCTGTTGCTAAATTGCAATTAGCAGGTATTGCAATGGGTAAAAACCGACCAGCAGAAGCACAAAAACTTTTAGCAGAAGCTAAACAACACGATGCAAAAGGTATGCTAAAAGAGCAAATTAATATGGTTGAAGCACAAATGAAACAAAACCGCGGACAAAAAGTTCCTATGTGGTACAACCAAAATAAAAAAAGAGGGTTTTAATTTTTTGAAGCCTAAATGTTAAAAGCTGTTCATTTTTGAACAGCTTTTTTTATTATGGAACATTTACTTACGTTTAAAACCTTCTAATGGAATTTGTATTTGGTAGGTTTTGTTTGTTTGTACAATTAACGATGTATCAATTAACCAAGGATTGTACAGTTTTAAAAGTTTGTAATTAATACCTTGTTCCAAAGCCCATTTTTGCAAATCGGCAATGTTGCTGTTTACCGCAATTGTTTTTGTTTTTTGTGGTTGATACAAATCTGCATTTGTAAAAACAAAGCCGTATTTATCGGTGTTATTTATAATTTCTTTCAATGCTAAAATTCTGAAAACGTAACGCGATGTTTCTTCGGTTAAGTACAAATCGTAATAATCGGTTACACCTTGAGCAGCCTGTTGGCGTTCAATACCAGCCATACCACGGTTATAAGCAGCTGCAACTAAGGTCCAATTTCCAAATTTTGCATATGCTTTATTTAAATACACGCATGCAGCTTCGGTAGCTTTTTCAATATCACAGCGCTCATCAACGGTATTACTAATTTCTAAATTGTATTCTCGAGCCGTTTCGGGCATGAATTGCCAAAAACCTTTTGCGCCTGCGTTTGACGTAGCGTTTGTTAACGAACTTTCAATTACACACAAATATTTAAAATCATCGGGTATTCGGTTTTTCTTTAAAATAGGTTCAATTACATCAAAATACCTGTTGGCTCTTTTAATAATTAAGGTTGTTGCCGAATGATAATTCATGTTTATAACAAGTTCTCTATCAAAACGTTCGTTAACATCGGTAATTTCCATGGGAACGCGCTCACCACAAAAGTTTAAATTTTTAACAGGATAATTTATTAACGAATCGTCCTTTTTTACACTTTTAAATTGATAAAATGATGCGCTTAACCCAACAACAGCCAATATAAGCAGTGTATTTCGTAAATTTTTTTTCATAGCTATTTTTCTAAAATTTCTTCTAATTTTTTATTAATCCAATGGGCATTTACAAGTACCATTACATGCGTTCCTTTTTCTAAAAAATGAGCGTTTTTAATACGTTTGTGTGGAAAAATATGATCTTTTGTACCGTGTAAATGATATACGTTTTGTATTGGATTTTTGTTTTCCCACAAAATAACATTTTTAAAAGCCCAATCTAAATAATTAACCGAACGTACTGATAAGTATTTTTGGTACATTTCTATTCGATTATGTATTTTTTTGGAAGATACTAATTTTTTTGTTAAATTTTCAAATAAATTTATATAAGAAGTCGGAAAAAATCGATATAATTTCCATTTTTTTGCCCAAATTATTCTTTTAGGAAATTCGGAAGGATCTTTTACACTTGATATAATGATTACTTTTTCTACATGAATTATTTTAGCAATTTCCTGAACTATAATTCCACCAAATGAAACACCTATTAAAATAGGGTTGGGGGTAGTAATTTTACGTGCTATTCTTGTACAATAGGCTTCTAAAGGTTCGTTAATTTCAGGTTCTAACCATTCAATATAATGTAAATTAAACTTAGAACGTTCTAATGATATTTTTTCAAAAATGTCACAATTTGCAGCCATTCCGGGCATAAAATATATATTTTTCATCTAAGTTTAAATTGAATTTTTATAAGTTTTTTGCGTTATTAAAAACTATTTCTTTAATTTGTATTTAATTTAATTGAGAATTTAGGGCAATTCTTTTTAAAAATAATTTAAATTTTTATTTTTAGAAAGTAAAATTCTTTAATTAAAAGCACTATAAATTTAGAAAAAAATGGGATATGGAATTTAAAAACAATAAATTGTTAAGGCAATTTGAGTGTAAATGTGGGGACAATCATATTATTATTGAATATTCAATTCAAGAACGTAAATTATTTTTAACCAAATTAAACCCTAATGGTTGCCAAGACGAAGCAGTAATTAGTAATTTTATTAAAAGTATTTTAGATTTGGCCGAAGAAAAGCGTTTACGTATTGTACCGGTTAATTCAAACATAGTAACTTTTTTTAAAAAGAATCCAAGTTACCGCGAATTATTAGCAGCAGGTATTAAAATTTAAAAAGGTGAAATAAAAAACAAGTCCCAAAGTTTACTTTGGGACTTGTTTTTTAATGTATTTCTGCACTTAAACCAGCGTTTAATAACGCGGTGCACATTGGTTCTAAATCTTTAAAAGGGCCTGTTTTAACATCGCATTTTCCGTTGTGATGCACTATTAATGCACATTGTTCTGCTTGTAAAGGTTCGTGATCGCAAATTTCTACAAGTGTGTCAATTACGTGGTCAAAAGTGTTTACATCATCGTTAAAAAGAACAATTACATTTTCAGAGATTAATAATTCTTCTATTTTAACTTCTTCTAAAACCTGTTCTTTAGTACTCATTTTTTATTTTTTTATAAATTTTAACGAAGCCCAATTGTTTTTAGTTAGTTGACCTTGCAAATGCATACCGTGTTGGTTTGCAGCAGCTTCAATTGCTGGAATGTCTTCTACATAAAAACCACTAAATAAAATGATACCGTTTGCTTTTAATGTGCCTGCGTAAGCTTGCATATCGTTTAACAAAATGTTTCTGTTAATATTAGCAATAACTAAATCATAAGCAGCCGTTTTATTGCTTAAAAGCGCTGCATCGCCTTCATAAACCGTAATGTTTTTAATGTTGTTTCGTTCTGCATTTTCAATTGAGTTTAAATAGCACCAGTTGTCAATATCAATTGCATCGGCGTGTTTTGCACCTTTCATTAAAGCTAAAATTGCTAAAATAGCTGTTCCGCAACCCATATCTAAAACATTCATGTTGGTTACATCAAGGTTTAAAATATGTTTTAGCATCATAAAAGTAGTTTCGTGATGTCCGGTTCCAAAACTCATTTTAGGTTCAATAACAATTTCGTAAGGCACTTTTTTAGTTTCGTGAAACGGTGCGCGTACGTAACATAAATCATCTACATTTATAGGTTCAAAGTTTTTTTCCCATTCTTCGTTCCAATTTACCTGTTCAATTTCTTCTGTAACGTAGCTTACTTCAAATTCAGGATTATTTAAAATGTATATATCGTTAAGTAAATCGGCAGTATTGTTATTTGTTTGAATGTAAGCCGATAAGCCTTCTTCAGTTTCAACAAAACTATCAAATGCTAATTCACCAAGTTCAGCTAATAAAATTTCGGCACCTGGTTCTTTTGGCGAAATGGTAAAATGATAGGCTGTATAATTATTCAACATAAAATTAATTTTCTACAAAGGTATAATTAAAAAAGTTCGAAGTGAAATAATCGCTTCGAACTCTTTAAAATTTTTATTAGAAATTTACTTGTGCTTGTAATCTTAATAAGTTTCCTTTTTGATGGTTGTCACGTAATTTAAAATCTTCGTATTTACGATCAGATATTGTGTACATAGCAACTACTTCTAAATGTTTGTTTATTTGCCATTCAACACCTAACTCAACATCGTTAACTTTATAGCTTCTTGCGTCGGTTTCGTGTTTTTTACCACCGTTATAGTATTGGTAGCGAGCAAATGGAAATATGTATTGATCGTTATGTTGAATTCTGTACGACATCATAGCGTAACCACCTTCTAAACTTTTAGTTTCAATGGTGTTGGTTTCTTTATTGAATTCAGGACCTTTACCAATGTTGTATTCTGCTTGAAAACCAAATGGTTTAGGATAAACAATTACCGATGCAGCTGCACGTTGATCTGTGTAATTTCCATCGTGTGTTGTTGTAACGCCACTGTTTACACTTGATGAAGGCATAGCCCAACGACCTGAATATGCTTGGATTCCTGGTTCTATTAATTGATCGCCAATTTCAAAAGGATATGAAACACGAGCTACAACGTGTAAATTATTGTTTAATTCAGGTTTATTAGCAGTTTGTCCATTAAAAGCACCAAATGCAAAAACACCATAATCACCTGATCCTTTGTAGTTGTTTTTAACAACACTTGAATATACTTTGCGAATACGTTCTGGTGCCCACATAAAGAATGCACCTAAATCACGTTCATTTGCAAATGCACTGTTGATACCATCGTTACGATCTAAAGGTAAACGGTTTGAACTTGATTGTAAGTTTTCAAAACCATAAGGTATTTTACTTTGACCAACACGTAATCTATATTCGTTTTTGCTATCAAAACCTATATCAAAGTAAGCATCTCTTATTTGACCAAAATGTAAGCTTGTGCTACTTGCCGAAGTTGCGAAATCGGGCTGAAGGTAAAAATATACGTTTTTATAAACTTGTCCTGAAAAAACAACACGTGCACGGCGTAAGAAAAAGCCGCCATTATCTCCCCAAGATTTATCACATTGCTCACAACCTAAATCAGGATTAGTTTCTAATAATCTGTTGTAACGCACCTGCACATATCCGCGAACGCTTATTGAGTTAAACCATTCTTTGTTTTTCTTAGGTTGTTCTTGAACAACTTCGGTACTTTTGGTTTCTTGTGCATTAATTTGGTTGCATGTAATTACAGCTAGTAATAAAGCTTTAAAAATTTTCATTGTTAAATGTTGTTAATTTTATGAGGCAAATTTATTAACATTGTTGTGTTTGTGTGTTAAGCTAATGTTACTAAGTGGTTTTGTTAACATTAAATTTATATTTAAGAAACACAGATTTTTTTATTAATTAACAAGAAATAGTTGGAAGTTTTGCTAAAAATATAATAAAGCACCCGTTTATAGGTGCTTTATTGCGTTTTTTATTCTGGGTTGTTTATTAAATCGCCAACTTCGTCTAAGTCGTCAAAGTTTTTATCGGCTAGGGCGTAACGTGCTTTTTCTTCATCTTCTTCTAAAACAAAAATATGCACTGCTTTATCTGCCGACCCAAAACCTGCTGTTATTGCCGATTCAATATCGTTGCGTTCAACATAACCAATATTATTTTCTTCTAAAGTGTTTTTAACTGCCATTGCCATAATAGCGCTTCCTGCAAAAATTTCAATATGATCCATAGTTTTTTATTGAAAGTTAGTAAAATCAATTTAATAAAAAAAATAAAAGTGCCTTAAAAAAGACACTTTTAAATGGTTTTAGTCTTGATTTCTAAAAACTAAATGATCTTCAAAACTATCTAAAAGTATAATGCTATCGGTTTTAATTTTTCCCGAAAGAATTTCTTTTGATAATTGATTTAATACTTCGCGTTGTATAACTCTTTTTACAGGACGTGCACCAAAATGTGCATCAAAACCTTTATTGGCTAAATATTTTACAGCTTCGGGTGTTGCGTCCATAGTTATATGTTGTTGCGCTAACATTTTAAACACTCCTTTTAATTGTATGGTAACTATTTGTTCAATATTACTTAGTGAAAGTGGTGTGAACATAATAATTTCATCGATTCGATTTAAAAATTCTGGGCGAACCATGACTTTTAATTGATTTAATACTTCGGTTTTAGCATTTTCGGCAGCAATTTCACTTGGGTTGTTTTCAAATTGTTCTTGAATAATGTAGCTCCCCATATTAGATGTCATTATAATAATGGTATTTTTAAAATCAGCTAACCTACCTTTATTATCTGTTAATCTACCTTCGTCTAAAACCTGTAATAATATGTTAAAAGTATCAGGATGCGCTTTTTCAATTTCATCTAATAAAATTACCGAATATGGACGTCTGCGAACAGCCTCGGTTAGTTGTCCACCTTCGTCATAACCTATATAACCTGGAGGCGCACCTACCAAACGACTTACGCTGTGACGCTCTGAATATTCGCTCATATCAATTCGTGTCATGGCGTTTTCATCATCAAATAGATATTCGGCTAATGCTTTAGCTAATTCGGTTTTTCCAACACCTGTTGTTCCTAAAAATAAGAACGAACCAATTGGTTTTTTTGGATCTTGTAAACCCGAACGGCTGCGACGAACAGCGTCTGATATTGCTTCGATAGCTTCTTCTTGGCCAACAACACGTTTGTGTAATTCGTTTTCTAAATTCAATAGTTTTTCGCGATCGGTTTGAAGCATTTTTGTAACAGGTACGCCTGTCCATTTAGCAACTACCTCTGCAATATCTTCATAAGTAACTTCTTCTTTAATTAAAGAGTGTTCTTTTTGATTTTCATCTAATAGTTTTTGAAATGCAGCTAATTTGTTTTCGGCTTCTTGAATTTTTCCATAACGTATTTCTGCAACTTTTCCGTAATCACCGTTACGTTCGGCACGTTCGGCTTCAAGTTTAAATTCTTCAATTTCTAGTTTCGCATTTTGAATGTTATCAACAACATCTTTTTCCGATTTCCATTTACTAAAAATTTGGTTGCGTTCTTCTTTTAAATTAGCTAAATCAATACCTAAGGCTTTTAATTTGGTTTCGTCGTTTTCGCGTTTAATGGCTTCAATTTCAATTTCAAGCTGCATTATTTTTCTGTCTAAAACATCAAGTTCTTCAGGTTTTGAATTGATTTCCATTCTAATTTTAGAAGCGGCTTCATCCATTAAATCAATCGCTTTATCTGGTAAAAATCTGTTAGAAATATAGCGTTGCGAAAGTTCTACAGCACCAATAATTGCTTCGTCTTTAATACGTACTTTATGGTGGGTTTCGTATTTTTCTTTAATTCCACGAAGAATTGAAATGGCGCTTTCGGTATCGGGTTCTTCAATAATAACTTTTTGAAAGCGACGCTCTAAAGCCTTATCTTTTTCAAAATATTTTTGATATTCGTCTAAAGTTGTAGCTCCGATTGCTCTTAATTCTCCACGAGCCAAAGCAGGTTTTAAAATATTAGCAGCATCCATAGCACCTTCACCACCACCAGCACCTACAAGTGTGTGAATTTCATCTATAAAAAGTATGATATTCCCTTCAGATGAAGTTACTTCTTTTACTACCGATTTTAAACGCTCTTCAAATTCACCTTTATATTTTGCTCCAGCAATTAAGGCACCCATATCTAAGGAAAACACAATTTTATCTTTAAGGTTTTCAGGAACATCACCCTGAACAATTCTATGAGCTAAGCCTTCGGCAATTGCAGTTTTACCAACTCCAGGTTCACCTATTAACATAGGGTTGTTTTTAGATCTGCGGGTTAAAATTTGCAATACCCTACGAATTTCTTCGTCACGACCAATTACAGGGTCTAATTTTCCATCGTTAGCTAACTGATTTAAATTTTTGGCATATTTGTTTAACGAATTGTAAGTTTCCTCGGCCGAAGCTGACGTAACTCTTTCACCTTTGCGCAATTCGTTAATTGCAGCTTCAATTTGTTTTTCAGTGGTTCCGCTTGATTTTAAAAACGATGCAACTTTACTGTTCGATTTAAATATTGCTAAAAATAAATGCTCGATAGATACGTATTCATCGTTCAATTTTTTTGCAATGGCTTGCGCATCATTTAAAGTACTTGCAGCCGAACGTGATAAGCTAATTTGTGCACCTGAAACTTTTGGAAAAGCATTTATAATTTGATCATTTTGCAATTTTAATTGTTCAATATTTACTCCTACTTTTTTTAAGATAAAAGGTGTAACGTTTTCATCAACCTCTAAAATTGCTTTTAAAAGGTGTTCGTTTTCAATTTGTTGTTGCCCAAAAGTTTGCACTAAAACCTGAGCTTGTTGCAATACTTCTTGCGATTTTATTGTAAAATTATTCAAGTTCATTTTGTAATTTGTTAAGTGTGTTGTTTTAAATTACTTTACAAACCATGTTCCAATTGTTTTTTAGTGACTATTTGTCTTGTTTTGAGTGTTTTAAGTAGGTTTTAAATGACAAAATGACTGTTTTTTGTTAATTTTATTAATGTATATTTGAAGTTAATATAAAAATAGAATTATGAAAAAAACACTTTTTACTCTTTTTGTTTGCTTGTGTAGCTTATTAAGTTTTTCACAAAATCAATTAAATATTCCTACTACACTTCCTACAGAATTTAGCAACAGTTTTACATTTCCATTAGGGTCAAAAATTCTTATTGAATTGAAAGAAAACCAAAATGGTAAATACGAATACAGAGTTTTAAGCATTGAAAAAATAGAAGAATTTTATTCAATGGAAGAAAAAAAAACATTGTTTGTTGAAAATCCTAGAGAAAATACCGTAGAACTATTTTTTATTGGGGCTTTTTACAATGATGGTAGTGAAGATAAAGATTGGAATACATTATTGAATTTAAGAAATAATTTAAAAAAGCCAATTACTTATAAAGCAGACATTAAATATTATTTTTCAGATGAATTTGAAAATACAAGTATCGTTGGTGCTTTTCCAGGTACAAACACGAATGAATTGTGGAGACATAAAATAGATTATATAACGTTATATGATTTTGAAATAAAAACGTTTAATTTGAATTCTAAATCTGAATAAAATAGTTATGAAAAAAATTTATTATGTATTAATGTTTGTTTCTTCAATAGCCATTTCGCAGAATCAAACCGAAGCCGATTTAATAGTAGAACAAGGTATTGAGTTATATAATAATGGATCTTACGATGAAGCCATTTTAAAATATAATGAAGCTTTGCAGGTAGATAAAAATAACGCATATGCACTTGCCGAAAAAGCAATGACTTTATTACCATTAAAAAAATACGACGAAGCTATTGAAATTTGCGAGCAAGTTTTAAAATTATACCCGCAAAATAATAATGCTACAGTTTATGTAACTTATGGAAATGCTTTAGATTTAAAAGGCGATTCTAAATTTGCTTTAAAAATTTACGATAAGGGAATAAAAAAATATCCAGAATATTACAGTTTATACTATAATCAAGGAATTACCTATTTTAATGTTAAGCAACCTGATAAGGCAAAAGAAGCGTTTCAATTGGCAACAAAATTAAACCCAAATCATGCTAGTTCGTTTAATGCATTAGGTATTTTAGATTCAAATAATAGAATTCCTGCAATTTTAGCATTAAGTAGGTATTTAATTATTGATAATAGAACATCAAGAGCTACAAAAAATTTTGAATTACTTTCTAAATTAATGGTGCAAGGTGTTACACAAAATAGTACAAATTCAATTTCTATTTCAATTGACGAAAATAGTTTGAATAATAAGAAAGGTGTTGAAAACAATTTTTCATCATTAGATTTAATGCTTTCAATGTCTGGTGCTTTAAACTTAAGCGATGAAAACAAAAATAAAAACGAAATTGAAAAATTTACAGATAGTTTTAAAATTCTTTGTCAAGGATTAAAACAAATGAAAAAAGATAATAAAGGTTATTATTGGGAGTTTTTAGCTCCGTATTTTATCGAAATGTATGAAAAAAATTTAATTGAGCCTTTTGTTAATAGTATGTATCTTTCGGTAAATAATAATCACGCTTTAAAATATAAAGAAGAAAACTTAGGAACATTAGAACAATTTTATTTTTGGTCTAAAAATTACAATTGGCAATAGAATTACTTTAAAAAAAATAAATATGAATTGGAACGAATTAACACATATTGATCAAATTGATAAGATAATTAATGAATCTTGGAAAAAACCAGTTTTAATTTTTAAACACAGTACGCGCTGTATCATTAGTAAAATGGCATTAAAGAATTTTGAAAGTGATTTTTCATTGCAAGATGTGATGGATGTTTATTATTTGGATTTAATTGCTTACAGAAACATCTCTAATGAGATTGCTGAAGTATTTACAGTGGAGCATCAATCGCCACAAATTTTGTTGATTAAAGATGGTGTTGCAGTTTATGCAGCATCGCACGAAAGTATTGATGCGAATGTTTTACTTCATCGTTTATAAAACAAAAAAATCCGACTAACTCGTCGGATTTTCTGTATTTTGATTGCTTTGATAATAATTTTGATGTGATGCAAATTCGTTTGCTGTTTCAACCTTTTTGTAGGCTTCCACAATTTTCTTAACCAAACGGTGGCGCACAATGTCTTTATCGTCTAAAAACACAAAACCAATACCTTCAACACCTTCTAAAATACGCAAGGCTTCACGTAGCCCCGATGTTACTTTTCTTGGTAAATCAACCTGTCCAGGATCACCCGTGATGATAAATTTGGCATTTTTTCCCATACGTGTTAAAAACATTTTCATTTGGCTGTGGGTGGTATTTTGGGCTTCGTCTAAAATTACAAAAGCGTTATCTAACGTACGGCCACGCATAAAAGCTAAAGGAGCAATTTGTATGATACCTTTCAGCAAATAATCTTCTAAAGTGGTAGGGGGCAACATATCGCGCAAGGCATCGTATAAAGGTTGCATGTACGGGTCTAGCTTTTCCTTCATATCACCCGGTAAAAAACCTAAATTTTCACCAGCTTCAACAGCAGGTCGCGTTAAAATAATGCGTTTTACTTGTTTTTCTTTTAACGCTTTTACTGCCAAAGCAACGCCTGTATAGGTTTTACCAGTTCCGGCAGGGCCAATAGCAAAAACCATATCGTTTTTAAAAACTAAATCTACTAATTTTTGTTGGTTAGGTGTGGTTGCTTTTATTAATTTTCCGCCTAAACCATGCACCAAAATTTCGTCTGATTTATCCATTCTTTGTGGCAAATCATCCATAATTAAGCGTTCAATTATGTTTTCGTTTAATTGGTTGTATTTATCGTAATACTTTAAAATACGTTCAAAACGCGATTCAAACTGATCTAAAATTTCAGCTTCGCCAAAAATTTTCACAACGGTTCCTCTAGCAACAATTTTTAGTTTGGGATATAATTTTTTAATGGTCTCTAAATGTATATCTTGCGGGCCCCAAAAATCTTTAGGCGTTATGTGGTCTAATTCTATTATTCTTTCGTTCAAAAGCTATTAAGTTTAATTAAATTGGTTAGTTTTGTATACTCAAATCTAACAAAAAAAAATAAAAAACACTAACAAAAAACAAGGAATGTCAATTATAACATTAACAACAGATTACGGTATAAAAGATCATTTTGTTGGGGCTGTTAAGGGTAAAATTTTAACTAAAATACCCAAGGTTCAAATTATTGATATTTCGCACAGCATTGATTTTTACAACATAGCCAATGCCAGTTATGTTTTGTATGGTGCCTATAAAAATTTTCCAGAAGGCACAATTCACATGGTACTTGTAGAGGCGGAAATGAATGACCAAAAATCGTTTTTACTTACTAAATTAAACGGGCATTATTTTTTAACGGCGAATAATGGAACCATTTCTTTATTGGCTGATGCAAATGATGTATTAGAAATTTATGATTTACATATACCTGATTTTTGTGCCAATACGGTTGATTTGTATAATTTTATTGCTGAAAGTATTTTAAAAAATACAAATTTAGATACTTTAGGTTCTAAAATTAGTTATAACGATTGTGAATTGTTGGTAGAATTACGCCCAAATGTTGCCGATGACGAAAATTCGATAAAAGCAGCTGTAATTTATATTGATCACTACGGAAATGCTGTTACCAACTTAACAAAACAATTGTTTGAAAAGGTTAGAAAGAATCGCAAATTTATTATTACTGCTAAAAGATATCGCATTAATAGAATTAATGAATTTTATGCCGATTTTAATACCGAAAGCAAATCGTTACGTGAATATGAAGGTGATATGTTGTTTATTTTTAACGATTTAGATTTTTTACAAATGGCTATTTACAAATCTGACGACGAAAATATTGGTAATCCTAAAAGTTTATTGGGTGTTTTGTACCGCGATACTGTAATTATTGAATTTATAGATTAATAAAATATGTTTGTACGTATAGTTAAAATGAGTTTTCATGAAGAGAAAATTCCTGAATTTTTTGAACATTTTCACACAGTGAAGCATTTAATTCGCAATTTTCCTGGGAACAATTTTTTAGAAGTATATCAAGATAAAAATAACCCAAGTATTATTTTTACCTATTCGGTTTGGAACCATGAATCTGATTTGGAAAATTATCGCAATTCAGAACTTTTTAAGAGTGTTTGGAAATTTACAAAACAGTTCTTTAAAGATAAACCCGAAGCATGGAGTGTAGATAAATTAGTTAGTTTACCGTAATTTTTTGAAATATTCACAAATTTTACAACCTTTACATCCTTAAATTTTTGATTGTTATATAATGAAAGCAATATTATTAAGAGAAATTAAATCGTTTTTTGGTTCATTAACTGGATATTTAGTTATTGCCGTATTTTTAATTTTAAATGGAATTTTCCTATGGATTGTAGACGGGCAATACAATATTTTACAAAGCGGATATAATGATTTAACTCCGTTTTTTAAATTAGCACCTTTGGTTTTGCTACTGCTTATACCTGCAATTACTATGAAAAGTATTTCAGACGAACGCAAACAAGGAACCATTGAACTTTTAGTAACCAAACCTTTAAGTTTGCAACAAATAGTTGTAGGCAAATTTTTGGGCGCTTTTATATTAGTACTTATTGCCATTTTGCCAACAATTTTATATGTGGTTATTTTAAATCCTTATGGTTTGCCTGCAGGTAATATGGATTTAGGAAGTACAATAGGGGCGTACTTAGGATTACTATTTTTAATTGCTGCTTATTGCAGTATTGGAATTTTTTGTTCATCGTTATCAGAAAATCAAATAGTAGCATTTATCACAGCAGTGGTAATTTGCTTTGTTTTGTATGTTGGATTTGAACAATTGGCAGAATTAATACAATCTTTTGCAATTTTTATTGAAAAATTAGGAATGAGCTACCATTTTAAAAGTATAAGTAGAGGTGTAATTGATACCCGCGATATTATTTATTTTACAACAATTACCGTTTTCTTTTTAATGGCAACAGTGTTTAACCTTAAAAACATTCGTAAATAATGAAAATCAATAAAAAAATACAATCGTTTTTAGGTATTACAGCAGCTTTAATACTTTTAAATACAGTGGGCAGTTTTGTTTTTCATAGGTTTGATTTAACTGCTGATAAACGTTATACACTTTCAAAAACAACAAAAAATATTTTAGATAAAGTTACCGAACCTGTTTATGTTGATGTTTATTTAGAAGGAAATTTCCCTGCCGAATTACGTAAGCTTCAAACCGAAACGAAACAACTTTTAGAAGAATTTAATGCGTACAACAGCAATATAAATTTTGTTTTTGTAAATCCGTTAGCAAACGAAAAAGAAGCGTCGCACATTGCGCAAAAACTTTTTACTAGTGGCTTAAAACCAATAAATATTTCGGTAAACGATAAAGGTAAACAAACCCAAGAAATGGTTTTTCCGTGGGCCGTGGCTACAAAAGGTGAAAATCATGCCAATATTCAGTTAATAAAAGGTATGATGCAATCTTCAACCGAAGAAAAAATAGCTTCTTCAGTTCAACATTTAGAATATTCTATAACCGAAGCTATTCATAAAATCAATACAAAAAAATCTAAAAAAATTGCTGTTATTAAAGGAATTGGTGAGCCTAATGATATATATATTGCCGATTTTTTACGAACTTTAAAAGATACATATTACATAGCACCTTTTACTTTGGATAGTGTTGCAGTAAATCCACAAAAAACGTTAACTGATTTGCAAGCTTACGATCTAGCGATTATAACAAAACCAACTAAAGCATTTAATGAAAACCAAATTCAAGTTTTAGATCAATTTGTTATGAACGGTGGAAAATCTATTTGGATGTTAGATCAAGTACAAGCAGATATGGACAGTTTGTATAACCCTACAAGCGAAATGTTAGTATATCCTAAAGACCAAAGTTTAGGCGAAATGTTGTTTAAATATGGTGTACGTGTTAACCCAGATTTAGTAAAAGATGAGTACGGTTCGCCTATAAAATTAGCAACGGGGAAACAAGGTAGCGAAACGGTATATGAAACGTATAATTGGAAATTTGCTCCTTATGTGGTAAGTGGATCTAACCACCCAATTGTTAAAAACATAGAAGTGGTAAAATTCGATTTTGCCAATTCAATAGATACATTAAAAAATAATATTAAAAAAACGGTATTACTTGCATCGTCACCAATGTCGGTTAAAGTAGGGGCGCCTAGTATTGTAAGTTTGGCCAACACTATTAATGAAAAAGTTGATCCTAAAGCAGTAAAAATGCAATCGTTTCCTTTAGCTGTTTTGTTAGAAGGTAAGTTTACATCGGTTTTTAAAAACCGTATTGTTCCGTTTAAATCGGCAAATTATTTAAACGAAGGCAAACCAACAAAAATGATTGTTATCTCAGATGGTGATATTGTAAAAAATCAGTTAGATCAGCAATATCAACCAATGGAATTAGGTTATGATAAATGGACCAACACCCTTTATGGTAATAAAGAATTTTTGATAAACGCAGTTAGTTATTTGTTAGATGACACAGGCTTAATAAATTTACGAACCAAAGAAGTTAATTTAGCATTGTTAGATAAAGAAAAAGTGTATACTGATTACAACTATATTCGCAGTGTTATTGTAACAATTCCCTTGTTAATTTTAGCTATTTTTGGATTTGTGTTTACATATTTACGCAAAAAGAAATACACTAAATAGTATTAAAAATAAAGTTTTGTTTTCGCATTAAAAGAGATATATTTGTACAAATCGCCATAAAACGGCATTAATAAAAAAAAAGTGATGAAATTTATTGTATCGAGCTCGTATTTATTGAAACAATTGCAGGTTTTAGGAAGCGTTATAAATAGTAACAATACCTTACATATACTTGATAATTTTTTATTTGAACTTGATCAAAATCAATTAAAAGTATCGGCATCGGATTTAGAAACTACCATGACCGCAACTTTAGAGATTGAATCAACAAGTGAAGGCGCAATTGCTGTACCAGCACGTTTATTATTAGAGACTTTAAAAACATTTCCTGAGCAACCATTGACATTTACCGTAAAGGAAAACAGTACTATTGAAATTAGTTCTGATTTAGGAAAATATGTTTTAGCATATTTACCAGGCGATGAGTTTCCAAAGGCTGAAATGCTAGAAGATCCATTAAAATCTGATATTAGTGCTGAGATTTTACACACAGCCATAAGTAAAACCATTTTTGCAGCAGGTAACGATGATTTACGCCCTGTAATGTCGGGTGTATATTTTCAGTTTTCTCCAACAGGTGCTATTTTTGTTGCTACCGATGCACATAAATTAGTAAAATATTCTAGAACCGATGTGATTAGTACGGCAGAAACAAACTTTATTATGCCTAAAAAACCGCTAAATATTTTAAAAAATATTTTAGCAACATCTGATGCTTCAGTTGTAATTGAATATAACGATTCTAACGCAATGTTTAGTTTTGATAATTATACATTAATTTGTAGATTAATTGATGGTAAATACCCAAATTACGAAGCGGTTATACCAAAAGAAAACCCTAATAAGTTAATTATATCACGTACACAATTTTTAAGTTCAGTACGCCGTGTGGCTATTTATGCTAATAAAACTACACACCAAATTCGTTTAAAAATTGCTGGAACCGAATTAAATATTTCTGCTGAAGATATTGATTATTCAAATAAAGCAGACGAGCGCTTAACATGTGATTATCAAGGAGATGATATGCAAATTGGTTTTAATTCACGTTTTTTAACGGAAATGTTAACCAATTTACAATCAGACGAAATACAATTAGAAATGTCGTTACCTAACCGCGCAGGTATTTTAACACCTATTGATGGATTAGATGAAGGCGAAACAGTTACAATGCTTGTAATGCCTGTAATGTTAAACAATTAAAAAAGGTGGGTTTTTAAACCCACCTTTTTTTATCCTAAAAATGCTTGCATCATCCAAATTTGCTTTTCTTGTTCGGTAATTAAATCACTCATCATAGAATTAGTTCCTTCATCATTAATAGCTCCAGCTCTTTCTAATAAGTCTCTTTCAATTACCAATAATTCTGCTAAAGATTGTACAATCATTTCAACAGCTTCATCATCGTTTGTAATGTTTTTTGCAACCTTTAATTTGTTGTTTTTTAAATAATCTTCAAAAGTATGTAAAGGCGTTCCACCTAAAGTAAGTACACGTTCTGCAATTTCATCAATACGCAATTGTGCTTGGTTGTAAAGTTCTTCAAACTTAACATGCAATTCAAAAAATCGTTTTCCACGAATGTTCCAATGTAAACCTCGTAAATTTTGATAATATACTTGAAAATTAGATAATAATACATTTAAAAGTTCAATGTTTTCTTTGGTTTCTGTTTGTGGTAATCCTAAAATTTTCATATTAATATTTTTTGTATTCATTCAAAATTACAAATAAATAGTCGATATTTGTTTTAAGAATTATCAATAAAAATGATGATTTCATAGATAAAATCATTAAAAATGACAATTACACAATTAAATTATGTACTTGCTGTAGCCGAGTTTCAAAATTTTACAATTGCAGCAGAAAAATGCTTTGTAACACAGCCTACTTTAAGTATGCAAATTCAAAAATTAGAAGAAGAACTAGATATTAAAATTTTTGATAGAAATAAAAAACCTATTCAATTAACCGAAGTAGGTAAGAAAATTGTTGCACAAGCACAAAGTATTGTAAACGAAGCCGACCGTATTAAGGATATTGTAGAGCAACAAAAAGGTTTTATAGGTGGCGATTTTAAAATAGGTATTATACCAACCATTATGCCCACGCTTTTACCAATGTTCTTGAATAATTTTATTAAAAAATATCCTAAACTTAATTTAATAATTGAAGAACATACTACCGACGAAATTATTAATAGATTAAAAAAAGGACAACTTGACGCCGCAATTGCTGCAACTCCTTTGCGTGAGCCCGATTTAAAAGAAATTGTATTGTATTATGAGCCTTTTGTTGGGTATTTTCCAAATAGTTTTAATAAAAATAAATCACTATTATCTGCCGATGATTTAAATATAAACGATATTTTACTTTTACAAGATGGGCATTGTTTTACAAATGGTATTTTAAATATTTGTAAAGCTTCAAAATTAGATCACAAACGTAGATTTGAATTAACATCGGGTAGTTTTGAAACTTTAATAGGTTTAGCAAACGAAGGCTTAGGTGTTACTTTTTTACCTTATTTGCATACTTTGCAGTTAAATGAAAAGGATAAGTTAAATCTTGTTGAATTTGCAAATCCCAAGCCATCGCGTGAGGTAAGTTTAATTTTTTCAAGAAATGAATTAAAAATTCATATTATTGATGCGATTCGCAATACTATTTCGGGGGTAGTTAAAGGTGCTATTGCTTTTCAAGATATCGAAATTATTAGCCCAAAATTAAATACATAAAAAAAAGATGGAATTTTCCATCTTTTTTTATACTAATAATAAAACATCTTTAAATTCTGTTTTATTTTTTGTGTAATCAACAATCCATTCTTTTAATTGATCTATTTCAAAAGGTAATAAAAAGTTAATAGCTTTTGTAAATTCCTTTATAAATAAATCTTTATTAAAACTTACTTTTTCTAAAATTTTTATGGTGTGCGATAAGCGTTCTGTCATAGTTTTTCTTTTTTATAAATATAACGAATGAAATGATAAAAATAGTATGTTTTAATTTTTTTTAACAGCACAAATCATTTCTCGTTTACCTGGCGGACCAGTTAATTTTTCAACTGTAAAACCAATTTCTTTTAGTTGTTTATTTACTATACCTTTACAAGCGTACGTTACAAACAAGCCGTTTGGTTTTAAAAATTGATAGGCTTTTGTTAAAATTTCTTTAGACCAAAGTTCACTTTGATAATCGTAACCAAAAACATCAAAATAAATAATATCAAACGTATTATTCGTTGTAAAATCTTCTATTTTATTATGATGCTTTTGAAATGCAAATAAAGGCGTAACCTCATGTGTTTTTCCAAATGGCAATTCGTGTAAATATTGCAACGATACATTGGTAGATACAAACTTATTATAATTTAAAGATTGATATTCTTCTTTAATCAAAGGAAAAGCCTCAATAGTTTCATACTTAATTTTTTTATTTGTATCGGTAGCAAACTGTAAAGTTAATAAGGCATTTAAACCAGTACCAAAACCAAATTCCAAAACACTAATTTGGTTGTTTTCTAATCTTTTTATACCATTATTTATATACACATGAACCGATTCTTGTACTGCACCGTGTTTAGAATGGAAGGTTTCGCCCATGTTTTTAACAAAAAGCGAGTGTGAACCGTCATCTGTTACAATAATTTCACGTTCCATTAAGGGATCAATAGTTTTTTAATTCTAGGTATAGGTCCACCGCATTTTTTAGAATGGCACTCTAAACACTGATTTACCATTTTATTGTAATTTTCTTTTGCTTGAACTGTATCGGCATAAATTGCTTTTTGTAACGCAATAAATTTTATAGCTTGTTCATTAAAAAAGGCATCTCGATCAGAACTTTCAGTTAAAATAGCGGTGTGTATTTTATCAAACGCAACGGGGTAAGTACCTAAATCTTCTTTGTTTAAAATACGTTCTTTTAATTGCGTGTTGTGCGCATACATTTGTTCCATTAAAGCTGCCATTTCACTCATATCATACATTTTAAAGTTTGATGTTGAAACGGTATCTTTAATTACTTCTTTACTTACGTTATCTGTTTTTTTATTACACGATAAAGCTAAAAGGGCTATTAATAAAAGAGCTGTATTTTTCATTATTTTTTAGCAATTAAAACTCCATCGGCCATAAAACGATATTCAACTTTTGGTTGAGTAATAGCTTCAATTTCTTCTTTTGTTTTACCTGCATCTTGTGCGTAATGTTTAAGTTCATCAACAGGTGTTTCTTCAATAAAAGCCTTACCCGAAATAATGGTTTTATGATTTTCTGCACCTTCTTTTGGAACAAAAAAAGCGTAATCTTTAAATTTTACAAAAGCTTCTTTATCATTACCTAAATTAAGGGTCATCCAACAACCTTTCTTTTTACAAGTTGCAGTAATTTCAGAGGCAACTTTAACAGTTAAAGTGTCGGTTGGTTTCATACTTTCAAATTTAGATAACATTTCAGCACTTGTAATTGCACCATCAGCTGTAATACTATCACCAAAAACTTGATAATCTACTTTTTCTGCAATTGTTTTATCTGTAGCATCTTTTGTTTCATTATTTTTTTTATCACAAGCTACCATCATTGTTGCTATAGAAAATAAGCATACGATTTTTTTCATTTTTAAATATTTTTTTACAAATATAGAAATTGTACTATAAAAGTGATACTTTTTTATAGGTTTGAAAACATATTTTTTATTGTTATTGAATAATTGTTATTAAAAGTTGATTTAAGGTATTAATTACGTAAATTTAAACGTATTTAAGTTGATTTTTTTTCTAACTTTGTAAAAAATAAACAACATAACAAATTATATTAGCTTACAAAGAAATGGATTTAAACATTTTAAACAACTTGAAACTAACTAAAGTTACCGATTCTAAAATTGATTCTTTCGATTTTGAAAATGTAAAATTTGGTGCCAAGTTTACCGATCATATGCTAACATGTGAATATAAAAATGGCGAATGGGGTGCTTTAGAAATTAAACCTTACGAACCAATCACTTTAGATCCATCGGCTCGAGTTTTTCATTATGGGCAGGCAATTTTTGAAGGAATGAAAGCTTATAAAGACGAAAATAGCGATATATGGCTTTTTAGACCCGATGAAAACTTTAACCGTTTTAACAAATCGGCTACTCGTTTAGCTATGCCTACAATAGACGAAACTCGTTTTATAGGTGGTTTAAAAGAACTAATTAAGGTAGAAAATCAATGGGTTAAAAAAGGGTTAGGTAATTCCCTATACATACGCCCTTTTATGATTGCTACTGAAAGTGGTGTAATTGCTAGTCCTTCAAACGAATTTTTATTTTGTATTTTGTTATCGCCAGCAAAATCATATTATTCAGGAAAAATTAAAGTGCAAATTGCCGATTATTTTAGTCGAGCTGCAAATGGTGGAATTGGTGCTGCTAAAGCAGCAGGGAATTATTCAGCACAATTTTATCCTACAAAATTAGCGCAAGAAGCGGGCTATAATCAAATTATTTGGACAGATTCAAACCATACCCATTTAGAAGAATCGGGTACCATGAATGTGTTTTTTAGAATTAATGATACTTTATATACAGCACCAACTTCTGATAGAATATTAGACGGTGTAACGCGTAAAAGTTTAATTGTTTTAGCACAACATTTAGGTTACGATGTTAAAATTGAACCAGTTAAAGTAGAAAATATAATTGAAGCAGCTAAAAACGGCTCGTTGAAAGAAATTTTTGGAGCAGGAACTGCGGCAGTAATTAATCAAATGGAAGGTTTTGCTTATAAAGATGATTATTACGAATTGCCAAATGTGGCAGACGATGAATCGTATGCATTGCAATTGAAAAATGAACTTACTAAACTTCAAAATAAATTAATTGCCGATCCTTTTAATTGGACAGTTAAAGTTTAAATTCAAAGCTTGCTTTTTGCAAGCTTTTTTTATTTTTATAGGGTATTATATACTAAAAATATCCAAAATTGTTGTTTTTTGAGTGTACTATCACTAAATTGTAATAATTGTATATATTTGTATAAAAAAGTTATGTTTACCCAAGGTCAAATTATTTTTGCTTGTATTTTTATTGTAGTTTTTGTAATCGTAATGGTATTTATGTACCGTAAAGATTTAAAAATGCATAAACGCTACTACAAAGGTAGTTTGTGGGTTTTAATTTCTTTTATATTGTTCATAATATTACTTTTTGTAATTAAAACCACACTAAAAAACTAAAATAGTTTATGAAAATTATAAAGTATATTTTTATTATTGCCTTATTGGCAGTAGTGTTTTTATCTGTATTTATTGCCACAGGTAAAAGTGAATATCAAATAAATGTTACTCAAAAAACGGCTTTGTCTAATCAACGTGTGTTTAGATATGTAAACAATCTACAAAACTTTGCCGATTGGAATACTTGGGATAATACACCTGAAAACTTTAAGTTAGATTCTATTTACAAAGGAACAAATGCAAAAGTAGTGTGGAATAGTAACAATGCTACTATTACAAAATCAATTCCTAATGATACAATTTTCTTAAAATTGAATATAGATGGAAACGCTTATGATACAAAAATGTATTTTAACGAGGTTAATGGAAATACAACAATTGGTTGGCAAATAAAAGGTAACTTATCGTTTAAAGAAAAATTCGAAATATTTTTTCAAGGAACTCCACAAAGTATTATTGCACCAACGTTTAAAAAATGTTTGGGTAATATCTCTAAAAACATTTTAAACGGACTTAAAAACTTTTCTATAAAAAACGAAGGTATAGTTGCAATACCAGAAATGTTTTATATGAAACAAATTGTAGAATCAGATATTGAAAATTTAGGCGATAAAATTTTTCAAAGTATGGAACATATGAAAAATTTTGCTAAAAATTTTGAATTGCAACCCTATGGATCGCCATTTACAGTGTTTGAAAACATTAATATGTTATCGGGTAATGTACAATATGCGGTTTGTATGCCTATTCGCACTTTTTTTAGTACTACAGAGGGTAGTGATGTTATATGTGAAAAATTACCTGCTTTTTACGGCTACAAAACAGTTTTAACAGGTGATTACATTCACAGTGATAAGGCTTGGAACGAAGTTAAAAAAGAAATTATTGCAAAAAATCTTACCCAGCGTGCAGATATAAAACCAATTGCATTTTATGTAAATTCAACTTTAAATACGCAAAAATCTAACGAATGGCTTACCGAATTTATTATTCCGGTTAACGAAGCTGTAGTACCAATTATAGATGTTCCTGCAACCGATTCGTTATCGGTTTCTAGATAATTTTACCATACAAAATACATTTGGTAAAAAATACAAAAGCAAAACTTTGTATTTTAAATATACAGTAAAGACAAGGCTAATTATAAAATTAGTTTTGTCTTTTTTGTTTTATAATGTTTTATTACTATTTTTTTTAACATTTACAAGTTAAAAAGAATACTTTTGAAACATGCAGATTTTAGGAGCAAATAAGCGCAATCGTGTATTTAATATTTGAAGCTTGAGGTTTGTGCTTCACAATTTGATGCTAAACTCTTACAAAAGCCATCCATATCTGGAAAAACTGTTTCTGTTTTTATACCCAATTCTCCAATCTTTCTTTTAATGGTTCTTTTTAATTCTTTTGGAATAATTATTTTGATAATATGATAATTAAAAAAATCATCAAACTCTTCAGATATGTTAAGCGATTTTTGATAGAAATCTCTATAGTTTTTAGATAATTCATCAATCACGTTAAATTCAACTAAATAGTTTAAGTTATCCATAAATCTTAAATTAAGATCTAAAGGAACAGCAAAAATACCTTGTTATACATGAAGACGATGATTCAGTATGTACGGTTCTATAAAAATTACTTTTTTCTTTTTATTTCTTCCGCCTATATATGTCGAAAATAAATCGCTGGTTTTACCATATATTAATTCTTGCATCATTTTCTCAACTTCTAAGTCAGGATCTATTCGGATATATTTTAATGAATTTATCCCCCAAATAGCTCCATCATTTTTATTATCAAAATCTTCAAAGCAAAAATAAGAAGCAATAAATAATGAATTTGTAAAATCTAAAAGTCTGGTTGGTCCTCCGTGATGTTGAATTTTAGCAATACATTCAAAATCATTATTAACTATATCTTTTGAATTTTCATACAAATGTTGTTTTCTTTTAAACTCCCTTAAAATTGTTGATTCTATTAAAGGAGTACAACTCGTTTTATCAATTTGTCTTTCAATTGATGTTTGTAGCGTCCATTCTGCATTTGATTGTCCTCTCCAAAGAAAAGGTATTTCACGTAGCTCAAATAATTCCTTAAATTGTTTGATTTTTATAGTTATTGCTTTCATATTTGTAATTTATCATCATAAAAATATATAAAAAATAATAAAAATCGTATATAATTTCGTATAAAAAATATAGTATTAATTTTCAGAAAACGGAAACAATTTCAAGTATATAAACTAGATTTATTTAAACAAAAAAAACTCCAACTTTTTAAAGTTGGAGTTTTTTTGTTTTGTTTTAAATGGTGAACGAACCGTTTGTTTTTATTTGAGGTTCATTGTTTTGTTCTTGTTCAGGTTGTTTAGGTAAATCACCTTTCATTAAGAACGAAATCACATCTTTATTAATATTTTGCATGGTATCTTTAAATAAGTTAAAAGCTTCAAATTTATATACCAATAAAGGATCTTTTTGTTCGTGAACTGCTAATTGAACCGATTGTTTCAACTCGTCCATTTTACGAAGGTGTTTTTTCCAAGCTTCATCAACAATTGAAAGTACAATGTTTTTCTCAAAATCGTTAATTAGTGTTTTTCCTTCACTTTCGTACGCTTTGTTTAAATCGGTAACTACGTTAATGGTTTTTAAACCATCGGTAAAAGGTACTACCATACGTTCATAACCACCGTTTTCGTGTACACCTTTAATTACTTTAAAAGCTTCAATAGCACTTTCATCGCACTTAGTCATGTATTTTTTATAAACAACTTCGTACAATTTATCTGTTAGTTCATTTTCGCTTAACTTGTTAAATTCATCAACAGTAAAAGGCGATTCTATACCAAATATTTTAATTAAATCGTATTCAAAGTTTTTAAAATCGCTACCTACTTTGTTGCCTTCTACTAAATAGTCGCACAAATCAAACATCATATTAGCGATATCTACTTTTAAACGATCGCCGTGTAAAGCGTGTTTACGACGTTTATACACTACTTCGCGTTGTGCATTCATAACATCATCATATTCTAACAAACGTTTACGAACGCCAAAGTTATTTTCTTCAACTCGTTTTTGTGCGCGCTCTATAGATTTTGTCATCCAAGAGTGTTGAATAACTTCACCTTCTTTTAAGCCCATTCCGTCCATAATTTTTGCAACGCGTTCTGAACCAAATAAACGCATTAAATTATCTTCTAACGAAACGTAGAATTGAGAAGAACCAACATCACCCTGACGACCAGCACGACCACGTAACTGGCGGTCAACACGACGAGAATCATGACGTTCTGTTCCAATAATTGCTAAACCACCTGCTTCTTTAACTTCGGGTGTAAGCTTAATATCGGTACCACGACCAGCCATATTGGTTGCAATTGTAACAATGCCAGAATTACCAGCTTCTTCAACAATTTGCGCTTCTTGTTTGTGTAATTTTGCGTTTAATACGTTGTGTTTAATACCACGCATTTTTAACATTCTGCTTAATAATTCAGAGTTTTCTACCGATGTTGTACCAATTAATACAGGGCGTCCTGCTTCTGATAATTCCACTACATCTTCAATAACAGCGTTGAATTTTTCACGAATAGAACGGTAAATTTTGTCTTCGCGGTCTTCACGTGAAATAGGTCTGTTTGTTGGTATTTCAACAACATCTAATTTGTAAATTTCCCAAAATTCGCCTGCTTCTGTAATAGCTGTACCCGTCATTCCTGATAATTTGCTGTACATACGGAAATAGTTTTGTAATGTAACTGTAGCAAATGTTTGGGTTGCCGCTTCAATTTTTACATTTTCTTTAGCTTCAATTGCTTGATGTAAACCATCTGAATAACGACGTCCGTCCATAATACGGCCTGTTTGCTCGTCTACAATCATTACTTTGTTGTCTACAACAACGTATTCTGCATCTTTTTCGAACAAAGCATACGCTTTTAACAATTGTGTTAAGGTGTGGATACGTTCTGATTTTACTCCGAAATCTTGAAATAAAATTTCTTTTCTTTCAGACATTTCTTCTGCCGAAATGTTTAATTGTTCAATTTTAGCAATCTCGGTTCCAATATCTGGTAAAACAAAAAAGTTTTCGTCCATACCTTGTGATAATGCTTTAATACCATTATCGGTTAACTCAACTTGATTGTTTTTTTCATTAATTACAAACAACAAACCTTCATCAACCTTTTTCATTTCACGGTTATTGTCTTGCATGAAATGGTTTTCGGTTTTTTGTAAAATTTGTTTCACACCTTCTTCAGACAAAAACTTAATTAAAGCTTTGTTTTTAGGCAAGGCACGGTACGAACGCAATAAGTTAAAACCACCTTGTTTGGTATCGCCTGCTTTTATTAAGCGTTTAGCTTCGGTTAAAAAGTTATTGGCTAATTGGCGTTGTTGTGCAACTAAATTGTCAACTTTTGGTTTTAATTCTAAAAATTCATGACGATCGCCCATTGGAACAGGTCCTGAAATAATTAATGGTGTACGTGCATCATCAACTAAAACTGAATCTACCTCATCAACAATCGCAAAATTGTGTTTACGTTGTACTAATTCTTCAGGTGTATGTGCCATGTTATCGCGCAAATAATCAAAACCAAATTCGTTATTTGTACCATAAGTAATGTCTGCTTGATAAGCTTTACGACGACCTTCAGAGTTTGGTTGGTGATTATCAATACAATCAACCGTTAATCCATGAAATTCAAAAAGTGGTGCATTCCATTGGCAGTCACGTTTAGCTAAATAATCATTTACGGTAACAACATGAACTCCATTACCTGTTAAAGCGTTTAAGTAAATTGGCGAAGTAGAAACTAATGTTTTACCTTCACCTGTTTGCATTTCTGCAATTTTACCTTGATGAATAACGCTACCACCAATCATTTGTACATCGTAATGTACCATGTTCCAACTAAGCATTTTACCTGCTACTTCCCAAGTGTTAGACCAAATAGCCTTGTCACCTTCAATAAGTACGTGGCCTTTTGATTGTGCAAAAAGTTTATCTTGTTCTGTTGCAGTAACAACTAATTCGTTGTTATTAGTAAAACGACGTGCGGTTTCTTTAACAACAGCAAAAGCTTCAGGTAAAATTTCTAATAACGCTTTTTCAGATAGGGTATAAGCTTCTTTTTCTAAAGTATCAATACTTGCGTAAATGTTTTCGCGTTTATCAATATCTGTAGTTTTTTCTAACTCTTCGCGGTACGATGCAATTTTAGCATCTTGACCTGAGCGCGATTGTTTAATTTTTTCTTGAAAAGAAATAGTTTTAGCTCTTAAATCATCGTTTGATAAACTTTCAAACGAATTGTAATATTGGTTGATCTTATCAACAATCGGGCGAATTGCTTTAACGTCTTTCTGTGACTTATCGCCTACAAAAGCTTTTAAGATACTATTTATGATACTCATAAATATGTTAGTTTTAAATTAATATTCCGTGATAGGTGGTTACAAAAAAAAGCCTCTTAATTACCGAGACTTTTTATTTGTATGTATTTTAATATTCATCCTCGTTCCAAAGATAATCTTCATCCGAAGGATAATCTGGCCAAATTTCTTCCATAGATTCGTAGATTTCACCCTCATCTTCTATAGATTGTAAGTTTTCTACAACTTCTAAAGGTGCTCCAGTTCTGATGGCGTAATCTATAAGCTCATCTTTTGTAGCTGGCCATGGTGCATCACTTAAATACGACGCCAATTCTAATGTCCAATACATCTTTGTATATTTTTAGTAATTATTTGCAAAAATAAATTTTATAATGAAAAAACCAATTTTTTTTTCATTAAATATTTCTAAATAAAGAACGTTTTTTTGTGTAAGCCTTAATTTTTTTCAGGTATCCACTTTATTTCTTCGGCTTGTAAGTCAAATGTCAACTTTCGTGCCAATACAAATAAGTAGTCAGAAAGTCGGTTTAAATACTTTAAAACCATTTCATCGGTAGGTTCTATGTCATTTAAATGGGTGGCTAAACGTTCGGCTCTACGACAAACGCAACGCGCAATATGACAATATGACACGGTTGTGTGCCCACCTGGTAAAACAAAATGTGTCATTTGCGGTAATTTACTTTCCATTTCATCAATAGCGTTTTCTAAAAAATGTACGTTTTCTTCTGAAATTTTAGGAATGTTTAAACGCTCTTTACCGTTTTTTAATATTGCTTTTTCAGGGTCGGTTGCTAAAATGGCACCTACAGTAAACAAACGATCTTGTATGTGTACAAGTTGTTCTTTGTGTTTTTGATGCATGTTTTGGTCGCGAATTAAACCAATATGCGAATTTAATTCGTCAACTGTTCCATAACTTTCAATGCGTAAATGATATTTTGGTACACGCGTTCCACCAAATAGGGCAGTGGTTCCTTTATCGCCTGTTTTTGTATAAACTTTCATAAAAATGGTTTCTGTAAATATAGGTTAAAAATTAGGAGCTTTAGTGTATTTGGGTAATGTTTTTTAAAAACGAATGCGAAAATTTTGTTTAGGTTGCTCGGTACGTTTTGATAGTAAGCAACCATAATAGAAATCAATAACTAAAGTAATTTCGCTATTAGATTTTATATCATTTAAAAACTTTTTTGGATAGGTATTGTAAGTAATTAATAGCAGTTGATCATTTGTTAAAGTATTTATAGCTTGTGTTAAACTTTGGTACGTTACTGTATTGAAATTTGCTACTATAAACGCTGCATTAGTAGAATTGGTTTTTTTTTTAATTATGGATTCATTTGTAGCAAGCGCAAAATCGTTGGTTAAAAAGTAAATAGTTTTGGGGTTAAAATAATTTAAAGTTAACATAACCCATTTATTTGTTTTGTTAGCAGCTGTTGTATTTTGTTTTTGTTGATACAAACCTTTGGTAATGTAATTAAAAACAAATGGCGAATGAACGCCATGTTCATTAGTTGATTTTAGTAAAAATTGTAGATATGAAAACACTTTGTTTTAACTTGTATTAGAAACATCAAATTTATTTTAAGTTTTAATAAGCTACAAATGTTTTTTTAATTTACTACAACTGTTTAGTTATAAATAGGTTAGTGTTAATGTGTGATTTTTTACAAAAAAAACATTTAAAATATTTGGTAAAGTGTAATAAAACATAGTATATTTGCACCGTTAAATAATTAAGGCGATGTGGCGCAACTGAATAGCGCATCTGATTACGGCTCAGAAGGTTGCAGGTTTGAATCCTGCCATCGTCACAAAATAAATACATAAAAAACATCATGGCGATGTGGCGCAACTGAATAGCGCATCTGATTACGGCTCAGAAGGTTGCAGGTTTGAATCCTGCCATCGTCACAATGTAAACCCTTAAACCATAGTTTAAGGGTTTTTTGTTTCAATTTTGTTTTATTATTGTAAATTAAATATAAAAAAAGGTCCTTAAATCATAATTAAGGACCTTTTTTATTAAAAAATACTAATTTTTAGCTTTCTACAACTTTTCCTTTAATATATAAAGCAACAGTACCACCGTCAACATTTTTAGCGTTAGACTCAACTGTGATAGTTTTTGAGATAGTTCCTGGGTTCATGTTGTATTTTACTTCAATCTTGTCAGATTTACCTGGCATAATCGGAGCAGCAGGTTTAGAAGGTACCGTACAACCACAAGAAGAACGTACATTTGTAATTACTAAAGGCTCGTCACCTGTGTTTGTAAATTCAAAAGTTCTTACACCACTATCTTGTCCTTTAACAACAGTACCATAATCAATAGTATTGTTCTCTGCCTTAAACTCAATTTTTGGACCAGTTTGTGCGTATGAAGCAGCTCCAACCAATGTCATCGCTACTATTCCTAAAAATTTTTTCATTGTTTTAAATAATTTTAATTATGTAAATTTAATTAGTTTGATTTGAAAAGCAAATAAATATAAAAAAAAATTACTTTTCTTTAACTTCATATTTCAAATGTTGTGCCAAACTTAACAATTTAATTTTAAAGTGATACAATATACAAAGAATATTGTATTTTTGTTTTTTAAACACACGATTTAATAAAAGTATATATGATGATTCCAGCACAATTTGATACAAAACAAGTTGAAACAAAATGGTATGCATATTGGATGCAAAATAAATATTTTAAATCTACACCCGATAGCAGGGTACCGTACACAATTGTTATACCACCACCCAATGTAACCGGAGTATTACACATGGGGCACATGCTGAACAATACCATACAAGATGTATTAATTCGTCGTGCACGTTTAAAAGGTTTTAATGCTTGTTGGGTACCTGGTACCGATCACGCATCTATTGCAACCGAAGCAAAAGTTGTTGCTAAATTAAAAGCAGAAGGTATTAACAAAGCCGATTTAACACGAGAAGAGTTTTTAAAACATGCTTTTGATTGGACCGAAAAATACGGTGGAACTATTTTAGAACAATTAAAACAATTAGGTTGTTCATGTGATTGGGATCGTACCAAATTTACAATGGACGATGATATGAGTGCTTCTGTAATTAAATCGTTTGTTGATTTATATAATAAAGGAATGATTTATCGCGGATATAGAATGGTAAACTGGGATCCTGAAGCTAAAACTACCTTGTCTGATGAAGAGGTGATTTATGAAGAACGTCAAGGTAAATTGTACCATTTAAAATATAAAATTGAAGGCAGTGAAGAGTTTGTAACTATTGCAACTACACGTCCTGAAACTATTTTGGGCGATACTGCTATTTGTATTCACCCAGCAGATGAAAGATACACTCATTTAAAAGGGAAAAAAGCAATTGTTCCTATTTGTAACCGCGTTATTCCTATCATTTTTGACGAATATGTTGATATGGAATTTGGTACGGGTTGCTTAAAAGTAACACCTGCACACGATGTGAACGATAAAACATTAGGCGATAAACACGGTTTAGAAATTATTGATATTTTTAACGAAGACGCTACTTTAAATTCGTTTGGATTGCATTACGAAGGCAAAGATCGATTTGAAGTTCGTAAAGAAATCGAGAAAGAATTAGAAAGCATAGGCGCATTAGCTAAAGTTGAAAACCATATAAATAACGTTGGAACTTCTGAAAGAACCAAAGCAGTTATTGAACCTAGATTATCTGATCAATGGTTTTTAAAAATGGACGATTTAGTTAAGCCAGCCATTAAAGCAGTTTTAGAAACTAACGAAATTAAATTGCATCCTTCGCGTTTTAATAACACCTATGCGCATTGGTTAAATAACATCCGCGATTGGAATATTTCTCGTCAGTTATGGTGGGGCCAGCAAATTCCAGCATACTACTATGGCGATGGAAAAGAAGATTTTGTTGTTGCCGAAACTGTTGCAGATGCTTTAGTTTTAGCACAAACTAAAACCGCTAACCAAAATTTAACAATTGCCGATTTACGTCAAGATCCAGATGCATTAGATACTTGGTTTTCATCATGGTTATGGCCAATTTCGGTTTTTGGAGGAATGATGGATCCTGAAAATGAAGAGTTTAAATATTACTATCCAACCAACGATTTAGTTACCGGACCAGATATTTTATTCTTTTGGGTTGCCCGAATGATTATTGCAGGTTATGAATACGCTAACGATAAACCTTTTACTAACGTTTACTTAACTGGTTTAGTACGCGATAAGCAAGGTAGAAAAATGTCTAAATCATTAGGTAATTCACCTGAACCACTTGGTTTAATTGAAAAATTTGGTGCAGATGGCGTTCGTGTTGGATTACTTTTAAGTTCTTCTGCAGGAAACGATATTTTGTTTGACGAAGAATTATGTAACCAAGGTAAAGGTTTTGCTAATAAAATATGGAATGCATTCCGCCTAATTAAAGGTTGGGAAGTTGCTGATGTAGCACAACCTGAATCGGCTAAAGTTGCAATTGATTGGTACGAAGCAAAATTGCAAAAAGCTTTGGTTGAAATTGAAGATAACTTTGATAAATACCGAATTTCAGACGCGTTAATGGCTATTTATAAATTGGTTTGGGATGATTTTTGTTCATGGTTTTTAGAAATGATTAAACCTGGATACCAACAACCAATTGATAAAACTACTTTCAATAAAGCTATTGAAATGTTAGAAGCTAACTTAAAATTGTTGCATCCGTTTATGCCGTTTTTAACCGAAGAAATTTGGCAGCTTATTTCTGAAAGAACACCAAACGAAGCTTTAATAATTGCATCGTGGCCAGAAATGAAACCTTTTAACGAACAATTAATTAAAGATTTTGATTTTGCTACGGAAGTTATTTCGGGAATAAGAACCATACGCAAGGATAAAAATATTTCGTTTAAAGAAACCATTGATTTAAAAGTGGTTAATAACGAAAAAGCATCTACTTATTTTGATTCGGTTATAATGAAATTAGGCAATATTGTTGATTTGGTTTACGTAACTGAAAAAGTAAATGGCGCTTTATCGTACCGTGTAAAGTCAAACGAATATTTCATTCCTGTTGGTGGAAATGTAGATTTAGCTGCTGAAGTTGCTAAATTAACAGAAGAATTAAAGTACACTAAAGGATTTTTAAAATCAGTTCAAGGCAAGTTATCAAACGAAAAATTTGTAAGCGGTGCACCAGAACAAGTAATTGCAAACGAACGTAAAAAAGAAGCCGACGCTTTAGCAAAAATTGCAACTTTAGAACAAAGTTTAGCAAGTTTACAGTAAGTTTTTATGAATTTTTTATAATAAAAATCCGTCTTAAATATTAATATTTAAGACGGATTTTTTTACATATAAGTTATTCGCTTTCTTTTTGGCCCATCATCATTAAGTAGGCTTTTAAAAACGGATCAATACCTCCGTTCATAACGCTTTCCACATCGCTTGTTTCAAATTGGGTACGAACATCTTTTACTAATTTATAAGGATGCATTACATAATTGCGTATTTGCGATCCCCATTCAATTTTCATTTTGTTAGCTTCAATTTCATCGCGCTTTGCTTGTCGTTTTTTTAATTCAATTTCATACAACTGCGATTTTAACAATTGCATGGCTTTTGTTTTATTATCTAACTGTGAACGCGTTTCAGAATTTTCAATAATAATGCCGGTAGGGTGGTGGCGTAAACGTACAGCGGTTTCAACCTTGTTTACATTTTGCCCACCTGCACCTGATGAACGCATGGTTTCCCATGAAATATCAGATGGGTTTATTTCAATTTCTATAGTATCATCGGCTAACGGATATACATAAACCGAAGCAAATGAAGTGTGACGTTTTGCATTGCTATCAAACGGAGAAATACGTACCAAACGATGCACGCCATTTTCACCTTTTAAATACCCAAAAGCAAATTCACCTTCAAATTCAAGAGTAACCGTTTTAATACCTGCCACATCGCCTTCTTGAAAGTTGAGCTCTTTAATTTTATAGCCATTTTTTTCGCCCCACATTAGGTACATGCGCATAAGCATAGCTGCCCAATCACAACTTTCTGTTCCACCTGCACCAGCAGTAATTTGTAAAACAGCACTCATGCTATCACCTTCGTCCGATAGCATGTTTCTAAATTCTAAATCTTCAACAATTTCAAGGGTTTTATTATACTGATTTTGAACTTCGTCTTCGCTGGCATCACCTTCTGCAAAAAATTCCATTAAAATTTGTAATTCTTCTGCGTTGTTTTCAGCGCTTTCATAACCTTCTACCCACTTTTTTTTAGAACGAATAGAGCGAACAATCACTTCGGCTTCTTTGGCATTGTTCCAAAAATCGGGTGCAAATGTTTTTTCTTCTTCGTTTTGAATTTCAATTAGTTTTTGATCGATGTCAAAGATACCTCCTTAACGCACCAAGGCGATCCATAAGACCTTTTATTTGATCTGTAGTTACCATTTTATTTTTATTTAGATTAACGCAAATGTAGTGTTATATTGTTCAATATAAAAACTAAATTAAAATGCTTTTTTTGATTACTTTTTTTGAATTTATTTTATTTAAAATTAGTTTAAATAATGTATTTTTGTAAAAAAATTACAATGGCTTCTTTAAAAGAAAAGTGGGGAATAACGTCTAATTTTCAGTTTATTATCATTTTGGTTGTGTTTGCAATTACAGGAAGTACATCGGCATACATTACTCGACCAATTTTAGAGATGATAGGTATAACAAAAAATAGTTTACACCCTTTAATTTATTGGCCACTTTCAATAATTTTAATTTTACCTGTTTATAAAATACTGCTAATTATAATTGGTACTTTATTTGGTCAACATACATTTTTCTGGAATTTTGTAAAAAAAATGCTGATTCGCATGCGGTTAGGTTTTTTATATGGAATAAAAAAATAGGCAAAACTTTACGTTTTGCTTATTTTTTATGAATTATGAAGATACACGGTCGTTTATGTAAATCTATTTTATGTTTTTTCCAGAAGCTTATTGGTTTTGTTAGCATAATTTCAGTAGGCAATGTTAAATCACAAGCAACACAAAGTAGGGTATTTGGATGTAAAACTTGTACCATTTCTTCTATTAACTGATTGTTTCTATAAGGCGTTTCAATAAATAGTTGTGATTGATTTCTTTCAAACGACCATTTCTCCAGATTTTTCAGCATTGTTCTTTTATCTGTTTTATCAATAGGTAAATATCCGTTAAAAGTAAACGATTGCCCATTCATACCCGAACCCATTAACGATAATAAAATAGACGATGGCCCTACTAATGGTACCACCTTAATACCTTTTTCATGAGCCATAGCAACTATTACAGCACCAGGATCGGCCACGCCAGGGCAACCGGCATCGCTCATTAATCCCATATTTTTTCCTTCTAACAAGGGCTGTATAAAAGATTTAAGTTCGTTGGAGTTCGTGTGTTTATTCAATTCAAATAATTGCAAAGAAGCTTGTACTTTTTCGGGTACCATAGCTTTTATAAACTTACGCGCTACTTTACTGTTTTCTACTACGTAATCATCAATAAGCGATACAGCACGTATAACGCTTGCTGGAACTACTTCGTTAGCCGCAGTATCGCCTAACATAACAGGGATTAAATATAATGTACCTAATGTTGTCATATAAAATTATGTTCAATTTTCTATTAGAGTTGCTATCTGAAAAATAAAAATCATTGCATATATTACGTAGTTAACCCAAAAGTTAAACCATTTAATTAATAATTTATCTTTTTCATTCTTATTTAGGTTTGTCTTAACCCATATTGCAATATTTCTCCCAAAATCAAAAATAAAGAAAGACCCGCTAAAAAGAAGTAAAATAGTAAAAACTTCATTTGAAATGGTTGTATCGAAAACATGCATAAAATGGCATAAAATAAAAATAATTAGAAAAAAACCTAATACTTTTTTTATATTCAAACTAAATTTTATTTTTTTCGTTAAAATAGAAAATATATATAAATTTAATATCATAAAAAATATGATGTAGATAAATTTCATAATTACTTCATTTTTTTAATTAAATAACATAAACAAAGCCCTGAAATGCAGGGCTTTTGTATTTATCATATTTATATATTTTCTAATTGTATCTTTATCTTCTCGCAAGCATCATTCAACATGTTATACACGTTTTCAAAACCTTGTTCGCCGCCGTAATAGGGGTCTGGAACTTCAAGTTCTGAATTAGGGAAGCTTTCATTTAAAATTAATTCAACTTTATCAATAGCATTGTTATTAGGTGCTAGTTTACAAACGTTAATGTAATTGCTTTTATCCATTACATAAATTTTATCAAATTTGTCAAAGTCTTCCACCAAAAATAAACGTGCGCGTTGATTGGTAATGTCAATACCGTATTTTTTAGCAATTGCTATGCTGCGTTTATCGGGTAATTCACCAGAATGCCAAGCGCCTGTACCTGCAGAATCTACAAAAACGGTAGCAGGGTTTACTTTACTTTTTAAAATTCCTTCTGCTAAGGGTGATCGGCAAATATTGCCTAAACATACCATTAAAATTCGCGTCATTAAATAGATAATTTTTTGTTGATATCATCAAAATGACTTTTGAATTCTTTATCCGTTTCTAAAAGATTATCTACTGTTTTGCAAGCATGTAAAACCGTTGCGTGATCACGATCACCAATTTGCGAACCAATATTTGCTAACGAAGCTTTGGTGTATTTTTTTGCAAAGAACATAGCTAATTGTCTGGCTTGTACAATGTTGCGTTTTCTTGATTTTGAACAAAGGGTATCTATATCTAATTCAAAATAATCAGATACTACCTTTTGAATGTAATCAATAGATATTTCTTTACGTATGTTTTTAACAAATTTTTCAATTACCGTTTTAGCTAAATCAATAGTAACTTCTTTTTTGTTAAAAGACGATTGCGCGATTAATGAAATAATGGCACCTTCTAATTCACGTACATTTGTTTTAACGTGTTTAGCAACGTATTCAACAACATCGTTTGATATTTCAACACCATCGCGGTACAAAATGTTTTTTAAAATGTTTACACGGGTTTCAAAATCAGGATGCATAATTTCTGCCGATAATCCCCATTTAAAACGCGATAACAAGCGTTGTTCAATATCTTGCATATCAACGGGTGCCTTGTCTGAAGTTAAAATAACTTGTTTGCCGTTTTGATGCAAGTAGTTAAATATATGGAAGAAAACATCTTGTGTTCCTGATTTTCCAGATAAAAACTGAATATCATCTACAATTAAAACATCTATTAATTGATAAAAATAGATAAAATCGTTACGTGTTTGTTTCCTAACCGAATCAACATATTGTTGTGTAAAAACTTCGGCAGAAATATATAAAACCGTTTTTTCGGGATATTTTTCTTTAATCTCAACACCAATTGCATGTGCTAAGTGTGTTTTTCCTAGTCCTACACCACCGTAAATTAAAAAGGGGTTAAATGCTGTACCACCAGGTTTGTTTGCAACTGCCATACCTGCACTTCTAGCTAATCGGTTTGATTCGCCTTCTAAAAAATTATCGAAGCTATAGTTGGAGTTTAATTGCGATTCTATTTTTACATTGCGTATACCAGGTATTACAAACGGATTTTTTAATTCGGGATTTTTTGTTTGTACAGGTACATCTAACTCTTGTGTTTTAACAGGTTCTCTTTGGGTACTAGGCAATTGCTCGGTAAACGGTTGTTTTGTTCCCGATGCGTTTTCCATTTTAATTTTATACAATAACTTTGCCTTAGGACCTAGTTCCTTAGTTAATGCAGATTTTAATACCTTTACATAATGTTCTTCTAACCATTCGTAGAAGAATTTACTTGGTACTTGAATATACAAAGCGTTTTCTGTTAACTCAATAGCCTCAATTGGTTCAAACCAAGTTTTGAACGCCTGATCGCCAATGTTGTCTTTTATGTATTGAAGACAACGATTCCAAACAGTTATTGCGGTTTCTTGTGTAAAGTCAAGCATTTTTTTCTGTAATAATAGTGTTTAATAATAGTGTTTTAAAGAGTTACATAAAACACATTTTCATTTACAAATATGTGAATAAAATTCATCAAAAAAAATGATTTTTGTATTTGATTTTTAGAAATAAAATTGTAAGTACTGTTTTTATTTAATTAAAAAAACTAATGTTAATTTATATGCAACAAGATACAATAAAAGTACGTGTGCGTTATGCAGAAACCGACCAAATGGGTGTGGTTTATCATGGTAATTATGCTCAATATTTTGAAATGGGTAGGGTGGAATGGCTTAGAAATAAAGGGATTTCATATAAAGAACTAGAAATGCAAGGAATTATGTTACCTGTGGTTTCGTTACATATGAATTACAAAAAACCTGCGTATTATGATGACGAATTATCTATTGTTACTACGATGATTTACTTAGGTGGTGTAAAGATTGAATTTAACTATGAAATTTTTAATGAACAAGGCGACTTATTAACAACTGCACATACTGTTTTGGTGTTTGTAGATATGAAAACCAAGCGCCCTACTGCAGTTCCTGATTTTTTAATGAAGTTAGTAAACGGGTAAATGCAACCAAGCTTGTAGATTAGTTTTTTTTTTCGGTAATCTCAACTTCAAAAATGTGATTAAAGGCATTGTAAATTTCGTCTTTTTGAGTTAATCGGCAGGAAATTTCAATTAAGCAACTTAATTCTAAAACTTGGTTTACAATATTTACGTTTTTTTCTTTAATAACACGCATTACTTTATTCATGTTTTTGTAATCAAACTTAATTAAGTAGTGTGTGTTTATTGTTTTTTCAATAATTATACTGTTTTGTAGTGCCATTTCGGCAGCAGTTTTATAAGCGGAAACCAAACCGCCAACTCCTAATTTAACTCCACCAAAATAACGTACCACAACTATTAAAATATTTGTAACATTAAACGATTGAATTTGTCCGTAAATAGGCATACCTGCGCTGTTGTTAGGTTCGCCATCATCGTTAGCCCTATAAGTAGTTTTTAAAGTGCCTAATTGATATGCATAACACCAATGCCTTGCAGCGTAATGTTGTTTTTTAAGTTGTTCTAAAATTTCTTTTACCTCACTTTCGGTTTGTACAGGAAAAGCATAACCATAAAATTTACTGTTTTTTTCTTTAAACAATATTTCTTCGCTAGGGCTTTCTATTGTTTTAAAAGTATCAGTCATTTTTTGGGTTTTTGAAATAAGTTAAAATGTTATTTTTAATTTTTTGAGTTGAAATTTGAGTTGCATTATTTAACAATGCTGCTTTTATTCCTGTTTTAAGTTGAATTTCGCTTTTAAAAACGCGTGCTTCATTCCAATAATTTGCATTAATAAATTGCTGAAGTGTGTTGGTGCCTCCTTCAATTATTAGCGATTGTAAATTTTCTTCCATACAAATTCTTACAACTTCGACAGGTAAATTTTTAAAATCTATTTTTTTATAAATGATTTTATCAATTGGTTTTAAAGGTAATTCTGCACACAAGCAAATGGTTTTTCCATCAAAATTTGTAATTGCAAAGGCCGTGTTTATTTTATGATTGGTATCAATATAAATACGTACCAAATTTTTTCCAAAAAAATCACGAGTTGTTAACGACGGATTATCTTTTAAAACCGTTTGTGTTCCTACTAAAATAGCCATTTCTTCGCTGCGCCATTTATGTGTAAGTTGGCGCGCGTAATTGTTTGAAATCCAAACAGGTTTTTGCTCGTTTTGATTTTTTGGAGCTGTAAATCCATCGGCCGACTCAGCCCATTTTAAAATAATATAAGGTTGTTTTTTTTGATTAAAAGTAAAAAAACGTTGGTTGCTTTTTATACATTCATTTTCTAAAATTCCAACCAAAACATTCACACCTGCATTTTTAAGTTTTTCAATGCCTTTACCTGCAACTTTCGCAAACGGATCCACACAACCAATTACCACATTTGGTATTTGCATGTTTACAATTAAATCGGCACAAGGCGGTGTTTTTCCAAAATGGCTACAAGGTTCTAAAGTTACAAACAAAGTACTTTGCTTTAGTAAATCTTTATTTTTAACTGCATTTATAGCGTTTACTTCGGCATGTGCACCGCCAAAAGCACTTGTAAAACCTTCGCCAATAATTGTATCTTTGTGAACAATTACTGCACCAACCGATGGATTTGGCATAGCGGCAGCTAACCCTTTTTTAGCTAAAAATAAAGCCCTTTGCATAAAATGTTCGTTGGTACGCATGTGATAGTTTTTTTACAAAATTATAAAAAGATGACGGTTAACAATTATAAAAATATATTTCTAAACCAACTTCCTTTATTTTATGATGAAACAGAGCGATTGAATTTGTTTTATTTGGTAATGGAATTTGTATTGAATTACAGCAAAGTTGATGTTGTTTTGAATGGGAACGAGTCGGTTTTGATGAAAAATCAGTCAAAAATAGATGCTGTTATTAAGCGTTTGCAAAATAACGAACCCATACAATATATAACTCAGCAAGCAAATTTTTATGGTTACGATTTTAAAGTATCGCCTGCAACATTAATTCCTAGACCCGAAACAGAGGAATTAGTAGAGTGGATTTTAACCGAAATGAACAAACAACCTACCAAAAAATGGCGTGTTTTAGATATTGGTACAGGTACAGGTTGTATACCCATTACTATTAAAAAGGAATTTCCGTTAGCAACAGTTTCGGCAATTGATGTATCTGTTAATGCACTTAAAATTGCTAATGAAAATGCTGTGAATCTGCAAGCTGAAGTTACTTTTATTGAACAAGATATTTTGTGCACAAAGCAATTAGATACTTATGATATCATCGTTTCAAATCCGCCTTACGTTCGCAATCTTGAAAAAGTAGAAATTAACCAAAATGTATTGCAACACGAACCTCATTTAGCTTTGTTTGTAGATGATAATGATCCGTTAATTTTTTACCGAAAAATTTCACAACTAGCAAATAAATGCTTAGACGATAGCGGTTTTTTATTTTTTGAAATCAACCAATATTTAGGAAATGAAATGAAACAAATGGTTTCGGAATATTTTAAATCAATTGAATTGAAAAAAGATTTTATAGAAAACAATCGCATGTTAAAAGCAAGCTTAAAAATCAAGTAAACTTTAAACATTTCGGTTAATAACTTTCAAACTATATCTACTATATTTGCATAAATAAAAATTAAAATGGCACAAAAACCAAGTATTCCTAAAGGAACAAGAGATTTTTCTCCAATCGAAGTAGCAAAGCGTCAATACATTATATCTACCATAAAAAAACATTTTGAACGCAGCGGTTTTCAACCAATTGAAACACCTTCGTTTGAAAATTCTGAAACCTTAATGGGTAAATATGGAGAAGAAGGTGATCGTTTAATTTTTAAAATTTTAAATTCTGGTGATTATCTTTCTAAGGTCAACGAAACCTTATTAAACGAAAAAAACAGCCAAAAAGTAACCTCACAAATATCAGAAAAAGCGTTGCGTTATGATTTAACGGTTCCGTTTGCACGTTTTGTAGTTCAACATCAAAACGAATTAGAATTTCCGTTTAAACGCTACCAAATACAACCGGTTTGGCGTGCCGATCGTCCGCAAAAGGGGCGTTATCGTGAGTTTTACCAATGCGATGCCGATGTAGTAGGATCTACATCGTTATGGCAAGAAGTGGAATTGGTACAGTTGTACGATGCCGTTTTTACCGATTTAAAAGTAGAAGGCGTTACCATTAAAATTAACAATAGAAAAGTTTTAGCTGGTATTGCCGAAGTTATTGGTGCAAGCGATAAATTAATTGACTTTACTGTTGCTTTAGATAAACTAGATAAAATTGGCGAAGAAGGTGTTAAAACTGAAATGTTAGCTAAAGGAATTTCTGAAGAGGCTTTAGTTAAAGTACAACCTTTATTTGCATTTAACGGAACGTTAACTGAAAAAATTGACCAATTACGCCAATTACTTGCAACTTCTGAAGAAGGCACAAAAGGGGTAAATGAACTTACTTTTATTTGTGAAACTGTTGAAGAATTAGGCTTACAATCGGCTATTTTAGATTTAGACGTAACATTGGCTCGTGGTTTAAATTATTATACGGGAGCTATTTTTGAAGTTGCTGCACCTGCAACGGTTCAATTAGGATCGATAGGTGGCGGTGGCCGTTACGATGATTTAACAGGTATTTTTGGATTAAAAAACATGAGTGGTGTTGGTATATCTTTTGGTTTAGATCGCATTTATTTGGTTGTTGAAGAGTTAAACCTATTTCCTAATACAGTTACTAATGTTACCGATGTTTTGTTTTTAAATTTTGGCGAAAACGAAGCAAAATATTGTTTAAAAGCAATTGCGAATTTACGTAATAAAGGTGTAAAGTGTGAATTGTATCCCGATAAAGCAAAAATGGCAAAACAGTTTCAGTATGCCGAGAAAAAAGGAATTAAATACGCTGTAATTGTTGGCGAAACAGAAATGAATCAAAACATATTTGCTTTGAAAAACTTACAAACTGGTGAGCAGCAAAATGGTACCTTGCAAGATTTACTAGATATTTTAAGTAAATAAAAGTGCTGCAAAAATACACATGCCCCTAATAGTTAACTATTAGGGGCATGTGTATTAAAACGCCTTTTTGTTGTTTTTTTTCTTTCTTTCGCGCACAATAGTATCTACAACGCCAAGCAGTACTACAACATCATCATTAGTTACTTTAAAAGCATCTTTAAAATCTTCATTTATAGCATAAAAAGTATTTGTTTCAGCATTGTATCTTTTTAAGGTAAAGTCTGAATTATTAACAGAAACTACTGCGTCATCACCATGTTGTAATTCATAGTCTGATCGATTGATGATGATATCGTTCAATTGATAGTCGGGAAACATAGATAACCCGCCAATTCTAGTTAAAAACGTACTTTCGGGCTTACTTAAATACAATTGATCTAAACTTATGCGTTCTTGTAAAAAATCTTCTGCAGGCGACGGAAACCCAGCGCTTACGTTTCCATGAAATTCAACATAAATAGGTTTGTTTGCGTGATCTAACTTCAATAATTGTAAATCAGTTGAAAATTTTATATTACTTATTAGCTTCATATTATTGTTAAAATATCATTTATATCGGTTGTATAGTTTGGGCTTAATAAATCTTGTCTCATTTTCCATGTTTTATCTAAAGCTTGTGATGCTAGTTTAATTTTTTTAGAGCCGTATTTAAAATTAAGTTTATCCATTACATTCATTATTTTTCTATGATTTACAGGTTCATCTTCAAATAAATTAAATTGTTTTTCATTCTCGGGGGCAATTCCGCTCACTATTACACCTGCTTTTTTGTAATGAAGCCCTTGTTTAAAAATATGTTCCAACCCTTTTTTAGCATATTTAGTAATTTCTATGCTTGAATTTGTTGCAAATGGTATTATAACATTAATTGATTTGTAATATTGTTCATGTGCTTCATTAAAACGGTTTGTAGTAACAAAAACGGTAACAATATTACATGTGCTTTTTTGGTTTCGAAGTTTTTCGGCACATGTAGTGGCAAAAGTAGAAATACGTTCTTGTAAATAACTTTTGTTGGTGTAAGTAGTATCAAAACTTCGGGTTGTAGCAATACTTTTTTTACATGGAACATCTTCTAAATTTAAAACAGAAATGCCTTCTAATTCTTTTTTTAAGCGCAAGCCAACAATCGAAAATTCTTTACGAATGTAATCGCTTGGTAGTTGCGTAAAGTGGTATGCTTTGTTTATGCCTTTTGTTTTTAATTTTTTTGCAAATTGTCTGCCAATTCCCCAAACATCTTCAATATCCAACCATTTTAAGGCTTTTATTCTTTTTTCTTCAGAATCAATTACATAAACGCCATTTAATTGAGGAAATTTTTTAGCAATTCGGTTTGCGGCTTTTGCTAATGCTTTAGTTGGTGCCACACCAACGCATGTAGGAATTAAAGTGTTTTGTAAAACTTCGTTACGAATTTTAGAACAATATTCGGTTAAATTATATTTTTCAAAACCTTTAAATTTTAAAAAAGATTCATCAATAGAATAAACCTCAATGTCTGGAGTATATTTTTTTAAGATGCGCGTTACACGATTACTCATATCTCCGTAAAGCGCATAGTTAGACGAGTATACTTGAACGCCTTTTTCTTTAAATACATTTCGATATTCAAAGGCAGGTGCTCCCATTGGTATTCCTAATGCTTTAGCTTCGTTACTGCGCGCAATTACGCAACCGTCGTTATTACTTAAAATAACAATGGGGGTATTGCGATATTGTGGTTTAAAAACACGTTCACAACTTGCATAAAAATTATTACAATCAACTAAAGCATACATGCAGCAAATTTATATTTTTATAAAATGGCAGAAAGTTAAAATTTGTCGTTTTAATACGATATAATAACCCAACAACATAGTATAAAATTACAAATGTCTATAAATTATGCTTTTTTAATTAATTCGGTTAAAAGTTTTTTGGCGCGTAAAATTTTAATTTTAACGTTATTAAGTGGTTCGTTTATAATTTCGGCAATTTCGTTATAACTGCGTTCTTGAAAGTAGCGTAATTGTATAATTTGTTGATAATGAGGTTTTAGTTGTTTAATGCAACGTTTTAAAGTAGCTAAGTTTTGTTCAAAAATTAATTGATCTTCTAAAGAATCATCATCGTCTAAAATTTCAAATAAATAGGTATCGTTATCATTTAAATTTACAAATTGGTTTGCTTTTCGCTTTCTTAACAAATCAATATGAACATTTTTGGCAATAGTAATTAACCAAGTGTTAAATGCAAATGTATCGTTAAACGTGTTTAATTTATCAAAAGCTTTGGCAAAAGTTTCAATGGTAATATCTTCGGCATCGGTTTCATTTTCGGTTCTTTTTAATATAAAATGATATACTTCGCCCCAATAAATATCTAACAAAGTAGTAAAAGCAGATTGGTTTCCCAATTTTGCGCTTTTAATTAAGGTTTCTGTATTGGTTTTCAATTAATTAGGGTTTTGGTTTGCTGAAAATATTTGATAAAAATAATTGAACTTGCATAAAAATATAAAACAAATCAAATAAAATAAAATGCAAAGTTAAATCGGTGTAAGTTAGTTTTTTAGCTGCTTTATTAAAAATAATCCAAAAAAGTATTTTACGTAGTAATACAATTGCTAATGTAATGTACCAATACGTTAAAGTAGTAAACGAAACTATTGCAGCAATAATAAATAAAAACTGTATTAAATTAAAGAATTTTATTTTAAATGAAGTACTTCCTTTTAAGTCTGTAAGTAGTTTAACTTGTTGTTTTTTAAGAATTTTGTAATCATTTTTATTTATAGCTTCGGTTTCAATTAAAGCTTCGGGATGTTCGCAAATGGCAGTGTTTTTTACCGTTGCTACATCTTTTATAAAATATTCGTTTGTAAATAACGGTTTTTGTAAATGACTAATAAAACCGTTTACATTATAAAATTCTTCTTTTTTAAAGGCAATTTGCTGTAAATTTAAACTGTAAGGTGTACTGTTTTTGGAATATGCTAAAACTTGTAGTTGTTGCATTGTATGAAAAAAACGCAACCATTTATTAAAGATTCCTTTTTGTTTGCTGTAAAAAAACGATCCTAAAACAATGGTTTTATGTAATGTGAAATGCGATGTTAGTTGTAACAACCAATTGTAAGAGTGTATTTTTTTATCGGCATCAATACAAACTAAATATTCATTTTTACTAGCTTTAACAGCAAGTGTAAGTGCATATTTTTTATTGCCCCAAAAGGCTTCGTTATTTACTACATCAACCACTCTTATATTTGGGTACATTAAAGCGTATTCTTTAATTAAATCTAAAGTATCGTCGGTAGATGCATTGTTTACAAGCACCAATTCGTACTGATGGTAATTTTGATTTAGCAATACAGGCAGTAAATAGCGCAACTCTTCACTATTGTTTTTAGCGTAAACAATTACCGAAACTGGAATTCTTTTTGCATTATTTTCTTGTGGTTTATTAAAAGCGGCACTCCAAAAGAAACCTAAATAATAAACCAATAAGCAAAAAAATAAACCCGCTAAAATATAAAGTAGTAGTAATGCCATAGTATGCTTTTATGTAGCTGCAAAATTACTTTAAATGTTAATTAGTACAAGTTTAAAAATTAAATAATGTTAACTTCAGGCGTAATTTCTATTCCAAATTTATTAAAAACGGTTTCTTGAACATATTTTGCAAGGTTTATTAGCTCTTGTCCTGTAGCATTTCCGTAGTTAACTAACACCAAGGCTTGTTTAGTATGTACGCCCGCATCGCCTTTGCGATATCCTTTTAAACCAGCTTGTTCAATTAGCCAGCCAGCTGGAACTTTTACTTGTAAATTATTTACGGGGTAGTGTGGTATGTTTGCGTTTTTTTTAATTAGTTGTTCATACAAATCAATACTTATAACAGGGTTTTTAAAAAAACTGCCACTGTTACCAATTTCTTTTGGATCGGGTAATTTTGATTGGCGAATAGCTATTACCGCATTGCTAACATCTTTAATTGTAGGTGTTGTAATACCTTTAAAATCTAATTCTTGCTGAATAGCGCCATAAGTTGTGTGCAATTCATGTGGTGCTTTTTTTAGTTTAAAAGTAACCGATGTAATTATGTATTTGTCTTTTAATTTACTTTTAAAAACACTTTCGCGGTAACCAAATTCACAATTGGTGTTTAAAAAAGTTTCTGTTTCTAATGTTTCTAAATTTAAAGCAGTTAAGCTATGCATGGTGTCTTTAATTTCAACACCGTATGCTCCTATGTTTTGAATGGGTGACGAACCTACTTTTCCAGGAATTAACGATAAGTTTTCTAAACCGCCTAAGTTTCTATCTATAGTTTGTAAAACAAATTCGTGCCAAACTTCGCCAGCTTGTGCTTCAATCCAAACAAAATGGTCGTCTTCATTAATAATTTCAACACCTTTTGTATCAATATGTAACACCAAAGCATCAATGTTTTTAGTAAGCAACATGTTACTACCGCCACTTAAAATAAAAAGCGGAAGTTTATTATTGTTTGTTGTAATTACATTTTTTAATTGATTTACCGATGTAATTGTAACAAAAGCTGTTGCTTGCGCATTAATACCAAAAGTATTGTAGTTTTTTAAAGATTGATTGTGTTGCATAGCTGTAATTTTGTGCAAATAAACAAAAAGGCTTTTGTTTTAAGTTGATATTTTAAAAATTTCGTAATCTAAATTAGTTTGTTTTACTATTAATTCGGTGCGATCTTCGTGTGTATCCGTTATGAACAATTGGCCAAATGTTGCATTATTTACCATTTGTATAATTTGTTGCACGCGTTCGGCATCTAACTTATCAAAAATATCATCAAATAATAAAATAGGAGGCACCCCACTTTGTTTTTTAATAAAATCAAACTGAGCCAATTTTAATGCAATTAATAATGATTTTTGTTGCCCTTGTGAACCGTATTTTTTTATAGGATAGCCATTAATTTCAAACAATAAATCGTCTTTATGTACACCTACCGATGTATATTGTAACACGCGATCTTTTTGTAAAAAGGTGTCAAAAAGTTCCAATAAAGGGGTATTGTTTAACTGACTTTCGTATTTAATTTCTACTTTTTCGTTATTACCTGTAATTTGGTTATGATATTTAGTAAATATAGGATTAAATTCTTCTACAAAAGCTTTTCTTTTTAAATGAATTTCGGTTCCTAAATCACTTAATTGTTCGTTATAAACGCTTAAAGTATCCACATCAAAAACGCGGTTTAAAGCAAAATATTTTAAAAGGGCATTGCGCTGCGCAATAATTTTTTGGTACTGAATAATTTGCTGTAAATAAGGAGTGTTTTGCTGCGAAATTACCAAATCGATAAATTTTCTGCGGGTTTCGCTTCCTTCAGAAATTAAATCTTGGTCGCTAGGCGATATCATAACCATAGGAATTAACCCCACATGATCGGCAAATTTTTCGTAAATTTTACCATTGCGTTTCAACACCTTTTTTTGTCCTTTTTTTAAACTGCAAGCAATTTGTTCGTGTTTGTTGTTTTTTGTAAAAGTACCTTCAACCACAAAAAAATCTTCGTTATGTTTAATATTTTGCAACGCAATGGGGTTAAAATAACTTTTGCCAAACGCTAAATAATAAATGGCATCAAGCAAATTAGTTTTACCTTGACCGTTTTTACCCACAAAGCAATTAATCTTCTTGGTAAATTCAAGCGTTTTTTCAGAAATATTTTTAAAATTAAGGATATGTATATGCTCTAAATTCACAAAAGCAGTTTTATTTATTGAATGAAAAAGCAAATTTCTAAAAAATATCTAAAAATAGACTTTTAAATTTGAAGAAAAATCCTATTTTTGCCCAGATTAAAATTCTTACATCATTATGGCAACATATAATAAAAGAGGGTATAAACCTGAAAAACCACAGGTTGAGAAAGAAGAAAACGTACACCAAGCTGTGTTAAACGATACAAGTGATACAGCCGAAGTATTTAATTCTTTAGATACAACTGCTAATAAAGTGGGTACTTGGTTTACATTAAATCAATCTAAAATATTTTATGCAATTGGTGGATTGGCACTACTTGCTGTAGGATATTTAGGTTACCAAAATTTTATTGTAGAGCCAAAAGAAGAAGAAGCTGCAAACGAAATGTTTCAAGCACAACAGTTTTACGACCAAGCTTTAAACGGCCAAGCTTCAGATTCGTTATTTAATTTGGCTTTAAAAGGAGGCGAAGGTAAAATGGGCTTTTTAAGCATTACCGAAAAATACAGCGGAACCGATGCTGCTAATTTAGCGCATTATTATGCTGGTACAGCCTATTTAAATATGGGTAAAAATAAAGAAGCTATTAAGCATTTAGAACAATTTAATTCTAAAGATATGTTTTTAAAAGCAATGTCGTTAGGGGCTATTGGCGATGCTTTTGCCGATTTAAACCAACCACAAGATGCTTTTGAATTTTACAAAAAAGCTTCAGAACATGCACCTAACGATTTTTCTACACCACGTTACGCATACAAAGCGGGTTTAATGGCTTTAGAATTAGGTAAGAAAGAAGAAGCTTTAAAATTGTTTACTTTAATTAAAGATAATTACAAAGGTTCAATGGAAGCTACAAATATTGATGTTTACTTAGGAATGGCTCAATAATTATGGCAACAGCAAACAAAAATCTTTCAGAATACAACAAAGCCGATTTAATAAACGCAAGCAGTTTAAAAATTGGTTTAGTAGTTTCGGAATGGAACGATAAAATAACCAATGGTTTATTCCAAGGTGCTTACGATGTTTTAATTGACTGTGGCGCAAAGCCCGAAAATATTGTACGTTGGAACGTTCCCGGAAGTTTTGAATTGATTTTTGGGAGCAAAAAAATGTTACAAACTCAACAGTTTGATGCCGTTATTGCCATTGGCTGTGTGATACAGGGCGAAACTAAACATTTTGATTTTGTTTGCGAAGGCGTTACACAAGGTATTAAAGATTTGAACATTGCGTACGATGTGCCTACCATTTTTTGTGTGCTAACCGATAATACTGAACAACAATCAATAGATAGAAGCGGAGGTATCCACGGAAATAAAGGAACCGAAGCCGCAGTAGCCGCACTTAAAATGATTGCATTAAATAAAAAATAACCAAAAGCTCTGAAATTTTCAGAGCTTTTTTGTTTTCTTTAACTTTAAGTAAAGGGCAATGGTAAGTAAAATACCACATAAAATTGTATTTTTGTAAATCATTAAAAAATAAGTAAAAATACATGTCAAGCGTTATACGTTTATTGCCCGATCACGTTGCCAACCAAATTGCCGCTGGCGAAGTGGTACAACGCCCCGCATCGGTAGTTAAAGAATTACTTGAAAATGCAGTAGATGCAGGTGCAACTGCTATTAAACTGGTAATTAAAGATGCCGGTAAAACGCTTATACAAGTAATTGATAACGGCAAAGGAATGAACGAAATTGATGCGCGTATGTGTTTTGAACGTCATGCTACATCTAAAATTTCTATAGCCGAAGATTTATTTCAGCTACAAACCAAAGGGTTTCGTGGCGAAGCACTTGCATCAATTGCTGCAATTGCACACGTAGAACTTAAAACAAAAGAACACCGCGCCGAACTTGGTACGCAAGTAATTATTGAAGGCAGTAAAATTATTTCGCAAGAAATGGCTGTTGTTCCAAGCGGTACATCGTTTTCGGTTAAAAATTTGTTTTTTAATATTCCTGCCCGAAGAAACTTCTTAAAATCTGATCAAGTAGAATTACGTCATGTAATTGATGAGTTTGAACGTGTAGCTTTGGCACATCCCAACATTCAGTTTACATGTATCAATAACGGTAGTGAAATGTTTAACCTACCTTCATCGAACATTCGTCAGCGTATTGTAAACGTTTTTGGTGGTAAAACCAATGAAAAACTAGTGCCTGTTCAAGAAACTACCGAAATTGTTGAAATTAATGGCTTTGTTGCTAAACCCGAATTTGCTAAAAAAAGTAGGGGCGAGCAGTTTTTCTTTGTAAACGATCGATTTATTAAAAGTGGATATTTACACCATGCGGTAACCGCTGCTTTTGAAGGTTTGTTGAAAGATGGTACGCATCCAAGTTACTTTTTGTATTTAAATTTGCCTCCAAACAGTATTGATATAAACATTCACCCAACCAAAACCGAGATTAAGTTTGACGATGAACAAGCGTTATATGCTATTTTAAGAGCAACTATAAAACACAGTTTAGGTCAGTTTAATGTTGCG